>JAUOZS010000001.1:1473928-1789642 GCA_032334055.1 Selenomonadales bacterium 4137-cl | reverse complement strand
CGCTTTACGGCTATGATGTGAATATGTTCGATACCGGCGAGCAAGTGTTGGCCAAGGCGAAGGAGCAGATCCGGCAAGAGCTTGAGCTGCTTGCCGAGGAGGAGTTCATCGCCGCGGCCGAGGTGGAGGCCACCCTCGACAGGATAAAGCCATGCACCGATCTTAAGGCGGCGGTTTCCGACCGCGATTACATCATCGAAGCTGCCCCCGAGATCATCGAACTCAAGCAGAAACTGTTCAAGCAGCTGGACGAATACTGCAAGCCTGAGGCCATTATCGCCAGCAACACTTCCAGCCTGGCGCTGAACGAAATGATGGCGTTCGTCGGCGAGGAACGCAAGAAACGGATGATGGTCTGCCACTGGTACAATCCCGGCCATCTGATGCCGATCGCCGAGCTGTCCTTTTTCGGCAATATGCCGGCGGAAATCTATCAGGAAGTCGAGGCTTTGTACAAGTCGATCAAGAAGCAGACGGTCAAGGTTCTCAAGGATGTGCCCGGGCTGGTGGCCAACCGCATCCAGCAGGGTGTCGCGAGGGAGGCGTTTTCGATCATCGAGCAGGGGATAGCCGAACCGGCCGACGTCGATAAGGCGCTCAAGTTTGGGCCGGCGTTCCGCTATGCCACCACGGGGCAACTGGAGGTGGCCGATTTCGGCGGCCTCGACATCTGGTGCGTGGTAGGCGATAACCTGCTGAAGGTGATGGATAACTCGCAGGAAGCCAACAGGCTGCTGCGTGAAAAAGTGAAGGAGGGGAAGCTGGGCATCAAGACGGGCGAGGGATTTTATACTTATAAGCAGGATGAGATTCCCGCGATCAGAAAGAAGTTTATGAAGAAACTTATTCATCAGTTGAAGGCTTCGGAATTTTATGTGTAATTCCCGGAATTTATAATGTTTAGGGAGGGCTGATTCTATGCTGTGGAGGATATCCAGGGCGTTCCAGTTCGCTGCCGACCGGTACATCCCCGATTCTTTCGTGTTCTGCGTCATTCTCACCTTGCTGGCTTTTGTCTTTGGCCTGGTGGTGAGCGACGGCGGACCTCTGAAGCTGGTGCTTGGCTGGTATAACGGCCTGTGGACGATGATCGGCTTCGCGTTCCAGATGTCGTTCATGGTCATCTGCTGCGGGGCGGCGGCCAAGGCGCCGCTGGTCGAGAGGTTTCTCGCCCGGGTGGCCAGGATGCCGAGTTCGGCGTCGGTGGCCATGGTGGTCATGCTTGTCTTCGGCTTTGTTTCCAGTTTGATCAACTGGGCATTTTCATCCATCCTCACGCCGATCTTCGCGATGCAGTTGTCGCGCAACGTCAAGGGCCTGCACTTCCCGCTGGCGATCGCGGCCGGTTACACCACCATGGTGCTTGGCCAGACCTGGTGCCCGAGTGCGAGTGTGTACGCCCTGGTGGCGACCAAGGGGCACTTCATGGAGAAAGCCATCGGCATCTGGACCCAGGATGTGACGGTTTACAACCCGATCAATACGGTGCTGTTTTTCGTGATGGTTGTCACGGTCATACTGCTGGGCGTATACACGAAGCCGCCTGCCAACGAATTGATAACCTATCAACCTAAAGAAGAGCCGGCCATCGCCGCAACTGTCGCCAGGGACGAGCAGGAAACGCTGGCAGACAAGATGAACAGCAGCCGCGTGCTGATGCTGCTCATCGGTTTGGCCGGACTGGCGGTCATCATTGACAGTTTTATGACCAAGGGCATAATTAAGTCGCTCAATTTCAACTTCGTTATCTTCATGTTCCTGACGTTGAACACTTTCCTTTACAACACCCCCAGCAAATTCGTTACCGCTTTCAAAGACATGATGCGTCCGGCGGCCGAAGTTATGCTGCAATTCCCGTTCTATGGCGGCATCATGGGCATGATGACCTCGTCCGGTCTCGCCAAGGTCATCGCCGGTCTGCTAATCAAGGTGGCGACCGCGGATACTATTTACGCGTGGTCGTTCTTCTCGGCGGCGTTCGCCAATCTGTTCATCCCGTCCCAGGGCGGCCAGTGGATCGTCCAGGGGCCGATCCTCATGGAGGCCGCGAAGGCTCTGAACGCCAACATCCCGCTGGTAATGAACGCTTTCGTCCACGGCGACGAGGTGACCAACCTCATCCAGCCGCTGTACGTCATCCCCGCTCTGGCGCTCGTGGGCATGAAGCTGAAGGAAGTCTGGGGTTTCATGGCCTTCATCTGCGTGTTCTGGCTGGTAATCGTCACCGCCGGTCTCCTAATCCTGCCGAAAATTATGATGTAGAAGTTCATCACGTTAGAAAGCCTGCCGTGAGGCAGGCTTTCTAACGGCTGGCGGCCGATGCGGCCGGCTGCGGCTGGCGCCCGGTCGGAAGGAGGAATAGGAAGCAATGGTTATGGCCGATGAAGAGTATTTGGCCCATTATCTGACAGTAGCGCCGATATTGACCGACCTGTTGCCCAACGATTTTTGCGTTGCTGTTACCGACAAGGAAAAGTATCTCGTGGCTAAGCCGAGCGCAAAAATAAATCTTAATATCACACCCGGCACTCCTTTGAAACCGGGAACGTCGGTGGCGAAGGCGGTGGCCGAGAACGGCCGGTTCGTGGTCCGGGGCGATAAATCCTTGTTTGGGGTGCCTTATATCGCCTATGCCTATCCAATTCGCAACAGCCAAGGGGAAGCTATCGGCGCGATTTCGGTGGCGGAACCGGTGGACAGGCAGGAACGCCTGAAAGAGATGGCGGATAAGCTGACCGACAGTATAAGCACTTTGGCGGGGACCGCGGAGGAAATATCGGCGCAGACGCAACAGATCGCCGATATCAGCGGGACGGTGGCCCAAACCGCTGCCGTGTCGGCCGCCCGGGTGAGGGAGACTGACGAGGTACTGCAGGTTATTAAGGATATTACGGCGCAAACCAATCTTCTGGGGCTCAACGCGGCAATCGAGGCGGCGAGAGTCGGGGAGCAGGGCCGCGGGTTCGGCGTGGTTGCGGAAGAGATCCGCAAGTTGGCGGCCACGAGCGGGAACTCCGTCAAGCGTATTGAGGGGATCATCCGCACGGTGCAGGCGGATAGCGAGGATAATTACCGCCAGATGCACGAGGTTAAGGAAGTTATTACCCAAGTGGCCGGCGCTATTACTCATGTTGCCAAAGAAACCGAGCAGATCGGCGAGTTGGCCGGCGAGCTTGACGGCATGGCTGAGTCGCTGCTGACGGCAGAGGTCTGAGTTTGCGGCAGACAATGTTTCCCCAGCCGTTCCTTCGGGGGCGGCTTTTTTTTATGCCGGGAAGGAGAAACGCGGCCGGCGGCGAATGGGTAGCATAATCTTCCGGAGGAGGGGCCGCGGTATGTATTCTCCCAATACCGTCTACATTATCGGTGACTCCAAATCGCAGATGAGTAATCCCATCACCCAGCAGTATGGTCGGTTCATGCTCGGTTTAGTGATCGACCGCGACACCGATGTTATCGAAAGCTGCGGCAGCTCCGTTATGATGAAGAGCACGTATGATTTTCTCGACAGTCTGTTCAAGGGGCGAAACATGCTCACTGACGGGGAGGCGATCCGCAGTGAGATCGAGAACCGCTATTTCGGGGCTTCGCAGAAGGCGATTATTGTGGCCTTCAAGGAGGCTCAGCGCCGCTACCGTCTTTATAAGCAAGGGCTGAGAGGCGATCACCTGACCCGGCAGGAAGATTTTCAGCGCAAGCGCTAAAGTGTTGACAGTTTCCGGTTTTTTTGCTAATTTATAGTTACAGTTCAATATTGACGCTGCTTCATTTGCCTTACGCAGGTGAAATCCAGCAAGACAGCCATCTACCAATGGGGGTGGGCTTGTTTTGCTGGTTTTATTTTTTAGGAAAGCGGGGAATGGCTGTGAATTATCTTTTGAAAGACGGTTTGGTTTTGGACGGTAGCGGACGTGCGGGCGCGAGGGCCGATGTGCTGTTGGCGGAGGGGAAGATTGTCGCGATGGGGCCGCAGCTTTCGGCCGCCGGCGCTAAGGTCATTGACGCCGACGGCCTGGTTGTGGCCCCAGGCTTTATAGACAGTCATACTCACAGTGATCGTACGGTTTTCCACGCGCCGCTCGGCCCTAGCAAGGTGATGCAGGGCGTGACGACCGAGGTGATGGGCAACTGCGGTATCGGTCTCTTCCCTGTCGGCGCCGGGAGGCGCCGGCGCGAGCTGGAGACATACCTGGCGACGATGGAGGGGGAGTTGCCGCCGGGAGGGATCGATTGGGAAGATATGGACGGTTACGCCAGCGCAGTAGAAAGGATCGGGCCGGGGCGCAACCTTGCTCCCATGGTGGCGCACGGGGCTCTAAGAATAGCGGTAATGGGGTCAGACGACCGGGTGCCGACCGCGGCCGAAATGGATGAGATGAAAACGCTGCTATCAAGGTCGCTCAAGCAGGGAGCGTGGGGGATGTCGACGGGGTTAATCTATCCTCCCGGCAGTTTCGCGGCCACGGCGGAGCTTGCCGAACTGGCCGGCGTGCTGGCTGCTAACGGGGCGGTATACGCCAGCCATATCCGCGGCGAGAGCAAGACTTTGCCGGCGGCGGTGGAAGAAGCCGTGTCGATTGCCGCTTCCAGCGGAGCGCGGGTGTTGATCTCTCACCTCAAGGCCATCGGCCAGCCCTACTGGGGGCAGGGGCGGGCGGCGCTGGCCAGGCTCGATGAGGCCCGTTCCCAAGGGGTGGATGTGTGGGCGGATCAGTATCCTTACGAGGCCACGTCTACATCGCTGACCGCTCTACTGCCAGGCTGGGTGCAGGATGGCGGGACTGAGGCGATGCTTTGGCGGCTGGCTGACGCCGACCTTCATTCCCGTATCCGCCAGGCGGTTCGTGAGGAGATGACGGTACGGGGCGGGCCGGAGCGGGTCAGAATCGCTTCGTTGCGGACCGGGGCAAACGGGAAGTATGTCGGCCGGTCGATTGCCGAACTGGCCTGGGACCGCCTGCTGGCTCCCGAGGATGCGGTGGTGGCTCTGCTTAAGGAGGAAGGCGGCGCGGTTGAGGCGATTTATTTTTCGCTCAGCAGCGAAGACCTGGAAGGCATAATAGTCAGTGATTTCGTGGCGGTGGGCAGCGACGGCAGCGGTCTGGACCCCGCCAAGGACGGCGGAAAGATGGTTCACCCCCGCAATTACGGCACTTTCCCGCGGGTGTTGGGACGCTATGTTCGCGAGCAGGGTCTGCTGTCTCTCGAAGCGGCGGTGCGCAAGATGACGGCTTTACCGGCGGCTATTTTCGGCATCCGCGGCCGGGGTCTGTTGCAGCCGGGGTATAACGCGGATATCGTGGCATTTGACCCCGGGCGCATTCGCGACCGGGCTGACTTCGCCGATCCCCACCGCTATCCCGAGGGGATTGAGCATGTGTTTGTCAACGGCGTGCCGGCGGTCGCCGCCGGGCGGCTGACCGGGGACGGGCGGGGGGAGGTGCTGCGCAGGCGGGGATAATCGGGGAGGCCAAATTAATATAAGGAGGGAAGCCAATGGCTGATGGGAGCTTCAATTTGTGGTGGGGCCTGGTAGGCCTGATCCCGCTTCTGGTTTACATGGTGCTGGTGCTGCGGGAGATGGACCCGTTGCCGGCAACGGTGATCTGCGTGGTGATCGGCGCGGTTATCAACGCCAAAAGCCTGGTAGGCGTGGGGGCGGATCTATCGAAGGCGATGGGCTCTTTCCTCGGGCTGGTCGGCCTCATCATCATGCTGGGACGAGGTCTGGGGGAGATATTATCCGAGACAAAGGTCGCCCATACCCTGGTTTATAAAATCATGTACGGCATCGGTGTTAATTCGCAGCGCAAGGCGGCGTTGGGAATAATGCTCGCGTCGCTGGTCATCGTCGGCCTGCTGGGAACTATGGCCGGCGGGATCGCCATTATCGCGCCGATCGTAAATCCGATCGCGGCGGCGGTGGGGTTGTCGCCGGCGATGGTGGCGGTGATGTATCAGAGCGTGGGCGAGGAAGCTTTGACGCTGGGGCCGTTTACGCCGCCGGTGGTGACGCTGCTCGGCCTGACCAAGCTTGACTACGGCACGATGCTTGTCACCGCCGCAATCCCGGTCGCCGTTGTGACGATGATTGCCGCATGGGTGATGATGTGGCGCATCCAGCGCGATACTGCCGAGAAGTCGCCGTACGACGACACGATAAAGTCCAGCAGCGCTGGGTTTACTCCCACCGAAACCAGCCGCCGGGCCACGAATGTTTTCATCTGGCTTTTCATTGCCCTTATCGCCTATGGTATTTTCATCAAGGCGGCGACGCCGTACGTTATTTCCGTGATGCTGATCCTGGCGTTCGTGGTGGGGTTCGTCGGCAAGATGAAGTTCGATGATATTTGCCGCGGCGTCGTTCGGGGCATGGCCGGCAATGTCGGTCTTTTCCTGCTGTTTATCCTTCTTGAGCTGCTGATAAAATACGTGGAGCATGCCGGCGGTTTTAAGGCGATAACGTATCTGCTCATGCCGCTTATCCAGATCGGCGGCAAGACGGCGGTTGTCATCGCCGGCGGCGCCATCGGCGCCTTCGGGATTTCGGGGGCGGTGGTGGCCGAGTTGATGACGCTCCACAAGATGTTTGTTTCGCTGGTAGGGCAGTACGGGGTTTCGATGATCGCCTGGACGGTGGCGCTGATTGTGGCGACGCGGGTTACGAATTTCATTATTCCGGGGAGCAACATGGTCGCCATGATGGGCTTCGCGCAGTCTAAGGACCTCGGGTCGATGATCCGCAACGGCTGGGCGGTGGCGATCGCTCAGACTGGGTTGTTGATTATCTACGCGCTATTTGTTGCGTAAGTTATTTTTTATAAGCTATTTTAATAGGAAAAAACGCGTTAAAAACCGCCCCGGAATTTTTCCGGGGCGGTTTTCTGCGTTACCAGGCCGGCGGGGTTTCGAGATTTACCACCCTGAATTCGAAGTTGCGGTCTTTAAAGTATTTTATGATGGCGGGAAGGGCGCGGGCGGTTTCTTCGTGGCCGCGGCCGTCGTGCATGAGGACGATGGCGTGGCTCCAGAGGTATTTGCCGTCGTCCATTTGCCGGACGACGGTGGCGGCGATCTCGGCGCCGTTTGCCCGGGAGGCGTCTTCGGCGCTGACGTTCCAGCCGATATCGCGGTAGCCTTCGGTGGCGAGGGCCGACCAGTAAGCGTCGGTGAAGCTGCCGGCTGAGCCGCCGGGAGCGCGCGATATCCGGGGCCGGACGCCGAGATGCTTCATAAGGATGTCGTCGGTGCGGCGGAGCTGGGCTGTATAGGCGGCCGGCGAGCGGTAGAGGTCGCGGTAGACGTGGTTGTAGGAGTGGTTTCCGATGGCGTGGCCGTCGCGGTATATCTGGCGAAGGAGGTCAGGGGACTTTTCCGCCTCGAGGCCAACGACGAAGAAGGTGGCGGGGACGCCGGCCTGACGTAGGATGCGCAGAACGTCGGGGGTTACGTCGGGGTCTGGGCCGTCGTCAAAGGTTAGATAGACGGTGCGTTCGCCGTAGTAGGGAACGGCTGCCGGCAGTTCGGTGGGGAGGTTTGACGCGCGCCGCCGGTTGACGGTAAGGGTGTCGTACAAGGGGCCGCCGGGCGGGGCGGGGACAAAGCCGTCCGCCGCGGCACGGGTAGCTGGCTTGGCAGGCTTGGTCGGCTTGGCGTCCGGTGCTGGCGTAAGGGCGGATTTTTGCACGGGAGCCGGCGGCGGGCGGTGAAAGGCGAGCAGGGCGGGGGGGCCGCAGAGGAGGAGCAGCAGGAGGATAACGGCGCCGTAGCAGGCGGTGCGCAGGAGGGCGGTAGTTTTGGTCATGGCAGTTTCCTTACGACAATGTAGTTTATTATGTAGTTTTCGCGCTATCGGTGACGATTCCTGCCGCGCAATTAGCTGTTAAGCTCTGGGGCATACTAACGGTAAAGGAGTGATGAAGGCATGAACGATCATGGCCGCCGGCGCCGCGGGCTATTTGCGGTCTGGCGGGAGTATGCCGTCGACGCCTTGATCGTGGCGTCAGCGATGGTGCTATTTTCAGCGGCTGGCTGTGCCTTTTTTTCCTTGCCGCGCACCGATAATCTGGAGAATCTGACAATGAAGGCGGCGACGCAGGTTTTCGATGTCAAAGGGCAGCCGATCGCGAAATTGTTCGAGGAGAACCGGATAGTGGTGACGTTGGGCAATGTTTCCCAATATGTGCCGCAGGCGATCGTCGCTAATGAGGATATCCGCTTTTATCATCATCTCGGCGTCGACCCGATCGGTATTTTGCGGGCGGTCTGGGTCAATCTTCGCTACGGCGGGTTGGTGGAGGGGGGCAGTACGATCACGCAGCAATTGGCGCGGGAGATGTTTCTGACCCAGGAGAAGACGCTAAGTCGCAAGCTCAACGAAGCGCTGCTGGCGCTGATAATCGAACGGAAGTTTTCCAAGGAGGAGATCCTCCAGGCGTATCTTAATCAGGTTTATTTCGGCGAGGGCGCTTATGGCGTCGAAGCGGCGTCACAGGTGTATTTCGGTAAACACGCGGCCGAACTTTCGTTGTCTGAGAGCGCGCTGGTGGCCGGGCTGCCCCGGGGGCCGGGTATTTTCTCGCCGTACGCCGATATGCGGGCGGCGCTCAAGCGCCGGGGCACGGTGCTGCAGGGGATGGCAAACGCCGGCTATATCAGCCAGGAGCAGGCCGAAGCAGCCCAGCGCGAGCCAATCGTCCTGGCAGGCAAGAAACGGCGGGTGGTGCAGGCTTCGTATTTTTTGGACTATGTCGCCAAGGAGCTTGTAGGGCGATATGGGGCCAATCGTGTCTATAAGGGGGGGCTGAAGGTCTATACGACGCTCGACATTAATCTGCAGCAGGCGGCGGAGGCGGTGCTGGGCAAGTTTCAGGGGGCGGTGCTGTCGCTCGATCCCAGGAACGGTTATATTCGGGCGATGGTGGGGGGGCGGAATTACGAGGAGAGCCAGATCAACCGCGTGACGGCAGAGGTTCGCCAGCCGGGGTCGGCCTTCAAGCCGTTCGTGTACGCAACCGCGTTGGGGCAGGGCCAGGCGGCCAATTCGATCATTATCGACGAGCGGATAAATTTCGGCGGTTATTCGCCCCAGAATTACGACAAAAAGTATCGCGGGCCGGTAACGATGAAGAAGGCCGTGCGCTGGTCGGTGAATGTGGCGGCGGTCAAGACGGGGCGGCAGGTGGGAATGGCGAACGTGCTTAATCTCGCCCGCAGCCTGGGGATCACGACGCTGGTGCCGGAGGATGATAACCTGGCGTCGGCATTGGGCGGGCTGACGCAGGGCGTGAGCCTGATGGAGCTTTGCACGGCCTATACGGCGTTCGCGAACGGGGGCGTCGTTTCACGCCCCGTGGCCGTGCTGAGGGTACTGGACGAGAACGACCAGGTACTGGAGGAATCGAGGGTGGTTCAGCAGTCGGTGTTGTCGCCCGAGGTGGCTTATATCATGACCGATATCCTGAAGGGGGTGTTGCAGGACGGTACGGCTACGCCGGCAAATCTCGGCCGGCCGGCAGCCGGTAAGACGGGGACGACCGACAATTACGAGACGGCCTGGTTCGTTGGCTATACGCCCGAACTGTTGACAGGGATTTTCATCGGCAACGACAACCGCACGCCGGTGGGTATTTCCGGGACGGAGGTTTCGGCTCTGTGGGGCCAGATGATGGTTAAGGCGGTGGAGGGGACGAAGGCGACCGATTTTCCCGTGCCGCCGGGGGTCGTAACGGGGGTGCCGGTGTGCGCCGATTCGGGCATGCTGGCCAGCGGCGGCTGCGAGGAGACGGAGTATAGCGCATTCGTCAGGGGCAGCGAGCCGACGGCTATCGATCCCCGCACCAGGCCGGGCCAGAAGCTGCCCGAGCGGGAAGGCCGTCCCGGGCAGGGCGGACAGAAGGAGCAGGAACGGAAGCCGGGCTGGAAGCTGCCTTCCTGGCTGCGATTGCCGGGATTTTGAGGTTGTGATAAAATAATGTGAGAAGCTGGAGCGGCTACTGTCGTTTGCCGCTAAAATATGCGTTTCGAGGAGTTTACGCTAGTGCGGGTGGATGTTTTGGGGGTCCAAATCGATGCAGTGACCTTGGCTGAGGCGGTGCGGACGGTGGAGGGCTTTATCGCCGAGGGAGGGCCGCATTTGGTGGCGACCGCCAATGCCGAGATGGTTATGGCGGCCGGACGGGACCGCGAGCTGGCCCGTATCCTGGCCGACGCCGCGCTTGTGGTGCCGGACGGCGCGGGGGTTGTCTGGGCGGCGCGCCATCTCGGGCAACCGGTGCCCGAGCGGGTGGCCGGCTTCGATCTGGCCGAGGAGCTGTTGGCCAGGGCCGCGACGGAGGGTTGGCGGGTGTTCTTCTTCGGCGGAGCGCCGGGAATCGCCGCCAAGGCCAGTGAAGCCGCGGCGGCAAAGTGGCCGGGGCTTACTGTCGCCGGCGTGCGCGACGGTTATTTCGCTCCGGAGGAGGCCGCGTCCATCGCCGCCGCTATCAGGGCGAGCAAGCCACACATCCTGCTGGCCGCTTTGGGAGTACCCAAGCAGGAAAAATGGCTGGCAGCACAAGCCACGACGCTGGCGGTGCCTGTATCGATGGGCGTCGGGGGCACTTTCGACGTGATGGCCGGCGTAACGCGACGCGCGCCGCTGTGGATGCAGCGGGCCGGCCTGGAGTGGCTGTACCGTCTCGGCTGCGACCCGAAACGCATCGGGCGGATGATGGCTTTGCCGCGCTTCGTCATGAGGGTGTTGGCTGCCAAAAAACATTAGACAAGCGTCTGGCGAGTATATTATAATGATTTAGGAAAATAAGGCAGGGCGGATTTCTGTCTTGCTTTTTGTTTTGTGAGGGAAGGCGATGGTCGACCGGAAGGAGGTGGCTTGATGACCCAGACTCCTATCGTTAGAGAAGGTTTTCTGTATATCGGCATTCTCGTGCTTATCACTTTTCTCACCGCTTTGACTCTTGACCCTTACTGGGCCATCATCCCCGGTGTACTGGCCGCTTTTGTCACCTTTTTTTTCCGAAATCCCCGGCGGGCGATACCAGGCGACGATACGCTGATTGTGTCGGCGGCCGACGGAAGGGTGATGGGGGTCAGCGAGGTGTACGAGGACCAGTTCCTCGAGCAGGATGGGATAAAGGTTACGATATTTTTGTCTGTCTTTGACGTCCATGTCAACCGCAGCCCTATCGCCGGCGAGATCAAATTCCAGCAGTATACCTGCGGGAGGTTCCGCCCGGCTTACAAGGAATCCGCCGGTTGTGAGAACGAGCGGCATACCATCGGCCTGGAGAATGAGAAGATGAAGGTGCTGGTGACCCAGATCGCCGGCATACTGGCTCGCCGGATCGTCTCCTGGGTGACGTTGGGTGTTTTTCTTGATCGCGGTGAACGCTACGGCATGATCAAGTTCGGTTCTTGCACGGAGATCGTCGTTCCCCGGTCGGTGGAGATACTGGTCAAGAAAGGCGACAGGGTCCGGGGCGGCGAGACGGTTATTGGGAGGTTGCGCGAGTGAGAACTTTGATCCCTAATCTGCTCACGTGTTCCAATCTGGTTTTTGGCTTTTTGGCGATGGTGGCGGCTTACCAGGGCTCCTTCGTTGCCGCCGCGATGCTGGTTGTCGTGGCGATGGTCGCCGACGGGCTGGACGGCCGCGTCGCCCGTTATTTTGGTGTGAGCAGCGAATTCGGCAAGGAACTCGATTCACTGTGCGACGCCGGCTCGTTTGGGGTGGCTCCCGCGTTTCTGGCCTACGCATATATGTTAAAGGATTTCGGCTGGACGGGCGCCGTGATCTGCGCCGCGTTCGCAACCTGCGGGGCGCTCCGCCTGGCGCGCTTCAACATCATGACCGGGGTGGTGAAGGGTTATTTTCTCGGCCTGCCGATACCGGCCGCGGGTTGTACGGTGGCGACTTTCGTCATGACCGGGCTCAAGCCGCCGGCTTGGCTCTTTGCCTTGATGGTGGCCGTGTTCGCGTACCTTATGGTCAGTAAGGTGAAGTATCCGGATTTCAAGGGCAAGGGCGAGAAAATTCGACTGGTGCCGGCCGTGCTGGCGGTGCTGGTCGGAGGTTATCTTATTTTCCTGTCGCCGCCCGGGGTGTTGTTCGCCGCGTTCTTCGCGTACGCTGTGTTCGGATTGCTCAACAACCTTTTCGCGGCGTTTGAGGGCAATCAGACGTAACGTTTAGGACCTGTTCCGGTTTTCCAGGATATGAAGTCATTTCTTGGTTATATTAATGGTAGCCTGTTGTCGCCAGGAGCAGGAAAACCGGTTCACGCCGGCGAAAATAGGCGCCATTCCTGATTATGGAAATGAGGGCCGTTTTTCGCGGTTTTTTTTGGCTTGACAGTAAGATTTGCCAAATTTAAAATGTAATTTGTGTAATCGCTGCCGTAGACTTAGCAGTTTAGCCAGCTAGTTGCCGAAACGGGTGGGGCAAAGGACTTTGCCCTGGAAAAGGAGATCGGCCCATGATTCAGTTATTTGACTACATAATGGTTCCGATGCAGCTCATAATCGTATTTTTCACCCTTTATTACTTCGCGCTTGCTTTCTTCGGCGTCTGGCGTCGCCGGGAAATCAAGATAATGACCCCCAAGAAGTCGTTTGCGGTCGTAATAGCCGCTCATAACGAGGAGCAGGTAATCGTCCAACTCATCGAAAACCTGCATGTACTGAAATATCCCCGCCACCTGTACGATATTTTCGTCGTGGCCGACAACTGCAAGGACCGGACGGCCGAGTTGGCCAGGGCGGCGGGCGCGATAGTGTACGAGCGTTTTAATCTTGAGCAGCGCGGCAAGGGCTACGCGATGGAGTGGATTTTCGCCAAGCTGTTCCGTCTGCCGCGCAAATACGACGCGGTGGCCGTTTTCGACGCCGACAACTTGGTACATCCCAATTTCCTTCTCGAAATGAACAACCGCCTGTGCAAGGGCGAGAAGGTCATCCAGGGCTATCTGGATGCCAAGAATCCGTGCGACACCTGGATTTCCGGCACCTTCGCGCTTTCTTTCTGGGTGGTGAACCATATCTGGCATCTGGCGAAGTATAACCTCGGCCTCTCCAGCGTTCTCGGCGGCACGGGGATGTGCATTTCGACCGACGTGCTCCATAAATTCGGCTGGGGGGCGACCTGTCTGACCGAAGACATGGAGTTTACCATGAAGGCGTTGCTGCTCGGCATCCGCACCACCTGGTGCCACGATGCGATCGTCTACGACGAGAAGCCGCTGACCTTCAAGCAATCGTGGAATCAGCGAAAACGCTGGGCCCAGGGGCACTTCGACGTTGCCAGCCGCTACGTCCCGCGCCTGCTGTACGAGGGGATACGACAACGGGACATCCGGATACTCGACGGCGTGCTGCATCTTTTCCAGCCTCACTTCCTGATTTTGTCGACAACCTTTGTGGCTTGCACGTACATAAACAATTTAATCCCGTTCTACACCGACATCCTGTTCATGGTCATGCCTGTGGAGGTGTGGAAGATGATCGCCATCGGCCAATACCTTTTCCCGGTCGTCGTTCTGGCGAAAATCCGCGCTCCGCTGAAGGCGTGGTGGTACATGGTCCTTTATCCGCTGTTCGTATATAGCTGGATTCCCATTACCTTCATCGGTTTTCTGCACCGCAACGACCGCGAATGGAGCCATACCCAGCATACCCGCGGCTTGAGCTACCGCGACGTGGCGCTGGCGACCGCCGACGATTTCCCCAAGGAGAACTATTTGAGCAAGCACGCGGCGAAGTAGCCAGTCAGCCAATTGGATGTTCGCGCTGTTTCATAGATGAGTCTTGGGGCTCATCTATTTTTGTCTGCCGGCGAGTACGGACGAGCCCGCGGGCGTATCATAGAGAAGGAGGGATTGACTATGTATGAGCTTACGACGATCGTCGATTTCGAGGCCGCCCACAGGCTGGCCGATTATCCCGGCAAGTGCAGCCGGCTCCACGGCCACAACTGGCGGGTGGAGGTGACGGTGGCCGGGGCAGGTCTGGACGGTCTGGGGATGCTGATCGATTTTCGCATTCTCAAGCAGGAGGTGACGCGGGTTATCGAGACGCTCGATCATTACTATCTGAACGAGATCGAGCCTTTCCGCACCGTCAACCCGACGGCGGAGAACATCGCCGCGTATGTGTACCGCGAGCTTGCCGGCCGTCTGCCCGCCGGAGTGGCGGTGCAGGCGGTGAAGGTATGGGAGTCGCCGCATTCTGCGGCGGTGTACCGGGAGGGGTGACGGCATAGTGGAGATTGTCGAGGTTTTTTCCTCGATCCAGGGAGAAGGCAGGTATGTAGGCTGTCGTCAGGTGTTTGTGCGTCTGGCGGGCTGCAACCTCGCCTGCGATTATTGCGATACGCCGGCTTCCCGTCAGGCGGCGATGGAGGGAAGAGTGGAGGCTACGCCGGGAGGACGCGATTTCTTCGCGGTCGCCAATCCTTTGGCTGCTGATGCGCTGGCCGGGTATGTCAACAGTCTGCTCCGCGCGCCGCATCATTCGGTCAGCCTGACAGGCGGCGAACCGCTTTGCCAGGCGGAGGAACTTGCCGAGCTGGCGCCTAAACTGGCCGGCCGTCTGTATCTGGAGACGAATGGGACGATGCCTGACGAACTGGCGGTGGTGCTGCCATATATCGATATCGTTAGCATGGATATCAAGCTGCCGTCGACGAGCGGCCGCGAGTGGTGGGGCGAGCATGAGCGTTTCCTCCGGCTGGCGGCGGGGCGGGATGTATTCGTTAAGGTCGTTCTGACAGCGGCGACGGGCGATGATGAGTTCCGCCGGGCTCTGACCCTGGTGGCGGCGGTGGACAGGCGCATTCCGGTCGTTCTGCAGCCTGTATCGCCAGTCAACAATGTGGCCGGCATCGCCCCGGAGGCGGCGCTGCGGCTGATGGCGGCGGCGCTGGAGATGGTGGACGACGTGCGGGTTATACCGCAGACGCATAAGATGATGGGGCAACTGTAGCCGACCGTTTTAAAAGTTCAGTTGGCGGTGTTCATCGCGTCTTGTTGCTTGGCTTTTAAAAAGGTCTTGAAACTGGGAGGTATTTTTTTGCGCATTCTTTTGACCAATGACGACGGGATTAACGCGCCGGGAATCCAGGCGCTGTGGCGCGAGTTGGCCGCGATCGGCGACGTGACGGTGGTGGCTCCTGACAGCGAGCGGAGCGCCACCAGCCAGTCGATCACCGTCCATCACCCGATTCGTGTCGATCAGTTTTGCATCGAAGATCCGCCACTGTGCGCATGGAGAGTGGGCGGGACGCCCACCGACTGTGTGAAGATGGCAGTCGAGGCGCTGCTGCCGGCGAAGCCGGATGTGGTCGTTTCGGGGATCAATCAGGGTGCCAACATGGGGACTGATGTGCTGTATTCGGGGACGGTGAGCGCGGCGATCGAGGGCGCGCTCCATGGCATACCTTCGATAGCGGTGTCGCTTGCCACTTCCAAACCGGCGGATTTCGGCCCGGCGGCGGTGTTCGCGCGCAAGCTCGTGTTGACGCTGACTGAGCGGACGCTGCCGCCGGATACGCTGTTGAACGTCAACGTACCCCCGCTGCCGGCCGACAGTCTGACCGGGGTAGAGGTGACGAGGCTGGGGGTAATCGAGTACGAGAATACTTTCGAGCGCCGCCAGGACCCGCGGGGCCGGATTTATTACTGGATGGGCGGCAGCCTGAAGGACAGCGGCAATGAGGAAGGCACCGACGTCATGGCGCTCAAGAAGGGAAAAATTTCGGTGACGCCGATTCATTTCGATCTTACGAACTACGGAATCATTAAGCTTATCGAGGAATGGAATCTGGCCACTTAGCATAAATTACAGTAAAACCCTTGAGGGGGGAAAACTGTGGCTAAGGTGACCAGACGCACACGGGTTAATGTCCCGACGCAAAGGCTGCCGGGGGCAGTGATGGCGATCGGCGCAGGGGTGCTGGTCAGCTTGATTGTGTCGCTGGTGGCAATAGTGTTCTTGTCGGTGGTCAGTCTGGCCACGGAAAGCCTGTTCGTGGAGAGTTATTTGCGGTACATCATGGTGGCGGTCACGGTTACGAGCATTTTCATCGGCAGCGCATTCGCCGCCCGGCGGGCGGGTGGCGCGGGCCTGCTTGTCGGTATGGCTGTGGGTTTTATGTATGTGTTGATCTCGGTCGGAGTTGGGCTTGAAATGACTCAGGAGCCGGTATCGTTGCTGGTTTTGGCGAACAAGGCGTTCGCGGGGATAGCCGCCGGAGCTTTGGGAGGATTGGTGGGGGTAAATCTTTAGCCGAGAGGATTTGTCGCACCGGAAGGCGAAAAAGAATCACGCCAGCTTTATCAGGCGACTGGTAGGGCTGGCGTTAATTTCTGGTCAATGTGGACAGGCCAAGGATAACGGGGGGATACTATGAGCTATAAAGGCATTCTGTTTGATCTTGACGGGACGTTGCTGGACACGACCGACCTGATCCTCAAATCGTTCCAGCATACCATCATGACTCACCGGGGCTGCGACGCGGATATGGAGCTCGTCAAGTCGACCTTCGGCAGGCCGCTGATCGAGGCGCTTGCCCTCATGGGGGACGACCCGGAGGCGATGATAAAGACTTATCGCGAATACAACATCCGCTACCATGACGAACTGGCGAAGGTGTTTACCGGGGTGGTCGAGGTCGTGCGGAAGCTCTACGACGAAGGCGTAAGGCTGGCGGTGGTGACCTCCAAGACGCGGGTTACGTCGGTGCGGGGCTTGCGGTTGTTCGATCTCGACAAGTATTTTCCGGTGGTGATCGGCCATGAGGATTGCCAGAAGCATAAGCCCCACCCTGAACCGGTGCTGAGGGCGTTGACGGCTCTCGGCCTGCCTGCGGGCGATTGCCTGATGGTGGGAGATAGCCCGTACGATATTATGAGCGCCAGGGCGGCGGCGGTGAAAACGGCGGCGGTGCGCTGGACGTATGTGCCCTGGAAAGATGTGGCGGCCGCCGGCCCCGATCATGTAATCGAGGATATGGCGGAGCTGGTTGCGCTGTGCGGTATAAAGGATTATTAGGTTTTGAAAATATAAAGTAAAAATTATATTGTTATAAGTTTTTGAAATATCGACTTGGCCGATTGACGCGCCTCTCCGTATATGTTACTTTATAAAGTGTTTAATTTTGTTGTATTGTTTTTATTTATGGGGAGGAGTGTAAAAAATGGCAGAAGGGCCGCAGAAAACCCAGGTGGTGCTCGCTAATCCGACAGGGTTGGGACTTTTCGGGCTGGCAATGGTGACGATGGTGGCGGCATCGCAGAAACTGGGGTGGACCACGGGGTTATCGTTCGTTATCGTGTACGCAATCTTCCTGGGGGCAACCGCCCAACTCGTGGCGTCGATCTTCGATTTCTTCCATAATAATATCTGGGGCGCCACCGTGTTTGGCGCGTATGCTTTCTTTTGGTACGCGATCGCCACCGCCTGGCTGATGAAGATGGGCGTTTTCGGCACGGTTCTGGCCGGGGCCGCAGATGTGCAACAGCTCGGTTGGGCTTTCACGGGCTATTTCATTTTCTCGGTTTTGATGACCGTCGGTGCGATGGAAGTCAACAAGGTTATCTTCGTCATCATGGTGCTGATCGACGTGTTGCTCGGCGCGCTGGCTCTGAACGCGTTCGGCATCGCCGCCCATGCTTCGCATGCTATCGCCGCCTGGACCGAGCTGGTGATTTCGTTCGTGACCTTCTACGCCTGCTGCGCGGTTGTGCTGAACACGCACTTCGGCAAGCCGTTCATGCCGATGGGTAAACCGTTCGGGATTTTCAAATAAAATGGTTTTCAGGAGTCCCCGCGACAGCGGGGACTTTTTCGTATTTTCGTTTTCCGGCGGGCGCTGGACTTTTGCGCTTTATCTTCGCACTAAAGGAAGGAGAATTGGGACATAAAGTCCAATATATAACACTTTGGACAACCTATTGTTGACCAGTATTATTCGGTACATATTATAGTGAGAGAAAAGCAGCTAATTCTGGGGGTAAAGAAATGGCGAGAATAGCGATTATCGGCGGTACTGGGCTTTATGACCCGCGCATTCTGGACAACGTCCGTGAGGAAAGGGTGGTCACGCCATACGGCGAGGTGGAGTACAAGGTGGGGGAGTACGCCGGCAAGGCGGTGGCTTTTATCCCCCGCCACGGCAGCAAGCACTCGATTCCGCCGCATCTCATCAATTATCGCGCCAATATCTGGGCGATGAAGAAGATCGGCGTGCAGAGCATCATTGCCACGACGGCGGTGGGATCTCTCAAACGGGAGATGGCGCCGGGCCATTTCGTGCTGACCGACCAGTTCATCGATTTCACCAAGAACAGGGTGTCGACATTCTATGAGGGCGGCGACCGCGGGGTCGTACATGTCGACGTAACCGAGCCGTATTGCCCGGCGCTGAGGGCCGTTCTCAACGCGGCGGCTGCGGAAAACGGCATCCCGTGCCATAACTTTGGCACTTATGTGTGCACCGAGGGGCCGCGCTTCGAGACGCCCGCCGAGATTAAGGCTTACGCCTTGCTGGGAGGCGACATCGTCGGCATGACGAATGTCCCGGAGGTGACACTGGCCAGGGAGGCGGAGATGTGCTATGCGACGGTGTCGATGGTGACGAATTTCGCTGCCGGCATCTCTACCCAGCCGTTGACTCACGGCGAGGTGCTCGACGCCATGCGAACCAATGTGGAGAATTTCAAGAAGCTGGTAATGGCGGCCATAGCGGGGCTCGATCCCGAGGCGCCCTGCGCGTGCCGGCGGGCGCTGGCCGAGTACGGCGGCTTCAAATTATAGTGAGGTGATTGTTTTTGGTGCGATCGCTGGCGTGGCAGACAGACTGCCTGAGACTGCTGAATCAGACGGCATTGCCGGGAAGCACGGAGTATATCGACTGCCGCGACTGGCGCCGGGTGGCGGAGGCGATTCGCCGCCTGGAGGTGCGGGGTGCGCCGGCCATCGGGGCGGCGGCGGCTTTTGGCCTGGTGCTCGGGGCGCGGGAACTGGTCGGGCGGCCGGGGGATTTCCGGTCCGCGTTGCTTAAGGTCGCCGAGGAACTGCGGAGTACGCGGCCGACGGCGGTCAACCTTTTCTGGGCTATCGACCGGATGCTGGCGGCGGCAGACCGCTGCAGCGGCGACGCCGAGCCGGCGGCCGTGATGTCTGCGCTGGAGAAAGAGGCGGTGGCCATCGCCCGCGAGGACGAGGCCGTCAACCGCCGCATATCCGAAAACGGCGCGGCGCTTTTTCCGCCGGGGAGCGCCGTTCTGACCCACTGCAACGCCGGCGCACTGGCGACGGTGGCGTTCGGCACGGCTCTGGGGGTTATCGGCGAGGCCTGGCGGCAGGGGAGAATCAGCCGCGTATTCGCCGATGAGACGCGGCCGCTGCTGCAGGGGGCCAGGCTGACGGCCTGGGAGTTGCACCAGGCGGGCATCCCGGTGACGCTGATCACCGATAATATGGCCGGCTGGGTGATGCAGCGGGGCATGGTGCAGGCGGCCATCGTAGGCGCCGACCGGATAACGGCCAACGGCGACGTAGCGAATAAGATCGGCACCTATTCGGTGGCGGTGCTGGCCAGGGAGCACGGCATCCCCTTTTATGTGGCAGCGCCAGTATCCACTTTTGACTTTTCCCTCGACAGCGGAGCGGACATCCCCATCGAGGAGCGCGGCCCGGCCGAGGTTACCAGCCTCGGCGGCGTGCGCACCGCCCCTGACGGCATCGAGGTTTTCAACCCGGCGTTCGACGTCACCCCCAACCGGTTGGTGACGGCTATCATAACCGAACACGGCGTGCTGCGGGCTCCCTACCGGGAGGCAATCGCCGCGCTGCGCGACAAGAAAGGTGGCAATTAATATGGAATCGATCATCAGGGACGTCAAGCTCGCTCCCCAGGGTATGGATAAGATCAATTGGGTAAAAGAACATATGCCGGTGCTGAACGTGCTGAACGCCGAGCTGTCGGCGACCAAGCCGCTGGCCGGCAAGCGGATGGTCATAACCATGCACCTTGAGGCCAAGACGGCTTATCTGGGCATGGTGCTGGCGAACGCGGGGGCGAGCGTGGCCGTTACCGGCTCCAATCCGCTCTCGACCCAGGACGATGTGGCGGCGGCGCTGGCCAGCCAAGGGGTCAAGGTGTTCGCCTGGCACAACACGACCGCCGAGGAGTACGAGCATTTTCTCCATAAGGCGCTCGACACCAAGCCGGACATCATCATTGACGACGGCGGCGACCTGGTTTCGCTGCTGCATGGTGAGCGCGCCGACCTGGCGGCTAACATCCTCGGCGGTTCGGAGGAGACGACGACCGGCGTCCACCGGCTCAAGGCGCTGGCTGCGGCCGGCAAGCTGAAGTTTCCGATGATCGCCGTCAACGACGCGTACTGCAAGTATCTGTTCGATAACCGCTACGGCACCGGCCAGTCGACCTGGGATGGCATCATGCGCACGACCAACCTGACGGTGGCCGGCAAGACGGTGGTGGTGGCAGGGTACGGCTGGTGCGGCAAGGGCGTGGCGATGCGGGCCAGGGGCCTGGGGGCCAACGTCATCGTGACCGAGGTCGACCCCATCAGAGCGGCCGAGGCGCTGTTCGACGGCTATCAGGTGATGAACATGTTGGACGCGGCCGCCAAGGGCGACTTCTTCGTTACCGTAACCGGCTGCCGCGACGTTGTTTGCCGCGAGCACCTCAAGGCGATGAAGCCGGGGGCGATCATGGCCAACGCCGGCCATTTCGATGTGGAGATCAACAAGGAGCATCTGGCAGAGCTGACGGTAAGCAGTCGCACAGTGCGCAAGAATATCGAGGAGTTCGTGTTCGAGGACGGCAAGAAGGTGTACCTGCTGGGCGAGGGCCGGCTGGTCAATCTGGCGGCCGGCGACGGCCACCCGACCGAGATCATGGACCTGTCGTTCGCCATCCAGGCGCTGTCCGTTCTTTACATCCTCGAAAATCATGCGAAGCTGGAAAAACAGGTTTACAAGCTGCCTTACGAGCTGGACCGCAAGGTGGCGTCCCTCAAGCTTAAGGCGATGGGCATCGCCATCGACGAACTGTCGACGGTCCAGACCGATTATCTTAACAAAGCGTAAGGGTTATCACGGAAAGGGGATCGGCGCATGAACGAGCTAATGGCGGTAAGGGCCGAGGTAGTGAGGACGGGACGGGCGATGCTAGATTGCGGCCTGGTGGCCGGTACATGGGGGAACGTGAGCATCCGTGTGCCGGGGACGGAACTGGTGGCGGTGACGCCGTCGGGCCGCGACTACCGGAACCTGCGCCCCGAAGACATTGCCGTGGTCGATCTACAGGGCAAGCAGACAGCCGGCGAGCTTACGCCGTCGACCGAGGTGCCCCTCCATCTGGCGATCTACGCCGCCCGGCCCGATATCGGCGCCATCGTCCATACCCACAGCATTTTCGCCAGCGCCTGCGCCGCCGCCCGCCGCCCGTTGCCGCCGGTCATCGAGGACCTGGTGCAGCTTTCCGGCGGGACGATCGAGGTGGCCGCTTACGCGCTGCCGGGGACGGAGGAACTGGCGGCGAACGCCGTGGCCGCGCTGGCCGACCGGCAGGCGGTGCTGCTGGCCAATCACGGGGCGGTAGGCTGCGGCCGGACGTCCGCCGAGGCGCTCTTAGCCTGCGAGCTTGTCGAGAAGGGCGCCCAGATTTACATATACGCCAACCTCCTGGGCGGGGCACAGATACTCAGCGACGGGGATGTCGCCGCGATGCGCCGCTTTTATGTGGAGCATTACCGGCGGCGTCAGGAAGGAGAAGAGTGATGGCGAGGATATTGCTGAAAAACGGCGAGGTTTACGCCGACGGCAGCGTGACCAAGGCCGACGTGGCTATCGACGGCTCGGTGATCGCCGGGGTGGGGGAGGTTGCCGCCGGCTGGCAGGCCGACCGGGTGATCGACTGCACCGATAAGCTGATTCTGCCAGGGTTTGTGAATACCCATACCCATGCGGCGATGACCCTCTTCCGCAGTTATGCCGACGACATGGCGCTGATGGAGTGGCTGGAGACCAAGATCTGGCCGGCCGAGGCCAGACTGACCGGCGATGATGTCTACTGGGGGACGCTGTTGGCGATTGCCGAGATGATCCGGAGCGGCACGACCGCTTTTGCCGATATGTACTTCTTCATGGACGATGTCGCCAGGGCGGTGGCCGAGAGCGGCGTCCGGGCGGCTTTGTCGCGCGGCATGGCCGGGGTGGCGCCGACCGCCGCGCAGGCGCTGACGGAGAGCGAGGCGTTCTACCGCGATTGGCACGGCGGCGCCGACGGGCGGATAACGGTGATGATGGGACCGCATGCTCCCTATACCTGCCCGCCCGATTATATCAAGAAAGTTACGGCCCTGGCCGCCAAGCTGGGGGCCGAGATCCATATCCACCTGGCGGAGACTACCGGCGAGGTGGCGGGGTGCGTCAAGGAGCACGGCAAGTCCCCCATCGCCCTGATGAACGAGCTGGGGCTGTTCGACCTCGGCGTGCTGGCCGCCCATTGCGTTCACCTGTCGGCCGAGGATATCGCCATTCTCAAAGAGAAGAAGGTGCGGGTGGCGCACAATCCGGGCAGCAACATGAAGCTGGCCAGCGGGGCGGCGCCGGTGCCGTCGCTGCTGGCGGCCGGAGTGACGGTCGGCATCGGCACCGATGGCGCGGCCAGCAACAACAATCTCGATATGGTTGAGGAGATGCGGCTGGCGGCGCTCCTGAGCAAGGTCGCCACCCTCGACCCGCTGGCGGTGCCGGCGGGCCAGGCTGTTGACATGGCGACCGCCATGGGGGCGGAGGCGCTGGGCCTGGGCGGGGTGACCGGCAAACTGGCGCCCGGGTTCAAGGCCGACATCACCATCGTCGACATGGCGGCGAGCCATTGGCATCCGCGCCACGACCGTCTGTCGCTCCTCGTTTATTCCGCCGCCGCCGCCGATGTTCATACCGTTATGGTGGACGGCAAGGTGCTGCTCGATGCCGGCCGCCTGACGACCATCGACGAGGAGCGGGTGAAACGCGAAGCGGGCGCCCGTGGCCTGCGGCTTGTAGAATCGGGTAGGAAACCGTAGGAATTGGTAATTATTGACCTATAATTGAATTTAATGGATAAATTGTTACGTTTAGGAGGTATGGGAATTGTACGAAATCGTCAAGAAAGAGGTGCTGTCGCCCGGCGTTCTGCTGTTCGACGTCGCGGCGCCGCTGATCGCCAAGAAATGTCAGCCCGGACAGTTCGTCATCCTGCGCATTGACGAGGACGGCGAACGCATTCCGCTGACCATCGCCGATTTTGACCGCGAGGCCGGAACCATAACGTTGATTTTCCAGGAGGTAGGCCACACGACCCGCCAGCTCGGGACACTAAACAAAGGCGACGGGCTCCTTGACCTCGTCGGCCCGCTCGGTAAAGCCACCCATATCGATAAATTCGGCACCGTCGTGTGCGTAGGCGGCGGCATCGGCGTCGCTCCTGTGTACCCGATTGCCCGCGCCTACAAGCAAGCAGGCAACAAGGTGGTTTCCATCATCGGCGCCAGAAACGCCGACCTTCTCATCCTTGAAAAGGAAATGGCCGCCGTCAGCGACGAGCTTATCATTACCACCGACGACGGCAGCAAAGGCCGCAAGGGCCTCGTAATCCACCCCCTGCAGGAGATGATCGACGCCGGCGAAAAGATCGACGTCGTTATGGCCATCGGCCCGGTAATTATGATGCGGAGCGTCGCCGACGTCACCCGGCCGTACAATATTCACACAGTAGTCAGCCTAAACCCGATCATGGTTGACGGCACCGGCATGTGCGGCGGCTGCCGCGTCAGCGTCGGCGAAAAGAACAAATTCGCTTGTGTCGACGGCCCGGAATTCGACGCCCACCAGGTCGACTTCAACGGGCTGATGGCCCGCCAGCGGATGTACCACGACCACGAAAAGATGGAGCGGTGCGGGGGAGGGAGCTGCAAATGCAACAAGTAAAGCATAAGATGCCGGAGCAGGCCGCAGAGGAACGGCGCCGCAATTTCAACGAAGTGGCTCTCGGCTACGAGGCGGAGACCGCGCGGGCCGAAGCCGCCCGCTGCCTGCAGTGCAAAACCGCCCCCTGCCGCCAGGGATGCCCGGTGGAGGTCGATATTCCGAAATTTATCAAGCACGTCAAAGACGGCGATTTTGACGCCGCCATCGACGAGATCAAGACCAAAAACAACCTGCCGGCGGTCTGCGGTCGCGTCTGCCCGCAGGAAGACCAGTGCGAGAAATTCTGTATAATGGGCAAGAAGGGCGAGCCGGTCGGTATCGGCCGGCTGGAGCGGTTTGCCGCCGACTGCGCTATGGCTAAGGAACGCGAGGAAAGCGCCGCTCTGCCTGCCGAGGTTCTCGGCAAGGTGGCGGTCATCGGCGCCGGCCCGGCCGGGCTGACCACCGCCGGCGACCTGGCGCGTCTCGGCTACAAGGTGACCGTTTTCGAAGCTCTCCATGCTCCCGGCGGGGTGCTGATGTACGGTATTCCCGAGTTCCGTCTCCCGAAGGCCATTGTTCAGCGGGAAATCGCCGCCCTGCGCAAGCTGGGGGTCGATATCCAGGTGAACGCTGTCATCGGTAAAAGCTACACTATCGACGAACTCCTGAACGAGGAAGGCTTCGACGCCGTATTCATCGGCACGGGGGCCGGTTTGCCGCACTTCATGGACATTCCCGGCGAAAATCTCAACGGCGTGTATTCCGCCAACGAATTCCTGACCCGCGTCAATCTTATGAAAGCCTACAAATTCCCGCAGACCGGCACGCCGGTGCGGGTGGGCAACAGGGTCGCCGTCATCGGGGCGGGCAATGTAGCTATGGACTCGGCCCGCACGGCTCTCCGCCTTGGCGCCGAGAAGGTCTATATCGTTTACCGTCGCTCGGAGGACGAGATGCCGGCCAGGCACGAGGAGCTCGAACACGCCAAGGAAGAGGGCGTCGAGTTTCGTCTGCTGACCGCCCCTGTCCGGGTGCTGGGCGACGACAAGGGCTGGGTCAAAGGGATCGAGTGCATCAAGATGGAGCTGGGCGAGCCGGACGAGTCGGGCCGGCGCAAGCCGGTGCCTGTCGAAGGCTCGAACTACGTCCTTGAGGTGGAAACGGTGGTAATGGCCATCGGTCAGGGCCCCAATCCGCTGGTACAGGACACCACTCCCGGCCTGGCGGTTAATAAACGGGGTAACATCGTGGCCGACGAAGCGGGCGCGACCTCGAAGGCGGGCGTGTTCGCAGGCGGCGATATCGTCACTGGCGCTGCCACCGTCATTCTGGCGATGGGCGCCGGCAAGAAGGCCGCTGCTAAAATCCATGAATATGTGCAAAATAAAAAGGCTGCCAGGTAGGAATCCCGCCCCTCCGGCTGGAATATTTCGCTTAGAAGATATTCAGTATGGAACGTGAAAAGGTTGCCGCTCGCGGAGGATAATGCAGATGTATTTTCGGCAACCGCACTAGATAGGGAGGGGTATTATGCTCGATCAGGCCAAACGTATGCAGGGCATGTCGTCGGCAATCTTCACCCAGGTGGACGATATGCGCAAAAAGGCGGTCGCCGCCGGCAAGGATGTTATTACCCTCAGCCTTGGCAGCCCGGACGTGCCGCCGGCGCCGCACGTAATGGAGGCGCTCCTGAAAGGCGTCGCCGACCCGAAGAATTACGGCTACGCGCTTTCCAAGGGCACGCCGGAATTCCTGCAGGCGGTTACCGACTGGTACGGGTCCAAGTTCGGCGTCGCCCTCGACCCGGCGACCGAGGTTCATTCCCTCCTCGGTTCCCAGGACGGGCTCGCCCATATTTCCCTGTGCTTCGCCAATCCCGGCGACGTCGTGCTGGTGCCTGACCCCGGTTATCCCATCTATACGGCCGGACCGGTCTCCGCCGACGCCGAACTCTACCTGATGCCGCTGACGCCTGAGAACGACTATCTGCCCGACCTGGACGCAATCCCGGAGAGCGTCCTGAAGCGGGCCAAGATGATGATTCTCAACTATCCCAATAACCCGCTGGCTGCCACCGCGACAGTGGAGTTTTTCGGCCGGGTGGTGGAACTGGCCAAAAGGTACAAATTCCTCGTATGCCACGATTTCGCTTACAGCGAACTGTGCTTCGACGGTTACCGGCCGCCCAGCTTCCTGAGCCTGCCTGGGGCGAAAGATATCGGGGTAGAGTTTCACACGATGTCGAAGAGTTTCTGCATGGCCGGCTGCCGTGTCGGTTTTGTTGTCGGCAACGCTCAGGCGATCGAGCTTCTCGGCCGCGTGAAGTCGAATTTCGACTATGGCATCTTCCTGCCCATTCAGCAGGCCGCGGTTGCTGCCCTGACCGGGCCCCAGGACTGCGTGGCCGCCATGGCGGACGAGTATGCGCGTCGCCGCGATATCGTCGTCGACGGTTTCAACAGCATGGGCTGGAAGGTTACCCGTCCTAAAGCGTCGATGTACGTATGGGCGCCGGTGCCGACCAAGCAAGATTCGTTCTCCTTCGCCGCCAGTCTTATAGAAAACGCCGGGGTGGTCGTTGTACCCGGAGTCGGGTTCGGCCCCTATGGCGAAGGGTATGTGCGAATCGCGCTCGTGCAGCCGCAGGATAGGCTTCGCGAGGCTGTCGACCGCATCCGCAAGTGGCTGGGATAGGATAATCGACAGGGGAGGAAAAGTGATATGCGCGCGCTGAACTTCTACTCGTCCAACTACCACAGCCAGCTCGTGTGCCGGCGCAAAACCTGCACCATCAGGCTGGGGGACAAGACCCACAAGTATGCTGAGGGTGATATAGTCTGGGTGACGGTTGGCAAGCGCTTCGCCCAGAAAAAGAAGATATACACCGCCGCCATCGACCGGGTGCTGGTAAAGCCGATCTGCCAGCTTACCGCCGAGGATCTGCAGGGAGAAAATCCGGATCTGGCCAATGTCGACGATCTGCTCGTCTTTCTGCGGTCGATCTATGACAAGCCCCTGACCCTTACCGACACGGTCACGGTCGTGTATTTCTCGGAGATCATCGAATAGATTAATCTTGCAAGGAGTGTTTCTGAACAATGGCCAAACCTAAGATTACGGTAGGTATTTCAGCCCGCCATCTCCATATCAGCCAGGAGCATCTCGACATCCTGTTCGGTAAAGGCCACCAGCTTCACCCGTTCAAGGACCTCGGGCAACCGGGCCAGTACGCCTGTGAGGAACGGGTCGATCTGGTGACCGAGAAAGGCAGTTTCAAGCAGGTGCGCATCCTCGGGCCGGTACGGCCTAATACTCAGGTGGAACTGGCGCTCACCGACGCCATGAAGCTGGGACTGAAGGTTCCGGTGCGGGATTCGGGAGATCACCGCGACGCACCCGGACTGACGCTCGTCGGTCCCAAAGGGGAAGTTAAGCTCGGTACCGGCGTTATCGCCGCCTGCCGCCATATTCACATGACGCCTGCCGACGCGGCCGAGTTCGGCGTGAAAGATAAGCAGTTCGTTTCCGTCAAGATTGGCGACGCCGAGCGCTGCCTGATATTCGACAAGGTACTGGTGCGCGTCCACGAAAACTTCGCGTTGGAAATGCATGTCGATACCGACGAGGGCAACGCGTGCGGCGCGAAGACAGGCGATTTTGCGGAAATAGTCGGGTAAGACGCAAATGGACGGGGAGAACGCCGGCGGTAAAACGCTGGAAATGATCGCCGCCAGAGCCTTTCCCGCCGCCGCCGGACTGGTGGACGTGGTCGATTTCCTCAATAAGGCGCTCAAGAGGGAAGGCTATGTCTTCGGGGTCAGTAAAGCCGGCGACAAGATGACGATGACCGTTTACCGCACAGACAGCAAGGAGACCTGCGATTAAATCGCGGGTCTTTTTTTCTTTGTCCGGCATGGTTTACAACCCAGCGGGCGTCGCTTTCACCGTCAGGGTATTTAACACTTTTTATCGGAAATAATATGCATTTGAGTGACAAATGTTCGTTATGAGCATACTTTTTCAGTATTTTGTATTCATGCGCAGCGCGGGATAAAGCGGGCAGGATTTGCCCCGCACCCTGCGAATATACTAAAAGAGGAAAAAATGAACATCGTTCGCTAGATGGAAACGAAGGTGGTTTGCCTGGATAAAACTGGTTCGCAATATATCATCGCATCGGTGGACCGGGCTGTCGAGCTTCTGCTGCTTCTGGGCCGGCACCGCCGCGACATGGGCGTGACCGAGCTCGCCAAGGAACTGGGAGTCCAGAAGAGCACGATTCACAGCCTGCTGCAGACGTTGATGCTTCGCGGTTTTGTCCGTCAGACGGATTCAGGCCGCTATACTCTCGGTTACGGGCTTATCCGTCTGGGCGAGGCGTGCGCCGAGCAGCTTGACATCAGGGAGATCGCCCGCCCGCTGATGGCGGAACTGGCCAACGAGACGCAGGAAATCGCCTTGTTGGCGGTACTGTCGGGGACGGAACTCATTATCATCGATAAGGTCGAGCCGCAGCGACCGTTCTTCATTATACCGAAGTTCGATTTTTCCATCACGCTGCACAGTACGGCGATCGGTAAAGTGCTGTTGGCCAATGCGCCGCCGGCGATTGTCAGCGAAGTGCTGCAGCGCGGGGTTGAGCAGTTTACGCCGTATACGCTGACCGACCGGGATGCGCTAATGGGGGAGCTTGCCCAGGTCAGAGAACAGGGCTTCGCGGTGGGCTGTAATGAGACGATCGAAGGGGTTACTTGTATTGCCGTCCCTGTCCACGATGCGTTAGGTAAAGTCGCGGCCGCTTTGTCGGTGTCGAGCGCCAGTTCGGCGCTCGAGACCCAGCGTTACGAGACGCTGGTGAGAATTTTGAGGGAGAAGTCCGGGAAGATCGCCCGCCGTTTGGGTTATCAACCGGTTTGACCATTAAGGCATTAGATTATGGATAAGGAGGAATTGAAGTGCCGAAACCTGTGTTTAACGAGGAAAGGTGCAAAGGGTGCGAGCTATGTACGGTGGTCTGCCCGAAGAAAATCGTGGTTATCGCCAATCGCTTTAACAGTAAAGGTTACCGTCCGGCTACCTGCAGCGACGAATCCCAGTGCATCGGCTGTATGCTGTGCGCCCGGACATGTCCGGATGTAGTAATTGAAATCCATAAATAGGCAAGGGAGTGAATAATGTGGCGGAAAAAATCCTGATGAAGGGCAATGAGGCAATCGGTGAGGCGGCTGTTGTAGCCGGCTGCCGTCATTATTTCGGTTACCCCATTACCCCGCAGAGCGAGCTTATCGAATACATGGCCAAGCGCCTGCCGCAGGTGAATGGCGTTTTTCTGCAGGCCGAAAGCGAAGTCGCCGCCATCAACATGGTTTATGGCGCAGCCGGCGCCGGCGCAAGGGTTATGACCTCGTCCTCCAGCCCCGGCATCAGCCTTAAGCAGGAGGGGATCTCCTATATCGCCGGGGCGGAGCTGCCCTGCGTCATCGTCAACATGGCCCGCGGCGGCCCCGGACTGGGCAGCATTCAGCCCGGTCAGTGCGATTATTTCCAGGCGACCAAAGGCGGCGGCCATGGCGATTACCGCAATATCGTGCTTGTTCCTAACTCCGTGCAGGAGTTGGTTGACTGCACCGTGCTGGCGTTCGAGTTGGCTGATAAGTATCGTAACCCGGTCATGATCCTGGGCGACGGTGCGCTCGGCCAGATGATGGAGCCGGTGGCCTTCCCGGACAAGGCGGCTGAAGCTCCGGCCAAGCCGTGGGCGTCGACCGGTCTTAAAGGCCGCAAGGAGCCGAATGTAATCAACTCGCTCCATATCCAGGCGCCGGATCTTGAGAAGCATAATTATCACTTGCAGATGAAATATAAGACCATCAAGGATAATGAACGCCGCTCGGAAGAGTACCGCACCGAGGACGCCGAACTGGTGCTGGTGGCGTACGGCATCACCTCCCGCGTCGCCCAGTCGGCGGTGGATATGGCCCGTGCCGTTGGTCTTAAAGTCGGCCTGTTCCGGCCGATCACCGCTTGGCCGTTCCCGTACGAGGAACTGGGTCGACTCGCCAAGACGGCCAGAGGGTTCCTGGCGGTCGAACTGAGCGCCGGCCAGATGGTCGAGGACGTGCGCCTGTCGGTCACCGGAGCCAAACCGGTCTATTACTATGGCCGGACGGGCGGCATGATCTGCAGCCCGAAAGAGGTGTTCGGCATTGTGAAAAAGATTATGCTGGGCGAGGAGGACAAATAAATGGCGGAGATAGCATTTGCCAGGCCGGAGTCTTTGCGGGACGTCTCGTTCCATTATTGCCCCGGCTGTCACCACGGCATTATCCATCGGCTGGTGGCCGAGGTTATCGACGAGCTGAAGGTCCGCGACCGCACTGTCGGCGTAGTGCCTGTAGGCTGTTCGGTTCTCGCTTACGATTACTTCAATTTTGATTGCCAGGAGGCGGCTCACGGCCGGGCGCCGGCGGTAGCTACGGGCGTTAAGCGCGTTCATCCCGATAATGTCGTATTCACTTACCAGGGTGACGGCGACCTCGCATCGATCGGCTGCGCCGAAATTGTCCACGCCGCCGCGCGGGGCGAAAAGATAACGACCGTATTCGTCAACAACGCCATCTACGGAATGACGGGCGGCCAGATGGCGCCGACCTCGCTGCCTGACCAGGTTACGACTACTTCTCCTTACGGACGCAAGGTGGATCTGGTCGGTATGCCGATCAAGGTATGCGAGATGCTGGCGACGCTAGATGGGGCTAAGTATATCGCCAGGGTGGCGGTCAATAATCCCGCGAATATGGCCAAGGCCAAGGCTGCCATCAAGAAGGCGTTCGAGATTCAGTTAAGCGGCCTCGGGTTCGCGATCGTCGAAGTTCTGTCGACCTGCCCGACCAACTGGGGGATGTCGCCGCTGGAGGCGGTTACCTGGATGGAGAAGAATATGATGCCGTATTACCCGCTGGGGGTATTCAAAACACCTGAGGGGGTGGCGAAATGACCCATGAAATCGTTATGGCCGGCTTTGGCGGTCAGGGCGTCATGCTGATGGGGCAATTGATGACCTACGCCGGGATGCTGGAGAACAAGCATGTGTCCTGGATTCCTTCCTATGGCCCGGAGATGCGGGGCGGAACTGCCAACTGCTCGGTGATCATTTCCGATGAGCCGGTGGGTGCGCCGATCGTCAGCGAGCCGACGACGGTCGTGGCCATGAATCTGCCTTCGCTAGATAAATTCGAACCGGCATTACAGGCTGGCGGCAACCTGATCATCAACAGCTCGCTTATCGACCAGGGCGCCAAGCGTAGCGACGTGAACGTCTTCCTTGTGCCGTCCAACGATATCGCCGGCGAGCTGGGCAACGCCAAAGTGGCCAATATGGTGGTGCTGGGAGTGCTTATCGCCGCTACCAAGGCGGTGAGCCAGGAATCAGTCCTCAAGGCGTTCGCCAAGATGTTTGCCAAGAAGCCTGAACTGCTGGCAATCAACGAACAGGCTATCAAGCGCGGCGCGGCGCTCGTGGAAGGTAAGTAAGCCTCTTATCGCAGCCTAAAGCCGTCCCTGAACTGAACCCGAAAAAACGGACATTGAGCAAAAAAGCCTCCTGTTGTAGGATAACTACGATAGGAGGTTTTGTATGTCACGGAAATGGACAGATATGCAATCGGCTGAGCGGATTATCCTGCAAATGCGACAAGATGGAAGAACCAGGCGGGAGATAGCAGATGCCTTGGGTCTTGAAAAAGTACAAATCAAGAACTGGATTAACCGGTACAATCGGAGACAGACCACCCTTCCGGCATCCCCCAAGAAGAAAGGCCGCCCCAGAAAAAGCCCGATAACTGCACACCACGCGATGGAGCTGCGGATACGGGAACTTGAAAGAGAAGTGGAACTATACCGGTCTTTTCTTCACGCTGCTGGAAGGATGTGAGAGCACAGGTTAAGTACATAGCCATAGCGCAAAATGCCGGCAAGCATCCGGTTGCGGTCATGTGTAATTTCTTTGAGGTATCAAGAAGCGGCTACTACGCGTATCTCAAACGGAAAGACCGGTCATCCGCCGAGGAGAAGTTGGCCGCCTTGATTCAAAAATGCCAGCGGCAGACTAATGGAACTTACGGTTATAGGCGTGTGGGGATATGGCTTGAGAGGCGAGGCATTAAGAAAAACCATAAGGCGGTGCTGCGCATCATGAACAAGTACGGGTTGCTGGCGCAAATCCGGCGCAGAAAAAAGTACCGGCAGATGAGCGGTCAACTGCACCGGTATCCGAATATCCTCGGCCGCGATTTCACAGCCATCAAACCTAATCAGAAATGGGTAACGGATGTTTCCTATATCCAGACGCCGCAGGGAACCTTGTATCTATCCATGATTCGCGACCTGTTTGACAACAGTATTGTCGCCTACCAGACTGGAACCGAGCAGTCGGTCAACCTGGTTCTGCGAACCGTTCGGCAAGCCAAGGCAAAAGAAGCGGTCACTGCAGAGTTGCACCTCCACAGTGACCAGGGGTTTCAATACACTTCCCAGGCATATTTCACCCTAACTCAAAATTACGGCATTACTCCGTCCATGTCAAGGCGGGGAAACTGCTATGACAACGCGCCGGCAGAAAACTTCTTCAGCATCCTTAAGACCGAGTGTATCCGGCGGCATAAGCCAAAGACGGTCGATCAGGCGCGTCAGCTTATTGATAACTACATTTTTTTCTACAACCACGAGCGTATTCAACTCAAAACAAAACTGACGCCGCTCGAAAAACGACGCCAGTTTGCGTAATCTCATCTAATCCTACGATAGGGCTTTTTATCTGTGTCCATTGGCCGGGGTTCAGTGCACCCTGAGGGGACGGCTTTTTCGTTTTCTCAGGCAGGATTTTCCTCGAAAGTCAGCGAATGTAGGCGTAATGCTTGTCCGCAAAGGAAGGGTGATATGGCTTCAGACCATACAGGTTACCACTCCATGCTGTCCGTCTTGCTCGACGCCGTGCCGGCTACGGCGCTGACCGTGGATGGAAACGGTGACGTTTCGCAGATAATCTCCAGCCGCCGTAAGGATGCGGCTTGGATGTTCGCCAAAGGCAAAAACTTCGCAAGGCTGCTCCGCCTGTTGTTCGGGAAAGCCGCCGGCCCGCTGCTCGCTGCGTGCGAAGCAGCCGCAAGGACGGGGCAACCAGCCCGTGTGGCCCGTTTTCAACACGAGTCGGTGCGTGGTTTGACGAAGTACCTTTCCTGGAGTATCCTGCCCGACGCTGACGGCACCATGGTAGTGTGTGTTCTGGATGTCACCGAGTCTGTTTGTCTTGAAGAGGAGTTTTCCGCCGTTTCCCAGCAGAATGCAGCTGCTAACCGCGATTTGCTGGCGGCGATGTCGAAACTGGATTTTCGGCTGATGGATCTCGACCAGGCGCACAAGAAGTTGTCGGCGCTGTACCGCATAACCTCCGTCGGTCAGCGTACGGCTGATGAGGACGAGGTGCTGGACGAGATCGTGGCCGGAATAACCGGCGAACTCGGCTATGCCTGCGCTGCCGTGCTGCTTCTCGACGAAGAGCGCCAGGAACTTGTGATGAAGGCCAGCCGCGGTTATCCGCCCAATGTTCGCCTCCCGTATGGCAAAGGTATCACCTGGCACGCAGTCATAACCCGCGAGATGGTCTTTGTGCCCGACGTGTCCAAAGACCCGCGCTATATTCCGGCGATCGGCAACGGCGTGAGCGAACTGGCCGTACCGTTGATTTGCGCCGATAAGGTGATCGGCGTGCTGGATGTTGAAACAACCGCCGAACGTCCGCTGCACCGTTATGACCGCGATCTGATCGGTTCGCTGGCCGGTCAGGTGGCGCTTGCTATCGCCCACGCCAAGCACGTGGCGCGGGTGGAGGTTCAGGCCGTTACCGACGGTCTCACCGGGCTTTACAATTACCGTTACTTCCTCAGCCTGCTGGACCATGAGTTCAAGCGGGCGGTCCGATATTCCCGGCCGTTGTCACTCATTCTGATCGATATAGATCATTTCAAGCGTTACAACGATAACAACGGCCACAGCCTGGGCAACGAGGTTCTCCGCCAGGTGGCGGCGATCATGCGTCAGGCGTGTCGCGATGTGGATTTTGCCGTTCGTTACGGCGGCGAGGAATTTATCGTGTTGTTGCCGGAGACTAATCTCACGGATGCGTGTTCCTTTGCTGAACGGCTGCGGACAATGATCGCGTGTCAGCAGTTTGCGGGCTGCGAGAAACAGCCCGGCAAGACTCTGACGGTGAGTATCGGCGTTTCCGGGTTTCCCTTTGACGCCAGCTCGGACAGCGAACTGTTGGAACACGCCGACGCAGCATTGTATCTCGCTAAACGGACTACCAGGAACTGTGTGATGACATACCCGGTCAAACAAGGCGGGACCGGCCGGCCGCGGGAAATCTTCGGCTAAAGGGTGTCTGCCTGCGGTACAATAAGGACGATAGTGTTATGGATGGTGATGTGAACGCGATGAAGAATGATTTCTTCGGCGACGGGAAATTTTATTCGCCGGCCGGGACCGCCCAGGAAGTCGGCTTCATCGCCGAGGTGCTTGGGTTGCCGGGCGGGTCGGCTATCCTCGATCTATATTGCGGCTACGGCCGCCACGCCATCGAATTGGCGAAGCGTGGTTACCGGGTGACCGGCGTCGATGCGACCGAAGCTTTCCTGTCGATCGCCGGACAGAAGGCCGCCGAGGAGGGCGCGGAAGTCAATTTCCGGCTGCTTGATATGCGCGAGCTCGATTACGATGGCGAGTTTGACGCGGTTATCAATATGTTCGCCGCTTTCGGCTATTTTTCCGATGAAGAGAATGCGGCCGTGCTGGGGAAGGTGGCGTCGGCGCTGCGTCCCGGCGGATTGTTTTTGATCGACCTCCTCAACCGCGACTGGATGGGGCGTAATAATCTCAACCGCTACTGGCGCCACCCCAGCGGTGAATATGTGCTTTCGTACAAGGTTGAGCTGCAACGCGGAGTGGCAATGATGAAAAGGGTGCTCCTCAATCAGGTGACCGGGGCCAAGCTTCAGAACGATTTCGTCTTGCGCGCCTATTCACTGGAGGAGATGACGACGCTGCTGGCGAGCTGTTCGCTGACCGTCAAGGCCAAGTACGGAGCCTTCGACGCTCGCCCTTACGGCCCTGAGGACCCCCGGATGATTATACTGGCGGAAAAAGCCTGATCAATGGCCGCTTACGATGGTAAGCGGTTTTTCTATTTCTCACCGATTCGGACGTCTTTCATACGATATTAAGAGGAGGTGCGGACGGTGGGGGAGAGGATAGTAGTAAAGGTTAACGGGCGGGGATACGGCCGTCGGCCTAAGGTGGGAGTGGCTCTCAGCGGCGGCGGGGTGAGGGGCGCGGCCCACATCGGGGTGCTCCGGGTGCTGGCCGAAAACAATATTCCCGTCGATATGATTGCAGGCACCAGCGCAGGGGCGGTCATCGCCACGCTGTACGCCTGCGGCTACCAGGCCCGCGAACTCGAATCGATGGCGGCGACCTTGAAGGCGGGTGAACTCATCGACCTTAAGCTTACCGTGGGGGAGCTATTCAAGCAGGGGGTCAAGTGGCTGTTCGGCAACCGGGCGCGCTTCTGGTCGGTACTTCCCGGTGGCATCGTAAAGGGCGACAAAATCGAGCGCTACCTGGCCGGCCTGGTGCAACGGAAGACATTCAAAGACACGCGGATACCGTTGGCGGTAACGGCGGTCGACGCTATTTCCGGGGATACCGTTTTTTTCGTGAGCCCCCGCGAAGGCTGGCGGGAAATATTGAACGCCAGGTATTTTACCGCCGCGCCGCTGAGCGAGGCGGTACGGGCCAGCATTTCCGTGCCGGGGATTTTTTCCCCCAAGAAGTACCGCGGGCTGCTGCTTGTAGACGGAGCGGTAAAGAATAATCTGCCGACCGATATCCTGCATCATATGGGGGCGGAGGTCATAATTGCGGTCGATCTGGGGTATTCCGGGCAGCCGAACGAGGATTTGCGGACAGTGAGCGAGATCGTTCTCCAGTGCATCGATATAATGAACCGCGAGGTGACGTTGCTGAAAGGCGTCAGGTACGCCGACATAGTGATTCGCCCCGAAGTCTTCGATATCGGCTTCAAGCAGAACGGCTACATGGCGCAGTGCATTGCCCGCGGCGCCAAGGCGGCGTGGGAGTTGATCGGGGAAATCGGCAGACTGACGAAAGGCTAGCAAGTTGCCGCCTTTACCGTATCCGCATATCATAAACTAGATGTTCGGGAGGTGAGGCGGTGAAAGAGATTGATTGGCCGGCCCTTTACAGGGAACTGGTCCTGATTGATAACGTTGTCGGCGTCGGCCGGGGGATAAAAATGGTGAGGGGGGAAAGCACCGGCCAGGAGGCGGTTGTTGTCCTGGTGAGGAAGAAGTATCCCCGTAGCGACCTCGCCAGGGCGGCGTTGGTGCCGAAGCGAGTAGCCGGCGCGGTGAGCGACGTGATTGAGGTGGGCGACATCCGCCTGCTCGGCACCGAGCGCACGGGAGAGCACCGTCCGGCCCGTCCGGGAATAAGTATCGGCCATTACAAGGTTTCGGCGGGAACGTTCGGAGCGCTGGTTCGCGACCGTGCCACGGGTGAGTCGCTCATCCTATCCAACAACCATGTGCTTGCCAACCTGACGAACGGCGCGGACGGGCGGGCGGAGGCCGGTGACGCCATCCTGCAACCGGCCCTTTACGACGGCGGCAGCCGGGATACGTCCGTGATCGGCCATCTGCAGCGTTTCGTACCGCTTCATAGCCAGGCCGTTCCACCCCTATGCCGGATAGCCAGAACCTTCGAAGCGCTGGTGAATAAGTTTATCGGCGCTTTTAAGCCACAGTACCGGGTGCAGGTTTGGCGCGACAACGAAACCCCCAATATGGTCGACTGCGCAGTAGCTGCCCCAGTGGCGGCCGACGCTGTGGCGGCCGATGTTTTCGAAGTGGGTGACGTGCAAGGCGTCAGGGAAACCGAGATAGGGATGCCGGTAAAAAAGAGCGGCCGGAGTTCCGGTTTGACCTCGAGTATTATTCTTGCCACTGATGTGACGCTCAGGGTGGAGATGAATTACGGCGAGTACGGTGTGTTCGCCGACCAGTTGCTGGCCGGCCCGATGAGTTTGCCGGGAGACAGCGGATCGCTGGTGCTGAGCGAGGATAACTTCGCTGTCGGACTACTGTTCGCGGGTTCGGAGCAGGCGACGATGTTCACGCCAATCCAAAGGGTGCTGGATGCGCTGGAGGTAGCATTTTAGCGTCCGGCCGCTACTTTGATTGCGAACAAAAACCAGGACTATGTCCTGGTTTTTGCGCTATTGGTAATCCCATTCAGGATTGTGTTCGTAGTACCGTTGCTCGTTTCGGCCGTTCCAGGCTGGTTGCCTGTTGCCCTGACCATGGCCGCGGTTTTTCCCGAAGTTCTGCCCGAGGCGGCGCGTGCCGCTGGCGACGGCGTAGCTGCTGTCGAACCTGGGTTGTTGCGGGCCTCCCTGCGCGACCTTTTGCGGACGTCCGCCTGACAATGGCTGGCCTTCCTGCAGTCGACGGCCGGATTTTTGGCGGTTGGCGCCGGTTGTGTACCAGCCGTGCTGGTGCATGAAGTCGAATAGGATCTGCGCAGTGTCGTGCTCGTCGTGTTGAAGGGCGACAAAGGTGTCGCGGACGGTGTCGCCGGCTGCTTCCATAATGGCGTGATCATATAGGTGTGACATGTACTTTTCCGTGACGAGTAGGTCCAGGAGCATATCGCGGTCGGATAGGCGGTTACGGTTGGCTTTGGAAGGGGGACGGTTTGGCATCGACATCACCTCTGTTATTGGTATTGTCGACCGGCGGGGGGAGCGGACTGCCGGCCGAGGAGCTGTTTGAGACGGTTGGCGTGCTGCCGCTTGTTGCGGGCGACGTCAAAGAGCAGTGATTTCATGGCCTGGTTGTTGCACTGGTCGGCATAAACCCCGCATTTGGCGATGCAGAGATTTTCCATTTGCAGGGCGTCCTGCAAGTAAGCCCTTTCCTTGGAGGAAAGGCTGACGGGTTGGGGCATTGCGGTCACCTCCGAAAATTGCTACCTGTAATATGCCTGCCGGAGCGCCTGACTATGCATTCCGGGAGAATAAAATACGCGCGCCCCTCACGGCGCGACGCGTATTTTGCCGGTCAAATAGGGAAGATCATGTTACCCCAAAAGTTGTCTTCCTCATCCGACTGGACTTCTGGTTCCACCGCCATTTCATCGTCCGCCGCGAGGTCGGATTCGTAGATATCGTTGCTAAACCAGGGGATCTGTCTGTCCACGGCTCTGCTTCCATTTCGCGGCGGCGTTTTTCGCGGCGGTGGCGTCGGTACTGTCTTCGGCCGCCCGCATTTTGTCGGTGAGACTGCCAAAATTGGCGACTTCTGCGGCGAATTCGTACAGGTGGCGGGTGGAATTCGACTTATCGGAGGACTTGATGGACAAGACGACCACATCCTTCGGCCAGATTTGCATTATTATTGTGGTCAGCCGCAGGACGAAAAATACGCCCACGCGGGAAAATGCCGGGCAAACAAAAGGGGCATATCATGCGATATGCCCGGGTTGATATATAATGCTAAGCTACCCATTCCTGCGCAGTCTTTCAGTTTTTACGACCTTCATTCTTTCGTTCAGCAGAGCTTCGAGTTCCTTCAGATATCGCGCTTTCGTAAATTGGTCCAAACCGCGGCTTTCCAGATGGTTGCACAGCCTGTTGACTCTGTCGTAATAATCGTGTGGATATGTGTTTATATTCTCATTAGCGGCACCTCCTTAGTTTATTCTAACTTACATATTCTGCTAGTGGGCGCCATAATCCTCCTGCTGTGGTAGTATACAAGAAGGCGCTGGACTAATAGGTGGCAGCGGTCAGCCCGCCTATTGGATAGCAAAAGAGTACTTCTTTAGCTCCACGCGAATCGGGCGAGCGTTATGCCCGCCAACCAGGACGCCGCTTCTTCGTCGTGGAGGCAAAGAGTGATATGCAAGCAAACAGAAGCATCTATACCACAAGGCGAAAGGGGAGGGGGAGACTACTTGGCGACATTTGAAATTAGCGAGGCATCACTGATGCACCACGATTTAATAACTCGGAGTATAGGCATTCAACTCCAGGATGAGCCAGTATGTAGTGTTGACCATCAGCTATTATATGAACAATTTGTGGGGATGCTAAATGAAGGAAAGCTAACGCTTCGATACCGTTTCTGAGGGTGAACCACCCTGTTGCTAAATCATTAGTACCATATCCGTGCTTGCGATGAACAGGATACCATTGCCCCCTGCTATCCGAAAGTTCGACCTTAATATTGTCTATTTTGATGGTCCTTGTTGCATAAGCCTTTATTTGTAGTTGACCATTGCTTTCCAAGGTCCATCCGCTATTCACCTGCGTTAAAACCAGGACAGACAGTAGTAATATGGATGGTAAGGATAATCCAGCAAAAATCCATTTCGGTTTTAATAAATATTTATGGTCTTCGTTTTTCGTTGCTGTTCCGACGATGGCTGTTAAAAGACCGATTATTAAGAATGTAATAAGCAGAACAGGCAATTGTGCTTTGAAGATGTCTAAGTAGCCAAGTTGGTAACTCACACCGCGATCCTCCGGCAGATACAAATTTCACCAGCAGAAAACTTACTCCATTGTCGTAAGCTCCTATTATTAACAGTATATCTGTATTTGATAATCGATTTCCAGAATTAAACTCCTCATTTTTCTAAGACTCAAGTCCTAAGATGCCTTGCATATATCGAAGCGAAGCGCGGGGAGCTTCTTTCCGTCGAGAGCAGGCGTGTGACTACTCAGAGGCAGATCAAGGAAACCACCAGCTGTTGGAAAAAACCGAAAAGGGTCCGGACAGCCATACCCAGATGCTTAACAAAAGAATGCGCGACTTTTACATGTACGGGCAGGTAAGCTACTTCGACATTCTCGTCGGCGCGTCTGATCTCTCCGACTTCTCCACTCGATACGACTTTCTGCGGCGCATCCTTCAGCCTGACGCTGAGCTTATCGCCAAAACCATGGCTGAACGAGAGTCGATCGCCCAGAAGAAGGAGCTGGAACGGGCTGTCGTGGCGATACAGGAACTGAGGAAGGTTGCGGTTGAAAAAAGGATGCCGGTGGCCTCCCGCTACCAGGGTAAGCGCTCGATGCTCGACGACCTGGAATCACAAAAGGATGAAGCCGACGGCCCAACCTTCACTTCGAGGTCCGCGTCAACGGCTTTCCGACCGACCTACAGGGGTATCTGCCATAAGCGTCAAAAAGAGCAAACAGACGGACTGTTTGCTCTTTAAAATTGCCTATGAAGAAATTGCAGGAGTGCCGGCTACTTCTCTTCCTGAGGCTTGGCATGTTCGAACTTAAATATGCCTTTATATGCGGGGACCCGGACGCTGGCCTCTCTCTTCACCGAAATCTGGATTCCCCATATCTGGAGCGTTTCTATTACGCCACCCCGCAGCTTCAGTGAGTTTTCGAGAGTCTCCGGCTCGCCGATGGCACTGACTACGAAAGGCGAAGCGATGGAGGTGCCGTTGACGAGAATAGCGTTGCCAGCGGTGCGGACTTCCGATGAAGCAACCAGGCGCTGACCGTTAATGGATATCGCCTCAGCGCCAGCCGCCCAAAGTTCGTTGAGGATTTTCAGTATATCTTCGTCTCGGATCACAAACAGGAGCGGATTCTTTCCCGGAACTCCGGGCACTTTACTGTCGTCCATGGTGACGATTACTCCGGGGCCGTCTAATGGTATAAACCCCGCCCTGGCGTTAATGCTGGCAAGCTGAGCAGAGGTAGATCCACCGCCCAAGGCTTCTTTCAATTGGCGTATTTCGTTTAGGAGAGCGTCACGCTCATTTTCAACCTGGCCGAGCTGCTTGACAAGATCCTCAGCCCGCAGCTGACGGACAGAGGAGCTAATATTCTGTGTTGTGCGGAACTGCACCGCTAGCATTATGCCCAGCACCACGCACACCAGCGTTATCGCGCCTTTGCCCTGCTTAATCACCATGTTTCCTCGCTTCGAAGTAGACTTTACGGCTTATTATAATACACCGGGCCAGCTAAATAAAGCTGGAACAAATACCAAGGAGGTGCGAGAGAAGTTTGGCGTGCACCACCAGACCAAGCAGACACGAGAGAAGCCGCGATTCATCGCGACTTCTCTTTTTCCTCTATGCCTTTACATCCTGCTTCTGGAAAGCATGCAGGCAGATGCGGAACAAACCCCATGATTAAAATCCTCGGTCTCTACCTGGATCGTAGTATGCTCAATCTGGAATTTTTCCGCGATTATCTTGACGGAAGTCTTCAGGATTTGCTGGGGATCTTTGCCCGGTTCCACGAGTAAATGACAGGTTAGGGAATCGACCCCGGAGGTAAGCGACCAGATATGAAGGTCATGGACATCTTTGACGTTGGGGATTTTCATCAGCGTGCCTTTGACATCTTCCCAGTCGATGGTCGGCGGCGTTCCTTCCATCAGTACACGGAGCGCCTCCTCCATTACATGCCATGCGCTCCTTAGGATGAGTAAACCGACGACGACGCTTACGAGAGGATCGGCCCAGTTCCACTGGAAAAAGTAAATCAACGCCCCGGCGGTTATCGCTCCCACCGAGCCCAGCGCATCTCCCAGAATGTGCAGGTAGGCGCTGCGGACGTTGACGTTGCCGGTGTCACCGTGGTGGGTGAGCGCCCACGCGCTCGTTAAATTAGTCAAGAGGCCGATGGCGGCGATGATGACCATCGTTCCGCTCTGGACGGCAGGCGGCTGCCATATCCGGTGGTAAGCCTCCCACATGATAATGCCGGCGATGAGGAAAAGCGTGGCGCCGTTGAGCAATGCCGCCAGAATCTCGAAGCGGTAAAACCCGAAAGTCTTGCTGGGGCTTGGGGGCCTGGCGGCGTACGAGACCGCCAAAAGGCTCAGCAGCAGTGCGCCGGCGTCGCTCAGCATGTGGCCGGCGTCCGAAATGAGGGCCAGGCTGTTGGTGATCATGCCGCCGACAAACTCCACGACCATGATAGTCGCGGTCAAAATGAACGATATCAATAGCCCTTTTCTGTTTTGCCTCCCGGTATGACCGCGGTTATGCTGGTGCATTGTCTCACCTCTCTTATTTAGTATTGCTTACATTCCGGGCAAATGACCTCTGGAGGCGGAAAGAATCAGCAACTGGCGCCCGGGTGAAGGCAAAGCGATTCGCACCAGCCCCTTGATAACGTATGCTAAGATTCGCTTGACAGGGAAACAGTAATATCAGGCAGCCGTCAAACACCCATTAAGGCAGCGGTCGCCGGGAACGCGTCGGCAAAAATTGAATCATGCTCGACAGGGAGGGACGTGTATGGTCTTCGCGAGCAGGGGGGCAAAGTATATCTTTTGGGCGGCAATAGTTCTTATACTATTTGGATTAGCCATCGGCTACTACGTCTCCTCCCTGACGCCAGAGCGCAAACCTATGGAGGGTCAGGAAAAACCATACGACTACTATATCATCATTGAAGAGGCCGGAGATAAACCTCTGGCCTTTGTCTCGACCGTGGTCGTGAGCGTCGGCGACGAATACCTGACCGGGGACGGCCAATGGTATAAGGTAGTTCGCGTGGAGGAGAACCGGGCCTACGCCCGGCGGTTTGAAAAAACCGCTAAATAGATATTGACCAACGCGGCAGAGGTGGCATATAATTTATGCGTGAACAGTTATTCATATGTTGGTGGTGATACTTTGAAAGAGCAAGAGTGCGATGTCTGCGAACAACTGTGTGAACACCCCCAGAACATCTGCCTGGCCAAGGCGGAGATGCTTTCCGAAGAGGCCGTTCATCAACTGGCCGAAATATTCAAGATGCTGGGTGACCCCACCAGGATTAAGATTCTGCACGCGCTGTCCAAACGAGAGCTATGCGTGTGCGATATCGCCGCCGTGGTCCAGATGAGCCAGTCGGCGGTTTCGCACCAACTCCGGCTGCTGCGAAGCACCCGGCTGGTCAAATACCGCAAGGAGGGGAAAATGGTCTGGTACTCGCTCGACGATGACCATATCTCGCTGCTGCTTTCCCAAGGCATCGAGCATATAGCACATAGATAGGAGTTTAAACATGGCAAAAGAAAAAATAGTCACAGCCTGCCAGGATGGCTGCTGCGGTACGGGAACTGCCGCTGTTATCGCCCCGCCGCCGATGGCCACGGGATGTAGCGGTGGATGCTGCTGTTCGGGCGAAATGGCTGTTATGGCTGCGGAAACTGCGGCAACCGTCGACGGAGCGCATCAGATAAACAGCACTTTTGATCTGGATGGTCTGGATTGCGGCGACTGCGCCGCGAAACTTGAAAAAGGCATAAATAGAATCAAAGGCGTAATCGACGCCAAGGTGAACTTTGCCGCCGCAAAGATGAAAGTTACCTATGACGGATCTGTCGTGCAGCCGGCCGACCTTGTTAAGGCGGTCAGCGGGTTCGGCTATCAGGCGACGCTCATCAAGGCGGCCCAGGACCATCATGGGTTCCATCGGACTGTCTATCGCGTTTCGGGTCTCGACTGCGGCGACTGCGCCGCCAAGCTGGAAAAAAAACTGGCCGCCACGCCGGGAATCCGGCTGGCCACCGTCAACTTCGGCGCCGGCAAAATGACCGTGGAGCATACTCTGTCCGACTCCGCCATCCTCAGGTTGGTGGAACAGGCCGGTTACAAAGCCGAACGGGAAGATAAGGCGGCCCGTACGTTGCAAGCCAAAGCAGCCTGGTGGAAAAACACCAGAACCATTGCGACCATGGTGTCCGGCGCACTGCTGCTGGTCGCCACCGTTCTCGAATGGGTCGGAACAAGCGAACAGGTCCTGATACCTCTGTTTGCCCTGACTGCAGTCATCGGCGGCTACAACTCGGCCAAAACCGGCCTTTACGGGCTCAGGTCATGGACGTTTGACATGAATTTTCTTATGACCTTCGCCGTGATCGGCGCAGCCATTATTGGTGAATGGGGCGAAGCCGCAACAGTGGCGTTTCTCTTCTCATTCGGCAACACTCTGCAAACCTACACCATGGATAAAACGCGCCAGTCCATCCGGGCTTTGATGGAACTCGCTCCGCCGGAAGCCCTTGTGCGGCGGGACGGGCAGGAACTGCAGATGCTCGTCGAGGACATCGTATTAGGCGATACCATTATCGTGAAACCCGGCGAACGGATCGCCATGGACGGCGTCGTCAAGAGCGGCGCGTCGGCGGTCAACCAGGCCACCATCACCGGCGAGTCCGTTCCGGTGGAGAAGACTGCGGGCGACAGTGTCTACGCCGGCACGGTCAACGAGCACGGTGTGCTGGAGATCGAGGTTACGAAAGTAGCCGCCGACTCGACGCTGGCGAAAATCATGCACCTGGTGGAGGAAGCGCAGGCCCAGAAGGCTCCGTCGCAGCAGTTCGTCGATGTATTCGCCAAATATTATACCCCGGCCGTACTGCTAGCCGCTCTCGGTGTCATGGTAGTACCTTGGCTTGCCTTCGGCCAGCCGTTTGCCCCCTGGTTTTACAAAGGACTTGTGCTGCTCGTTATATCGTGTCCCTGTGCCTTGGTCATCTCAACACCGGTATCCATCGTTTCCGCCATTGGCAATGCCTCGCGGCGCGGTGTGCTGATAAAGGGCGGCGCTTATCTTGAACAAATGGGCGGCATAAAGGCGATGGCCTTCGACAAGACCGGGACACTGACCCATGGCCGCCCGGCTGTAACTGATATCCTGCCTGCTAACGGCATGAGCGAAGCGGAGTTCTTAGCCCTGGCGGCGGCCATCGAGAAATGGTCGGAGCATCCGCTGGCCAAGGCTATTGTCACTAAAGCACAAGGCATAAGTCTAAAACAAGTGGAAAACTTCAAAGCGTTGGTGGGGAGGGGGGCCCAGGCCGACCTGGACGGAAAGACGATATATATCGGCAATCTCCGTTTATTCGAGGAACTCGGTCATGGTCTCGCCCAGTATGAACCCAGACTGGCCGAACTTGAACAGCAAGGCAGGACGGTCATGCTCATGGGTGCAAAGGATTCTCTCTACGGAATGATTGCCGTGGCCGACACGCTGCGCGAGAACAGCAAGGATGCCATTAAGTCGCTCCGCGCTTCCGGTATGCGTCATATAGCCATGCTGACAGGAGATAACAACCGTGTGGCCGGGTCAATCGCCGGACGGCTTGAGCTTGACTCTTTTTACAGCGAGCTTTTACCGGAGGATAAGGTAGCGGCCGTAAAGAGCATCGCCCGGGAATACGGTAATGTCGTGATGGTCGGCGACGGCGTGAACGACGCGCCGGCGCTAGCAGCCGCCACGGTGGGCGTGGCGATGGGCGTGGCCGGCTCGGACACGGCGCTTGAAACGGCGGATATAGCTCTGATGGCCGACGATCTGGGCAAGCTGGCCTATGCCATTAAGCTCAGCCGCAAGACAGTGGCCATTATCAAGCAGAATATCAGCTTCTCTATCATTGTAAAGGTCATCTTCGTAATAGCTACCTTCTTGGGCATGGTCAACCTGTGGCTGGCAGTGTTCGCCGACATGGGTGCGTCCATCCTGGTCACGCTCAACGGCATGCGGCTGATGCGGAAGATAAAAGCGGTAGGGAACGGGACCGGAATATGAATTTCGACATTACACCTAGAGCCCTGGACTATATCCGCAACAAAGGCGCAGCGGTCACGCTGCGGCTGGACCGGCGGGAAACCGGCTGCAGCTGCTGCGGCGAAAGCGTCGTGGAGATACCTGCCGTGAAGCTCGGCACACCCCAGGAAGCATCAGGGGAATACCGGAAAATCAGCCGGATGAACATTGACCTGTTCGTCCACGAAAGCATCCGGGCAATTTTGGAACAGGCCTCGCCCAGAATCGACGTAGAAGGCACCCTTTTCGGGAAGAAGCTGGTTCTCTACGGTTTACAGCAGAGCTAGAGCCGGCATATGGCTCGGGTTCCATCGCCAAGCGAAAGCTCCCTGCATACCGGGAGCTTTCGCCGCTTTCCCCGGCAAAGCCCAAGAGTTCCTACTTTGTTCCTAATTCAGCCAAACTTATGCCGCAAATACCATTTATACTGAAATCAGCGAAATCAAAGGAGATGATATTGATGAAGAAAACAAGTTTATTCGTCGCCGTTGTTCTGGTAGTGGTTTCTTTCAGCGGCTTGGTCGTTGCCGCTCCGGCTCAAGACCCGGCACAGTCGGGGGGGAATTGGTATTGCCCAAATTACGGCCAAAACTACAATAACCTGACCGACGACCAAAAGGCCCAGATTGCCGCCTGGCAGCAGCAGTCGCTCGACCAAAGAAAACAAGTCCTGCAGAAACAGGTCGAATGGGGTTGGATAACCCAGTCTCAGGCCGATCAGCAAATTTCCTGGATGCAGCAGCACATCGCCGACAGCGCTTACGGTCACGGCCCCATGGGGATGATGGGTGGCTACGGGATGTCAGGCGGTCATGGCATGGGCCATGGTGGCGGAGGGGGCCGCTGGTAGGTCGGCAGACACAGCCTGCAGGCTGGAATAAGTACGCTGTTTCAACCCCGTGAAAGCCTGTGGTATAGTAAAGGGGAGGACCTGGACAAGAGGTGAGCTGACGATGACCGACAAAACAGTGCTGATAGTGGACGATGAAGCTCAAATCCGGGAATTGCTATCCCTTTACTTTACCCAGGACGGGTTTGCCGTGGCCGAAGCTGCCGATGGTGCTTCGGCGCTTCTTTCTGTGCAGCAGGTTAAGCCGGACATCATCATTCTAGACATCATGATGCCTGTGCTCGACGGCATCGAGGTATGCCGGCAAATCCGCAAGTTCTCGAATGTGCCCATCATCATCCTGACTTCCCGCAGTGAAGACGATGACCGTATCCTGGGGCTTGAAACCGGCGCGGACGATTATGTGGCAAAGCCATTTAACCCCAAAGAAATCGTGGCTCGTGCCAAAGCCGTACTCCGGCGGACTGCCGCCCCGCAACAATACGCCGCCGCTGATGTCGTTAATCTGCCCAGCCTCGCTATCAATATGGCCGAACACAGCGTGATCGCCTTCGGCCACCCGGTGGCGCTAGCCAACAAGGAGCTTGAGGTGCTATGGCTGCTTACCTCCCATCCGGGTAAAGTATTATCCCGCGAACAGATGCTGGAGCTGGTGTGGGATTACAGCTACTCCGGCGACACCCGCACGGTCGACACGCACGTCAAACGGCTCCGCAAGAAATTGGGCGCCGGGCCGGATACGCCCTGGGATATAAAAACCGTCTGGGGCATCGGCTACAAGTTCGAGGTGCGACCATGAGGATCTCGCTGCAATACAAGCTGTTGGCTGCGTTTATGGCTCTGGTTGTCCTGGGGCCTGCCGGGATCGGCGCCGGCGGATCGATGCTCATCCGCGATTACTTTGTCGCTCGCAAGCAGCACGAACTGACGGATAAAGCCTATGAAATGGCGCGGATGGTCAATGCTTACTACGACGGGCGCATTACCCATGGCCAGCTTCACAATTTCGTTAACAGCGTGGACAGTTTCCTGGATGCCAGGGTCTGGGCGGTAGATAAAGACCTCAACCTTATTACCGTGTCCGAGGAACGGCCGGACGACGGCCAAGTCACCCGTCGTCCGGCGTCGGTCGTCAAACCAAGCCCCATGCCTCAAGAACGATGGGACTGTGATGTTCCGGGCGAATCCGGCGGCATGATGTCGCCCGGCTGGCAGCATAACCGGCAAGCAGGCCGGCCTGGGCAACTGAACCCAAATAGCCCAAGCGGCGGGCAGTCCGGGGTGTCGCCTCGGTCCGTCGATTCGGATAGCGAACAGCCTAGTGGCGGTCATCACGGAATGATGGGCGGTTGGCGATCAGACAGGCAGAATATTATGGGACGCCCCGAAGTACAGAACAGTCAGCAAGTGCAACAATCTCGGAGCGCTGCGCCTGGTGTTGCGCAGGCCACCGCCGAAGGCCCAGCGCTCAAGATTATGGCGGACAAAGGGCAGCCATCGATTACGCTTGACTTGGGCCAAGGGGCGCAAAAAGGGGAACAACCGAATCCCGCAATCGGCTTGGCTGATATAAAAGGGATGAGTGAGATCATTCAGGCTGTGCGAGCCAACTACGGCCAGACCTGGGCCAAAACGTATTATCATCCCTATTACGAGGAAAATATGCTTATCGTAGCTGTGCCGTTAATACGCCAGAATGGCACGGTGAACGGCACGGTGATGATTAACGCGCCGATTGAGGAAATCGACAACTTTTTGCAGCATATCTATAAATATCTTAGCTACGCCGGAGTAGTGGCCATCCTGTTTGCCGTCGTCCTGGCCGCCTATATGGCAAGAGGCATCGCGCGGCCGCTCAGGGCCATGCGGGAAACAGCCGCTGCCCTGGCCGGGGGCAATTACGACCAGCGAATAACGGTAACGACCAGCGACGAAGTGGGCGATCTGGGTCAGTCCCTCAATTCCCTGGCCCATGACCTGGGTGAATACGTCCGGCGGATGGAACTGGCCGATAAAATGCGCCGGGATTTTGTCGCCAACGTATCCCATGAACTACGGACGCCGCTAACCATCATGCGCGGTTATAACCAGGCGCTGCAGGACGGTACTGTCACCGACTGCGGACAGGTAAGGAAATACCACCGGGTCATGGGCGACGAAATTCTGCGCTTGGAGAAATTGATCGCTGAGCTATTGGATCTAAGCCAGCTGCAGGCGAACGGTGCAGGCCTGGAAATAGAGCAAGTATCCCTGGCGGAAGTGGTCGATAATGTCAGCACTTTGTTGAAGCAGAAAAGTGAAGAAAAAGGAGTAACCGTAGTTATTCAGATTGATCCAAGCGTTCCCTCCGTTCAGGGCGATGGCGACCGGTTGACGCAACTGGTGCTTATCCTGATGGACAATGCCCTGAAGTTTACGCAGCCAGGGGGGCAAATAGCCGCTCGGCTGATTGCCGGCGACGACGGCGTTTCCTTATCCGTTGCCGACACTGGGGCGGGTATTCCCGTAGAAGACTTGCCGCATATATGGGAGCGGTTCTACAAAGCAGATAAATCCCGTTCCAGCGGCGGCACCGGCCTGGGGCTGGCGATTGCTAGACAGATTATCGAGCTCCACGGCGCAACCGTTGAAGTGACCAGCGCCTGTGGCGATGGTACGACCTTTACAATCAGATTTCCCATTATCAAAAACGGAAAACGAGAGGTGAAATAACATGTGCGATTGGTTCGGCGGTCCCGGAGGCTGGTTTGGAGGCGGCATATTCATGATGTTACCGATGCTTCTGTTTTGGGGTTTGCTCATTTGGGGTGGCATCGTTTTGGTACGTAAACTGTCGTGGTCGAGCCACCCTAATCGACTGGCACCGGAGTCCGGCAAAGCTCTCGAAATTTTGAAAGAGCGCTACGCCAAAGGCGAAATTACCCGGGAAGAGTTTGAGCAGATGAAAAAAGACATCCAAATCCATCACTGATTATGAATTTCCGAATGACGACAAGGAAGGGGAGGCGTAAGCCTTCCCTTCCTACATCAGTGTGAGTGTCATGCCGCCAACCCCTTTCAATACTTTTACTACACCGCGCAAGCGGAAGGGGAGGGGGGCTAGTGATAATGCTTATTAAGTACTGCACTAGGCTAAACGTACCCCCGTAAGATGCCCCGCACATAGCGAAGCGGAGCGCGGGGAGTGTCACTAATTCTTCGTCAGTATTCCCCCAAACGTGCGGCAGAGCATGAGTGAGCATACATGTGAAATGCGTAACTTAGTGGAGCGGAAGGGGGATGAGAATTTGGATTTAACCTATAAATGGCATTTTATGGTATAATTTACATATAGCAAAGATGTGAGAGAACTGTGGAGGTGAGACGTGTACCTATGTTTACTACCCATAAAATCGCAATTGTTTCAAACAAAAAGCCCCAAGAAGCATTATCCATTATACAAAAACATATTACTTCCGATAAATCAACGCCGAAATTTTTCGTGGGTAAAGTAGATGGTTCCTCGTTTTATATCAATCGAAGAGACGAACCTATTTTTAGAGACATGTACATTGTACGTGTTAGCGGTACGATTAGTGAGCATGGGGAAGGTTCATTAATTGATATATCTATGCGTCCTCGCATTTTTTATCTAATTGCATTTTTGGTTTTATTTATGTTTATTACGATTATCCCAGGAATTTTTGGCAAGGTAGTACCACAATTCCTTATCATATTTGCTATTGCAATTGCTATAAGTACATATGGTTATCTTACCGAAGTGAAACTGGTCACACAATATCTGAAAAAGATATTTGCATAGGAAAATTTACGTGGACAAGAAATCCGACCTCCTACGAGCCGTTTTAAGCCATTTTTTATGAGGGGCTTGTACGTTCGCACCTAGGCATTTCAAGATTTATTCAATCCATGCGAATGAAAGAGGTAAATCGTCCACAGCCAACGCGCCAGCGGTGGCATCATACAGTAGGGGAACGTCCACGCCTGTCGCATAACATCTATTATGTCTAAGTAACAGCAGCCGTTGGCGAGGGGAGTGCTACGCAGTACCCTTGCCAGCGCCTGCGCCCATTGTTCGAGGAAACTCATGCCCAAATTTCCCCCCACTCATCGTTACTTAACATAATAGATATTATCGGACGTAATGAAAGAAGAAAAATTTGGCCTCTGGTCAGGCCAACTAACAAGAAAGATGCAAAATAATATTTTATCAGGCTACAACGGGCAGCTCGACAGTGAAAACAGTGCCGCGGCCGCGTTGGGATTGAACGTCTATGCGGCCGTGATGCCTGTCGATGATACTTTTGCAGATAGCCAGTCCCAAACCGGTGCCCGCATCTTTGGTTGTAAAAAACGGGTCGAATATTTTCTCAAGGTTCCAGGGGGCGATTCCTTCGCCGGTATCGGTGACGGTAAGGCAGACGGCTTTCTCGTTTAATGCTGTGCGGACCGACATCGCTCCCCTGGACGGCGTCGCCTCGATAGCATTACGGGCCAGGTTTAGTACCAGTTGGCGGATCTCTTTGTCGTCGGCGTAGACCATGAGTGGTTGCTCGGCAGGACGAAAATCCACATGGACTCCGGCTTTATTGGCGTCAGCTTCGATCAATGGCATAATATTTTCGATTATGCCATTGATGTTATGTAACCCTATCTCTACTCGCCGGTTTTTGGCCAGAGATAAAAATGCGGTCATCGTTTCATTCATGTGATCGATTTCCTCAATGATTACCGCGTATTGCGCAGTCTGGGACTGGTCAGCCTTGAGCATCATCCGTTGGACGTAACCCCTGATGACTGTCATAGGGTTTCGTATTTCATGGACTACGCCGGTAGCCATCTCGCCGATCAAGTTGAGGCGGTCGAAGCGGGCGATTTCCGCCTCGACCCGAGCCTGGGCTGCGTATTCGTTGCTGAGGCGGTTTCTAAGATCGGTCACGGTGTCGAGCAACGGCTTTATTTGTGGGAATTCGCGGAAATATTCCTCCTCTTCTCCACCTTGTTTAATATGTTCGGCAAGCATTGTCAACGAGTAGTTGTTGTTCCAGCTAAGCCACCAAACACCGGCAAGGATGATCAAAAGGATGATCACCAGCACGCCGAGGGTTTTTCCCAGCTCTGCGTAATAGGCCGCCCGGATATCATGGCCTTTGACGTTTACCCAAATGTGGCCGATGATTTCACCGCGGTGGTACAGCGGGTAGTTGACGCTAAGGATGGCGTCGCTGTCCTGCATGAAACTGTTGCCGATGTAAACCGTCTCGGTGTGCCTGCTTTTGTATACCCTAAGCGCTTCATCTGTAGCCTTAGCTCCCAAAAGGCGTGGGTTTTCGGGAATGAGGGCGACGATGTGCAGATCCCTGTCATAGTAGCCAAAGCCGTAACCAGGCCAGTCTATGGCGACTTCGCGGAGGGTTGGCTGGAGCTTTTCATACAGTATGTGTCGCCTGGCGTCTACTGTAAGCCCTCTCGATTCGTTGCCGGGAATGCGAAACGAACCGGGAAATCGCTGCTCCAGGATGGTGGCGATGGTGAGCAGGGTTTTCTGTTTTTCATTGAGGAGGTGCTGCTTGGCGTACTGGGCGTGCTGGAAAGCGAGTAAAGCGAAAGGTACGGAAATAAAGATCACCATAAGCAGATACGCTCGTCGGGCCAAAGGAAAAGATTGAAACATCAAATCACCGTTGCAAAAAATCTGAAAACAGGCACATATCATCGAAGCCGTTTCCAAAATCCGTATATTCGCGGTGATATGTCGGATTCCTGCTGCGAAATTTGTCATTATTTACATATTTGTGTAAAAATGTAAAATAAATTTCTAAACGCCGGTTTTTTGTCGATTTTTCGCCGCGCTTTCAGCCGTGACTCGCGGCCTTTAATTTTTAACCGGCACTTTGAGCACCTGACCGGGATGGATCCGGACATTGTTATCGAGGTTATTGGCCTTCTTTATTGCCACGACGATGTTGCGGATGTCGTCCTTTTCGCCTGCGGCGCTGGCGGCTATAGACCAGACGGTGTCTCCCCCGGCAACCTGCACAAGACGATAACTGCCCTCGACGGAACGACTGCTGGCGTCTACTCCGGCACCGGCTGACCAGGCGTAAAACAGGAACAGGACGACCATGCCTATTTTGATGAGAGATTCCGTGTTGATTTTACGCGTCATCATGCTGCGCCTCCCGAATATATGTTCGAGTTAATAATACCATAGTACATATGTTCGGTCAAGGGGTTTGTGGAAAAAATCCGAACAGACGTTTGCGTTTTCTACCAATAGCTGTTATAATTGATATCGATAAGGTTACGTAAATTTGGAGGCGGGAGATGAGCTTATGAGCAAGGAACGCTTCTTGAGTTCGCGGCAAAAGCAGATTTTAGCCTACATCAAAGATATGTTGCGGGCCAAGGGTTATCCGCCGTCGGTAAGGGAGATCGGCGAGGCGGTCGGACTAAGTTCCAGTTCCACCGTCCACAGCCACCTGGCAAAGCTCGAGGAGCTCGGTTTTATCCGCCGCGACCCCACTAAGCCGCGGGCGATCGATGTTCTCGATGAGACTCCCTGGCGGCAGAAGGCGTTGACGCCTGTGCCGCTTGTGGGTAGGGTTACGGCAGGTCAGCCCATCCTGGCGATGGAAAACATCGAGGAGACCTATCCCCTGCCAACCGAGCTTGTGGGGCGGGAAAACGTGTTTATGCTGGCCGTGCGCGGCGATAGCATGATCAACGCCGGTATCCTCGACGGCGACTATGTGCTGGTGCGGGACCAGGATACCGCCCGCAACGGGGAAATCGTCGTCGCCATGGTCGGGGATGACGAGGCCACCGTCAAACGGTTTTTCCGCGAAAAGGACCATGTCCGGTTACAGCCGGAGAACGATTACCTGGAGCCGATCATTTCCCGCGAGGTTACCATCCTCGGCAAGGTTATCGGCGTCTTCCGCAAAATACACTGAGACATAAAATAAAGAGGGCTTCAAAGCCCTCTTTATTTTATGTGCGTAATATATTATGTAAATTATTCTTACCTCCCTTTCATCAGGGAGAGCATTTTTCCGAGAAACCCCGACATTCCCGACGACGCAGGCGCGGGCTTGTTTAAGAGGCGGGCGGCGATTGAACTGACATTGCGGGACGGAACGGACTGAGGGGCGGATAACAGGAAAGGCTGCTGTTGTTTGAGGCTTTTGCTGACGAGAGGGTCGTCTTCGATGTAGCCGATGTATTCGATCTCCTTGCCAAGGTAGCGGTTAACCGTTCCTAGCAGCCGGTTGGCCGCAATTTCAGCTTCCTGACGGTTTTCAGCCCGGTTGACGACCAGCATCTGCTTGGTTTGGCAGGCGAGGCTGTGGGTGACTTTGATGATGGCGTACGCATCGGTTATGGCATGGGGTTCCGGGGTTGTGACGATTATGGTTTCGTCGGCGGCTAAAAGGAAGTTAGAAACGTCGCGGGAGATGCCTGCCCCGGTGTCGAGGAGAATCAGATCGGCCAGGCCGTCGAGTTGGTTAAAGCTGGCGATGAGACGGCCAAACTGAGCCTCGGTCATCTGGGTCAGGGCCTGGAAACCGGAACCGCCGGGGATTACGGCGATGTTGCCGGGCGCGGGCACGGCAATGTCGAGGAGGCTTTTATCGCCTGCCAGAAGGTGGGTGATGTTGTATTTTGCGCTGAGGCGCAACAAAACGTCGACATTGGCGGTACCAAGGTCGGCGTCGATGATGAATACCCTTTTGTTTTGCGCCGCCAGGGCGATAGCCAGGTTGATGGTGAAGGTGGTTTTGCCGACGCCGCCTTTGCCGCTGGTGACGGCGATGACCCTGGACATGCCTTCTTTAAGGGTGCGGGAAGTTGTACGCGATATGGCCTGGGGGCGCATCAGAGTGTAGGTTTTGGTCTCTCCCAGGTCGCGGGAGATGATTTCGCTGTTGAAAACGTAATCGCGCAGTCCCTGTTTAATGGTTATTTCCAGGCGGCTGCCCACCGGCAGGAGCATTATCCGTCCTTGGTCGTAGGGGATGCTCACGGTAACGGTGTGGGGCGTTTCGGCGACGATCCGCGAGGTGTACGGTTTGGTGGCTTGCGGGGTCAGAGTCTTTATCTGGAGCGGTTGGCCGATTATCAGGCTGATTGCATCAGACATGCTTTTTCCCCCGTCATGGCTTGTCTGTACCATAATTCGGCGCTGTCGCTTGCTCATCCTTTCGCCGGGAAAAATAAAAACGGCTGTACGCCGTTTTTATGACTGGTAAAGGGGGTTCACTTTTTCGGGGCCGGAGTTTTGGTGCCGACCCGAACCACCCGGTCTTCGGGCTGGTATTCGTCGGTGGAGATCAGCTCGCGACCGATCTCGCGGCCGGCGGCGTACTTGACGCGATAGGCGCTGATATGAAACCCCTTCTGCCCTTCCACTTCGACTACTTCTTTGCCGAGATCCAGGTCGGGGTCCTGCTTGACGACCGTGTTCGGTTCCCAGACCTTTTTATCGGCGGAAACGATGTGAATTTCCGGCGGGTTGGACTTCAAGCGGCCGAGGATATGGATGTTGACCTGATCGCCGGCGACGTCGCTGAGGATGTAAATGTTGTGGCCCGAGGTATTGCGAAACCTGAAGTCAAGGTAATTGTCGGCGACGGTGGCGTCCAAACCGAGCGGCACATATCCCGGGGGCCGGAAATGCGGGGTACGTTCCTCAATCTTTAAATCGGCCAGCAGCGCGGCGTTGTAAAGGGTGCTGCTCACCTGGCAAACGCCTCCGCCCCAGTCGGGAACAAGTTTGCCGTTGATGAATACGGGCGCTATTTTGTAGCCGTTTTTGGCCAGGCGGGGGCCGACGATGGCGTTGAAGGAAAAAACTTCTCCCTGTCTGACGATGGTGTCGTCAAGGTTGCTGGCTGCTATTAAAATGTTTGCGGAGCGGTTTTTTTCTTCGGGGCTAAACTGGGTTGTGTAGGAGCCGATGACGCCGTCGATGCCTTCGAGGTCGCGGGCGGTGATCGCCGGTGCGAGTTTGGCGACGGTCAGCGGCAGTACGAAGGGGATTTTGGTGTTAAGCTTGACGGCGATGTCGGCCTGAGTTTTGTCGATATCGACCTTGAGGCCGACAGCATCCGGCTCCTTGGAAACGCTGAAGTTGGCCACTACCTTGAGAGAGGCGTTGCGCGGGTCACGGTCGACAGTGGCGGCGATCGCGGCAATTCTTGCGCGGAGCTTGTCGTCGCTATACCCTACCGCCAGCGGGACGGTGTGACCGCGATTTATCGCCAGATATCTTTCCTGCAGCTGTTGGAATATATTGCCCGTCCGACCGACCGCGTATGCCTTTTTGGCCAGGGCGGCGGCATCGATGGAAAGGTCAATTTCTCCGGCAGCTATTGTCCAGCGCTTGTCGTTATAGATCAGGGTTATAGGCTCGTGTTTCGTCCACGCGTTAAAGGCGTCGGCAATCTTTTGCTCCGCAGCCGGCAAGGTTAAGCCGCCGACATCGATATCGCCGACACGTACGCCGCCATAGACGTCATCGGTGACGGTGAAGGCGGTGTTGAGCGTCACGGTGCCTATGACACTGAAAAGTACGATGACGCCAAGGAAGATTATGATGTTTTTGGCGACAGGCTTTGATGTCGTTGGCTGCACGGCGGCACTTCCAATCGTCAAGGAGGATGTAGAGAGAGGAAACCCCCGCGACGCGGGGGAAGGTCTTTTTCTAGATGCTCATGGAAAGCTCGACGAACTTTCCTGCCAACTTGGCTTTCTGGATTACTTCTTCGGTAATTTCGCCGCCTTGCTCGACGATAACCACGCCGTTATCTGTCTCGATGCGGCGGTTGGACTTCTTGCCGAGAAGGTATTTGCGCTGCTTGTCGTCAAACTTTTTTGCGGAATCGTCGTCAGCGGCCGGCGCGGGAGCGGCAGGCGCCGGAGCCGGAGCGGCGGCGGGAGCAGGGGCGGCGGCAGGCGTTTCAGCAGGTTTGGCGGCAGGCGCGGGCGCGTCGCCGTCGGCGACAATGACGACGTCTTTGGCGAAGGTAAAGACCCGCTGGGTGGGAATATGAGTAATACTGCCGTCAGCTTCTTCAACTTCGCAACTTACGATCTTTCCGGCGGCATCGACGGCAATTTCGGTTATCTTGCCTTGCATACGGCCCGCCTTGGTGAGTACCTTGGCGCCGATGACGGTGACGGCTGCGGCAAGAAGCTTTTCAAGATCAGGGGCGCCGCTGACCGGCACTATGTTGCTCGCGCTTTCGACGGTAATCGCTGATTCGCCCAGACCCGTTACGGTGGTGAAGGGCAACAGCTTGGCGCCCAGATACCATTTCCCGTCGTCGATGACGAGCGCGGCGACCGCGCCTTGGGCAGGGTTGATAACGAGGCTTTTGGCCGTACCGAGCTCAAGGCCTTCGCTGATGCTGATTACCGGCAAACCGAGAATGTCGACACTTTTTTTCATCCGTATTCCTCCCATAAAATAATCGGTACTAGGCTAAATTTCGCCATTCACGGAATTCGGCGTCGATCTCGCGGCTTATATCCGCGGGAATCCGACTGAACGGCACGTACCCTACCCTTTTTTCCAGCAACGTGTTTTTGACGATACGCAGGTAGGCGATCGTAATGACGAATTCCTGGTCGAGGGTCTCATTTTCCAGCAGAGCCAGGAGGCTGCGGCTTTCGGTAAGCACAGCGATCGCTTCGTCGTAAGCTCCCCTGTTCTTGAGGAGATTGGCGATCTCGATCGCCAGGAACGGAGCGGCTTCGCTGAACCGGTAGAGGCGCAGGGCGCGCCGGAAGGCGTCAAGCGCCTGTTGATGGTTGCCGGCCTCTTTCTGGACGAATGCGAAGTCCATCAAATCATCCAGACTGTCTGAGGCGGGGTGCGACGGGATTGTCACTGCGTTCGCCTCCATCGTCAGGGTATCGTCTTCGGGAGCGGCGACAGCGTCCTGGTTTTCGACAGCCGCATCGTCTACCGGCGACTGCCCTGGAGAGTTCCCGGCCGAAAAAGCGAAGGTGGACAAGGGATCGGCAGCGATTTCGCCGTGATCATCCGGTTCAGCAGGCTTATTCTCAGCTTCAGGCACAGGCTCGGGCGCGACGGTCGGGGACGGTTCGGTACTAGCCTCGGGTGCTGCCGTCGCAGCCGGAAGGATAGTCAGCGGCTCGCCCACATCAACCGCGGGATTAATGTCCTGGCTGGTATCTGTCGCGGCGATAATGCTGAGTTCAAGATTTATGTCAAAATCTGAATTCGGAAGTTCAGGCTCGGGCTCGGGTATAGGCTCAGGCTCAGGCTCAGGCTCAGGCTCAGGTTCAGGTTCGGGTTCAGGTTCGGGTTCAGGTTCAGGTTCGGGTTCAGGTTCAGGTTCAGGTTCAGGTTCGGGTTCAGGTACAGGTACAGGTACAGGCTCGGGCTCGGGTACAGGTTCAGGCTTGGGCTTGGGTTCGGGTTCAGGTTCAGGTTCAGGTTCGGGTTCAGGTTCGGGTTCAGGTTCGGGTTCAGGTTCAGGTTCGGGTTCAGGTTCAGGTTCGGGTTCAGGTTCAGGTTCGGGTTCAGGTACAGGTACAGGTACAGGTACAGGTACAGGTACAGGTACAGGTACAGGTACAGGTACAGGCTCGGGCTCGGGTACAGGTTCAGGCTTGGGCTTGGGTTCGGGTTCAGGTTCAGGCTTGGGTTCGGGTATAGTTGCCGCGGTGGCTGGATCAAGTTTTTCGGGAGTGTCAGAGGTAACAGCTGCCGGCTGTTCATCGGTTGTTATGGCCGGTGTTTCGTCTTGCGCCTGGTTTCCGCCACGGTCGGCGGCAATAAAAGTGGCGGCTGCCGCGATCAGCGCGGAACCGTCGTTTAGCTGTTCGGCCGGCGACGCCGGCAAGGCAGTTACGGAGCCGGGCGACGGCAAGTCGCGGGGGTCATCGTAATAGGCCACGAAGTAAGCGAAGATAACGGCGAAAACGGCCAAAAAGCCGACGGTGCCAGCGAGCCCGGCGAAGCTGACGACGATGCGCGGCAGGACAAGGCTGAGGAATAAGGCGCAAGCGGCGCACAGCACCAGTGACTTTAGGCGCAGTCGGACACCGAAGACTTTGTTGGCTAGCAGATATACGACGCACGTCGTGGCCGCAATGGCCAGCAAGGTGATAGCTATGTATTCCACGTGACCCCACCGAATAGAAGATTTCCGCGGTTTTTCTATGCTATTGTTCGACGCCGGTCGATAATTTCCTGTCTCATGGCGTTGAATAAGGCAAATATGTGTTGAAACATGTATCTTCTTAGCTGTTGCCGACAGCGCGGGCGGCGCCGGTGATGCCGAGGACGGCGTGCTCGAAGGTCAGTCCTCCCTGCAGATAGACTGCGAATGGAGGGCGGAGAGGCCCGTCGGCGCTCAATTCGATGGACGAGCCCTGAACGAAGGTGCCGCCGGCCATGACGACAGCGTCGCTGTAGCCAGGCATGGCGCTGGGCTCAGGCACGACGTGGGCGTCCACCGGCGACCAGCGCTGGAGGCCGCGGCAGAAGGCAACCATCTTATCGGCCGAACCTAGTTCGATTGCCTGGATGATGTCGCTGCGGGGCGCATCGTAGCTCGGCAGGGTGTTGTACCCCAGTTTTGCGAAGAGCGAGGCGGCGAAAACGGCTCCTTTGAGGGCTTGGGCGACGGTGTGGGGGGCGAGGAAAAGTCCCTGGAAGAGAAGCCGGTTGTCGGCGAGGGTGGCGCCTAGTTCGCTGCCGATCCCGGGGGCGGTGAGGCGGCAGGCGGCCAGTTCGACGAGATCGGCGCGGCCAGCGATGTAGCCGCCGGCGGGAGCTATGCCGCCGCCGGGGTTTTTGATGAGCGAGCCGGCAATAATGTCGGCGCCGGCGGCAGTCGGCTCGCTCGACTCTACGAATTCCCCGTAGCAGTTGTCGACAAAACAGACGCAATCGGGCTGGCAGCGCTTCACGTGAGCGCAGGCGCGGCCGATTGCGGCGACGCTTAGCGGCGGGCGAAGACTGTAGCCGCGGGAGCGCTGAATGAGCACCAGTTTTGTTTTGGCCGAAATGGCGGCGGCTACCCCCGCCCCGTCGACCTCGCCGTCATCTGTCAGGGGGACTTCACGATAGGTTATGCCGTAATCGGCCAGCGACCCTGGAGACGCCTGCGGGTGGCCGATAACAGTCTGCATTGTGTCATAAGGGGCGCCGGTGACGGACAGCAGTTCGTCGCCCGGCCGCAGGAGGCCGAACAGGACGGCGGCCAGGGCGTGGGTGCCGGAGACGAAATGGGCGCGGACAAGAGCCTTTTCGGCGCCGAATATATCGGCCCAAACCTCGTCGAGCTTGTCCCGACCGGCATCACCGTAGCCGTAGCCGGTGGTGGCGCGGAAATGGAAATCGCCGACCTGGTGGCGGCGGAATGCGTCGAGGATGCGGGCGGTATTGTCGCGGGCAACGGCGTCGAGGCCGGCAAAAACGGGGGCCGCCTCGTCGAGGGCGGCACGGGTAAGGGCTTTAAGGTTGTCTGGCAAGTCATTCATCTGTCGGCACCTCATCAGTCACTAAGTATTGTTGGAATACGGCGGCTTCTTCGGGAGGAAGGGCGATACTGACGCGGATGCCTCCGTCGGTGTATTCGGCGGCGTTCACGGCGCCGAGGTCATAGAGTCGGGCGAGCACGCCGCTGTCGCTGTAGGGTATGAGGAGAACGGCGTCCACGCTCCGGCGACGCAGGAAGGCGCGGATGCGGTCGAGCAGGGCGGCGATACCTTCGCCGCCGAGAGCGGAGACCGCGACGCTGTCGGGAGTGCGCAGCAGACGCTCTTTAAGATGGGGGTTGTCGAGGCGGTCGACCTTGTTAAAGACGGGGATGACGGGCTTGTCGGCGGCCCCGAGCTCGCCGAGGACACGGAACACGGCGTCGCTCTGCTCCTGATGAAGGGGATGGCTGGCGTCAATGACGTGCAGCAGAAGTTCGGCCTGAACCACTTCTTCGAGGGTGGCGCGGAAGGCGGCCACGAGTTGATGAGGCAGCTTTTGGATGAAGCCGACGGTGTCGGTGAGCAGCGCTTCCTGGCCGCCGGGTAGGGTTATCTTGCGGGTCGTGGGATCGAGGGTGGCGAAAAGCTTGTCCTCGGCCAGGACGTCGGCCGCGGTAAGAGCGTTCAAAAGAGTGGATTTGCCGGCGTTGGTGTAGCCGACGAGAGCGACACCGGGGATGCGCGCGTCCTGGCGCCGCTGGCGGTGGAGCTCCCGATGGCGGCGGATAAGCCGGATTTCCCGTTCGATGTCGGCTATCCGTTCGCGGATGCGGCGGCGGTCGACCTCAAGCTTGGTTTCTCCGGGGCCGCGGGTGCCGATGCCGCCTCCCAGCCGGGAAAGGACGAGGCCCTGGCCGCCTAAGCGCGGCAGGTTATACTTCAATTGCGCGAGTTCGACCTGCAGCTTGCCTTCGTGGGTGCGGGCCCGCTGCGCGAAGATGTCGAGGATGAGGGCGGTGCGATCAAGCACCTTGGTGCCTAGGGACTGTTCGAGATTGCGCTGCTGGGCGGGCGAGAGTTCGTCGTCGAAGATGACGAGGTTGGCGCCTTTCTCCTGCCGGGCGGCGGCAATCTCCAGCACTTTGCCGCGGCCGACGAACAGGGCGGCATCGGGGCGGTCGCGCTTCTGCCACATTTTACCGACAACCGTCGCGCCGGCCGTTTCGGCCAGCTGGGCGAGTTCCTCCAGCGAATCGGCCACATCCCAGCCGGACTGACTCTCGACCCCCACCAAAATGGCCTGTTCCTTTTCGGCCAGGCTTATGGATTTGCCGCGCTCTTCCAGGCGCCGGTCGATCTGGCCGGTCAGATAGGCGAGATCCATGGCGACGAAATCGTCGAGTGACAAGGGGCCGACGGTGTCTATCGCCGCCTCCCCCTCCCCTTCCCAGCCGGAAATGTAGGCGAAGCTGACCTGACCGACTGAGGCGCGCTCGTCGACGCCGAGGGCGGCCATGAGGTCGAAGCGCATTTCCTTGAGCGAGGTCAGGTCGAGGGCGCTTAGCTCGCTGTCGCCGGTGGGGTGGGTATGGATGCAGCGGATGCCGCTCAGGCGGTGGGCGGCGCGGCGGCCGGCCGTTTCCGGCAGGCTGACGGTGCGGGTGTCGCCGACGGCGACGCTGACAACCTGACCGCGCCGGTTAAGATAGACGGCAAGCTCGCGGCCGAGCTGGGCGGTGAGACGGGCCATGAGGGCGGCGAGATCGGCGGTTATCGCCTCACCGGCGGGGATTTCGACTTTATAAAGGCTTTCCAGTATCTCCCGCGTGCTCTTGCGGATGCCGCTGAGATTTCCTTGTACGTCCGGCAATCAAATCATCCTTTCTCCAACTCTCTTTATTTTGTTCAATCGCCGTTATTTCCTGCAAAAAAAGGCGAAAGAGGCGCGACCGCCTCTTTGAAGTGCCAAATTAAAGTGTTGAGAAGCCCCGCTGGGCGTTTTCTGACCGCTCTATCGCCGGCAGGCGGGCGGCGTGGCAGAGCGCGCAGTATCCCTGGGCGAAGGACTGCTCCCTGAGGAGCAGGGGTACAAGGGCTTTGCCCTCCTCCCTGCCCTCTTCCCTTCCCAGGCGTTTGCCTAGCAAGTAGCCGAACAGAAAAGCTCCCAAGGCGAACAGGAGGTAATCGATAATCATCTCATCACCTCCTTGAGTCGCAGGTCAAGGAAGTAGACGGCGGCTACGCCGGCGAACACGGGGACGAACAGCCCGGCGTCCAGCCACCAGGAAGCCAGCAGGAGGGCGAGGCCGCCGAGGAGGCATTCCGCCGCTCCGAACCGGCAGGCGAAGTTGCGCTGGCCGGCAAGGCGGTCACCGGCTCGGTCGACGCAGTCGTCGATAAGCTGGACGGCGGAGACGAACAGGGCGGCGAACAGCATCGTCCGCCAGCCGCAGAGAGCTGTACCGGCCGCCATCACAAGCAGTGACTCCTGCCAGCCCGTCAGGCGGCTGGGGAGGCGGCGACCGAGGTCGGTGAACATGCCTACGACGTAACTGGCGAAAAAGAGGGCCAGGCTGACCGAAGCGTTTATGCCCGCGGCCAGGGCAAGAAAAAGCGCCGCATATACCATAGCGCCGACCCCGAGTTTTGCCGACCAGTTGACGCGGCCGACGGCGGCGTCCCTGTCACGGTCGAGCCAGTCGTCGGTGAGTTTTATAGCCAGTGAACAGAGGGTTGCGGCGAGCGTGGCGGTGGTGACCCCGTCAGACATTGGCGGCCACATAGGCTTTCACCTCTCCGAAGCCGGTGCTGTAGAGGGCTGATACCGGCAGAACGACGGCCTGATGGAAGGCAGCTGTGAGGGGGGCGAGGTTTTCGCGCGCCCTGGGCAGGTCGGTCTTATTGGCGAGCAGGATGTAGCGGTTGCGACTGACGCCGTAGTTGTAAATTTCCCGGTCGATATTGGCGCTGCCGCCGAAGAAGGCGTCCGTGGCCAGGGCGACATCGACGACATGGATAATGAAGTCGGTCGAACGGACAAGACTGAGCGTTTGGGCCATGCCGCGACGGATTCCTTCCTCGCCGTGGATCTGCTCGCTAACGCCGCAGGTGTCGGAAAGCTTGAAGCTGACGGCTGTTTTTCCTACAGGCACCTTTAATACCACCGACTGGACGGCGCGGGTTTTATGCGTCATAGGCCCGCACAGCTCCCGCCGCGCCTCGTTGACGACATAGTGGCGGCAGTCGAGCAGGCCGTCCGGAGCGCGGAAGGTAATGTCGACCGTCTTGCAACCGAGATAGGCGGCGAAGTTGAGGGTAAAAAGGGTCTTGCCGGAATTAGGGCGGCCGACGACGGCGAATTCTTTCATCCTTCCACCTCCGGGAGGTCGCACGGCTCGATGGCCATAAGCTCTTCGCGGGTTATGCTGGCCTTGGCCACCAGGCGGACCGCCTGGCGCCGGAGAGCTTTTTCGATGATGTTGCGCACCGTGCGGGCATTGCCGAAATTGTCGTCGTCGCGCTTGGCGGGAGGGGTGAGCATTCTCAGGAGGGCCAACCGTGTCTGCACGGTAAGCTGATACTGGCGTCTGGCGCACAGCTGCTCGGCGATCGCCAGCAATTCCTCCTGGGAGTAGTCGGGGAAATCGATGTGGATGGGAAAGCGGGAACGGAGACCGGGGTTAGTCTGGAGGAACTGTTCCATTTCCCGTTGGTAGCCGGCCAAGATAAGAACAAGCTCATCCTTATGGTCTTCCATGTATTTTACCAAACAGTAGTAACAAAAAATCCAAGGACGCTCAAGCGGCGCGGTTACCCGGGCGGCGGACCGCTGCCGGGCGGCTGGGGGGGCAGCGTCGTCAGGCGCCGGCTCTCACCTTCGATCAGCGGCCTGAGAAAGGAAAGTGCGTGGCGGGCCGGATCCCATTCGCCCGTATGGCGGATGATGATGATCACGGCCTGTTTGACGGCGGAGCGTTCCTTTTCGCGGACCATATCGACCACCTCGTCGCATTATATGAGGCGGCGTCCCGGCGGTATTCCCCCTTTTCACCGCCGGACAGGCAGGAAATGACGTGGCGGTATTGAACTATTGCAGCAAAGATAAACAATCGCGGGAGGACCATTATGACCAAGGCGGCGATATATGCAAGGGTGAGCACCGCCGAGCAGGCGGAAAAGGGTTATTCCCTCGACACCCAGCTTGAGGAATGCCGGCGCCGGGCCGGTGAACTGGGCACAAAAGCTGCGGAGGAGTTTGTCGACGACGGCTATAGCGGCGAATTCATCGACCGTCCGGCGCTCGATAAGCTGCGCGGCCGGCTGGCCGGACACGAATTCGCTTATGTCATTGTTTTCGACCCGGACCGCTTGGCCCGTAATCTCGCTCATCAGTTGATCATTACCGAAGAGATCGAGCGTGCCGGAGCGGAACTGGTTTTTGTGTCGGTTTCCTTCGAGCAGTCTGCCGAGGGGAAGCTGTTTTATTCCATCCGCGGCGCGATCGCCGACTACGAGAAAGAGAAAATCAAGGAACGGTCGCTGCGCGGCAAACGCGGCAAGGCGGCCAAGGGCAAAATCATCGCCGACGCCAAGCCGTTCGGCTACACTTTCGACCGCAAGGTGAGCAACTATGCCATAAACGAGCCCGAGGCGGAGATTGTCCGACGGATGTACGACTGGCTGGTGACGGAGAAAGTCGGCACAGCTACGATTTGCAAGCGCCTCAACGAACAGGGGATACCCTCCCCTCGCCTGAAAAAGCCGTGGATCGTGTCAGCCGTATACCGGCTGCTGACCAATCCGCTCTACAAAGGCACCCACGTGGCCATGCGCTACAAGTACCAGAAGGTCGGTCAGAATAAGCGGGTCAGGGAGCTCAGACCAGAGGCTGAATGGATCGAGGTGCCGGTGCCGGCGATCGTCGACTCCGCCACGTGGGAGGCGGCCCTGCGCCAGCTCAAGGAGAATAAGTCGCTGTCCAAGCGCAATCTCAAACACGAACAGCTTTTAAACGGCCTCGTCTATTGCGCCAGGTGCGGGCGGAAGATGACAATCGCCTACGCCGGTAAGGCGACGGAGCCGAGAAGCTACTATGTTTGCGTCAGTCAGCGCAGCAACACGTACATATATTCCGGCCAGGAACGCTGCGCCGCCCGGCGCATTCCCACCGAAGCACTCGATAAGGCGGTTTTCGACCATCTACTGCAGTTGAGTGCCAACCCCAAGCAAATCAAGCAGTATCTCGTCGCCCGGCCGAGTCAGGCGGGTGCTCAGAACCTTCAGACAGCCCTCGAACGCCTGGCCGACAACGAGACGAGGCTTGTCAAGCAGCGGGAGATGCTGCTGCGCTGGTACCGTCAGCAGATGGTAAGCGACGAGGATGCCGAGCGCCAATTGGCCGACATCCGTACCCGTCTGCACGACATCGAGCAGAACAAGAAAAAAATCCGCGCCGAACTTGCCGCCGCCTCCCCCTTCCTCTCCCCTTCCGAACTTGTGGCCGCCTTACAGCAGAATTTCGCCGCCGGCGACCTGCCCTACGAGGAAAAACGGGCAGCCGTGCGGGCGGTACTGGAGAAAGCGGTGGTGGAAAGGCGGGATTCGACGAAAGCGCGTGGCAGCCGGCCGGAAATAAGCATCGAACTGAAGTTTTTATAAATGCAGGGAAAAATAGTTCCAATATTCTAGCGTAGGTATTTCGCCGGTGACGGCGAATGCTATCTTTATCACCTGACCAGGGAGGTTTTTTTGTGAAGTTCAACTGTCCTGAGTGCCGTAACCCGATCAAGCTGACGGTGGAAGAGATCCAGAAACGGCACAACTCCGTCACATGCCCGTCCTGCCAGAAGTCGATCGAACTGAAAAACAACCTGCCACAGTCGAAGGAACAGAACCGTTAGCCTCATGTTGTTGCATCATCCCCATATCCCCCGTTCCGGGGGATTTTTGTTTGCCGGTGAGTTGCCGGCAGCCTACAGGATTTCGGCGGCCAGCGTCGAAGGCTAGAGGAGATTCGAGCAATAAGGAGCATGATCATGCGACCGGAGAGACGGATAATACTTCTGGCGCTCATTATTCTGGCGGCAACGGCCGCCGCTGCTTTCGCCGCCGGCGTCGCCGACCAGGCGCCCGGCGCGGTGACGATCAGTTACGAGCTGCAACGCATGCCGACAATTGCCAGCAACCAAATGGCGGTGTGGGTCGAGGACAGCGACGGCAAATATATCAAAACACTTTTGGTCACCCGCTTCACCGGCAGGGGCGGCTATGAGCGGCGGCCCGAGTGCCTGCCGCTGTGGCGGAAGGCTGCAGGCGTGGGAGGTCCGCCGACCGCGACAGTGGACGCCGTCACCAGCGCGACCCAGCAGCCAGGGCCGCATACACTCGTCTGGGACTGCACCGACAGCGCCGGGCGGCCGGTGGCGCCGGGCAGTTATGCCTATAAGGTGGAAGGCACGCTGTTCTGGGCGAAGGAAATCCTGTGGGAAGGCGAAATAGCGATCGGCGACCGCCCCTCCTCCTCGCAGGCCGTCGTCAGCTATCTGCCGCCTGGGGTCGGGGAGGGCGCGCCGATGATAGACAAGGTGTCGGCATCATTCGCGCCGGCTACGGCCACAGGACGTTAGGAGGCTAATAATGAGAGCAAAGACCCTTATCATTCTCATCACGGTTGCGGCGCTTACAGCGCTGCTGCCGGCGGTGTCCGCGGCGGCCGACGATAAGCAACCGCTGTTTCGCTTCAAGGGCAAGGTGCGTTGGGTGGAGTCTCTGGGCACCTACGGGCTCCTCAGCGACGAAGGCAAGCAATATCATCCGATCAGGAAACTGCCGCGCGCTTACCAGAAAAACGACCTCGCGGTCGTCGTCGAGGGCAGGTTGCGCCCGGATCTTGTCGGCAGCCGCATGTACGGCGCGGCGTTTGAGGTTAAGCAGATAACCAGGGCTGAGAAGTACGTAAGTCCCGAGGAATGGGAGGCTGTTCGCCTGCTGCTGCTGCGCATGGAAGCCTTCAACGAAAAAGATATCGTCAAGCTGCGGTCGGTAGACAAAATGGCTCTCAGGCTGTCGCGCGAGCAGTTCGACGCATGGCTGGCAGGTTGGGGCAGCTACACCCTGCATTACGTCGAAGCCGTAAACAGCTCCGGCCCCCGTCCCGGCGACAAAACCATCGAAGGCATCTGTCTCTATAGCCGGCAGCGGGTAAACAGCATGGCCGTCTCAGGCAATATGCAGTATGCGCTGATGAAATTCACGCTCGCCAAGGAAGGCGGCTCTTGGCAGTTCATTGCCACTGACACATACCAGCCCGGCACGGACAAAGACGAGGCGGTTGCCGCCTATCTGACCCGTGCGGTCGAGCGCTTCGGCACAACCGATCTCGCAAAAGCGAAGAAATAAGGAAACAGCAAAGGAACGATGCAAATGACGCCCGCCGCTGACAATTGCTCTTCACTGCCGCAGGAGTACGACTTCGTCGCCCTCGATTTCGAAACCGCCAACCGGGAATGGACCAGTATCTGCGCCGTGGGGCTGGCCTTCGTGGCCGACGGCCGGGTGGTGGCGAACCCATCCTGGCTGGTTCGCCCTCCCCAACTAATTTTTGATCCCGGGTTCGTCAGAATTCACGGCATAACCGCCGATATGGCGGCCGACAAGCCCGAGTTCGGCGAATTGTGGCCCGAACTCAGGCCGCTGCTTGAGGGGCGGATTATCATCGCCCACAACGCCGAGTTCGACATCAATGTTCTTATCCAGTCCCTTGACCTCTACCGCATCCCCCGTCTGAACGCCGAATATTCCTGTACCAAAGTCATCGCTCAGCGGACCTGGCCTGGCTGGAAACGTTACGGACTGGCGGCCCTGGCCGAACGCCACGGCATCGTTTTCCGCCACCATGACGCCGGCGAGGACGCCAACGTGTGCGCGCAGGTGGCCCTGATGGCATGCCGGGAAAAGAAGGCGGCGAGCTTCGGAGCTCTTCACGAGGCGCTGAATATCACCCGCGGACGCATCTACCCCGACGGCCACGACAAACTCCGCGAAGGAGCGGTCACCATCCCCGCCTTCGGTCCCTGGGATGAGCGCATCCACAACCGCCCTGAGCAAATCAAGCGCCAGCAGCGGGCCGGCGATATCTGCGACGCCGCCGTCGACCGTTCGACGGCTACCGGGACGGTCAACGGCTACGCCGTGACGCTCGGTACCTGCACCTGCGCCGACTTCCAGGGCAGGAAGCTGCCGTGCAAACATATTTACAAGCTATTTTTCGAACTAAAAAACGGTCGCTGCTAAGCGGCCGTTTTTATATCATTTTATTACTGTGATTTCACCATGCAATCAATTGCCTCTTTACCAAAATCCTTTTCGCCGCCGCGGGCCAGCGAATAGGCTTCATCGATGAAGAGGATGCCTCCATAGGCCTTTTTGAGCTGCTCCCTGGTTTTCTGGGCGGTGTGGCCGATATACTCGCCGACGAGGTCTGCGCGTTCGACCTCGATGAGGTGGCCGCGGCTCAGAACGCCAAGCGACCGGAAAATCTTCCCCATGATCCTGGCCACGGTCGTCTTGCCGGTGCCTGGGTTGCCCTTGAAAATCATGTGCATGACGAGCGGTTCGGTCGCGAGCCGCTCTTTTTGCCGCCATTTTTGGATCTCGATGAAGGCGTATATCTCTCTAACGAGCTTTTTGACTTCGCGCAACCCGATAAGAGCGTCGAGCTCCCGCAGGATTTCCTCCACCCGTTGCTGGGCGGCGCCGTTATCGGCGCGGGCCGCCGGCGCTGCGACAGTGTCCATTTCCCGCAGGAGCCTGCACGCCTCCACCGGCGGCAGTTCTCCCGTTTCGACCGCCGCCAGCACGTCCTTGGGCCATAGATACGGCATATGTTCACCCCGCCTACCGTTCGGTGATAATCATTATATGCCTTGTGAAGGCTTCGTGTGAAAAAAGGAAGGCGGGAAAAATCCAATCCGCGGGCGGCCCCTCAGACACTAACTTTCTTCTCTCGCCCCCAACATCCCGCTACAAAAAATAACCCGGGCTTAATCTGCCCGGGTTTTCCGTTTACTTTTCGGTTTTAGGTTCCTCGCGCCGCTCGTGGAGGTTTGAGTTCAGGGGCCGGAAGGGCGTAATGGTCGAGATAGCGTGCTTGTAAACCAACTGCTGTTTGCCTTCGTTCTCCATGATGACGGTAAAGTTGTCGAAGCCCTTCACCGAGCCGCGCAGTTGGAAGCCGTTGACCAAATAAATGATGACAGGCACATTTTCTTTACGGACCTGGTTAAGAAAGCTGTCCTGCAGGTTGATTACTTTCGTTGTCGTCATAGAGAAACCCCTCCGAAAAATTTTTTTCTGTAAGCGAGCGACCTATCTTTGGTTATATTTCTCGCCGGGCAGGAACTTTCCTGCTATCAGACTGTAAATATATGCCAACATTGTATCATATTCTACGAATTTGTCAACGTCGACCCAGTGAATGTACGGCATGCGGCGGAACCAGGTGTATTGGCGTTTGGCGAAATTACGGGTCGCCTGCTTGATCTTCTCGACCGAAGCGGCTAGGTCGGCGCGGCCGGCGAGATGGTCCACAAGCTCCTTGTAGCCGATAGCCTGTAGTGAGCGGGCGGCCGGCGGAACGCCAGACGCGAGCAACCCCGCCACCTCAGTCACCAGTCCGGCGGCGACCATGTCGTCCACCCGCCGGTTGATGCGCTCGTAGAGCTTCGCGCGTTCCATGGTAAGACCGATAACCAGGCAGTCATACACCGGCGCGGCGTTCCTGGATTGCGAGATCTGCTCGCCGCTAAGTTCGATGCTTTCCAGGGCGCGGATTACGCGGCGGGTGTCGTTGGGATGCAGGCGGGCGGCCGTTTCCGGGTCGGTGGCCTGCAGGAGACGGTGGAGGTGGGCGCTGCCGCGGCTTTCCGCCAGGCCGGCCAGACGACGGCGGATTTCCTCGCTGCCCGGGGCGGCGTTGAAGCGGTAATCCTCAAGCAGGGAGCGGACATAAAGACCTGTGCCGCCGGCGAGGATGGGAATGCGGCCGCGGGCGTTGATGGCGGCGATAAGGTCGGCGGCGCGGGCCTTGAAATCGGCGACGCTGAACTCTTCCCGGGGGCCGAGAAGATCGATGAGATGGTGGCGGACGCCGCGGCGTTCGGCGGCGTCGGGCTTGGCGGTGCCGATATCGAGGCCGCGATAGACCTGCAGGGCGTCGCCGGAGATTATCTCGGTGTCCAGCCGGAGAGCGAGATCGATGGCGAGGCGGGTTTTGCCGACGGCGGTTGGGCCGACGATGGCGATGAGGCGTTCCACAGTCAGCACCCCGCTTCCAGAATGCCATAATGGATGCTGCTATATTTGCCGCCGACGACGGTGGCGAATCCCAGGCGGGCGAATTCGCCGCTGCCCCTGGCTTCCTTAAGGACAACCCTGCGCTTGGCGACCCGTAGGGCGGCGGCAACGGCTTCGGGTCCGACCGGGCGCGGGTCGGCCAGGGTGCGGATGGGACGCAGGCTGGAACTGGCGGCAACCGGGGCGCGGAACATCGGGTCGAAATAGACGACATCGAACGAGGCGTCCGGCAGGTTCGCCAGGTAAGCGTTATAATCGGCGCGGATAACTTCGATGCGGCGGAGGGCGGCGTCTACATCGGGTCTGCCGCTGGCAAATCCCGCCAGGCCATAGCCGGTGATGGCGGCGATGAGGGGCGACGCCTCGAGGCCGACCACCCTCCCCTCCTCCCCGGCGGCGAAGCTGGCTACGACGGCGTCGGTGGCCAGGCCGAGAGTGCAGTCAAGGACGCTCATGCCACGCGCGAGCCCCATGGCGGATATCATATGGTCAGGCTTTCCATCTTTGAGATTATTTATACGCAGCTCGGCCATGCTGAGATGAAAAAAGTACTCCCCGCCCGCGGTGTGTACGACCGGGCCGCCTTTGGCGGCAACCAGCACGGTGTCGGCGTCATGCTCGGCACACAGGGACCCCAGCGAACTCCGGCCGCGCTCGACGAACGGCGCAGCCAGGCGCTCCGCCAGCTCTTCGGCTTGCTCGGCCACAGTGGGGGTGGGTTTGTGAATGGTCGTAACGATCAGGTTCATGGCGTCACCTATGTACGTTTAAACAGTTTGGCCAGGTCGTCGGGCCCGAAGCGCACGATGGCCGGCCGGCCGTGGGGGCAGGTGTAAGGGAGCGAGGTCGCGGCCAGTTCCTGCAGGAGAGCCACGATCTGGCGCATCGAAAGGCTGTCGCCAGCTTTTACGGCGGCACGGCAGGCGGCGGTCTGGAGGCAGGCGTGGCGGAGTTCGGCGGCGTTGGGGCTGGCGCGGCCTTCGAGGAGAACGAGGATGTCGTGGAGAAAGTCGCGGGCTTCGCCGGGCGGCACGTCGGTAGGCATCTCGGTGATGCGGAAGGCGGATGGGCCTACCTGCTCAAGGGTGAAGCCGAGGTCGTGGAATACGGACTGGTTTTCGCCGACCAGCAGGGCTTCTCGGGGGTCAAGATCGACGAAGACCGGCACGAGCAGTGTCTGTACGGGGATGCGGCCGCTGGCGGCGCTGAGGCGCTCGTAGAGGATGCGTTCGTGGGCGGCGTGCTGGTCGATGATATAGAGGCCGCCACCCTCGCCGCGGGCGACGATGTAACACTCATCCACCTGTCCGAGCGGTACGAGGCTCATTCCGGCGGCTGCCGGCGCAACTTCCTCTTCTAATGGGGCGGCGTCCGCTCCGGCCAGCGCCTCCTCCTGACGGATCGCTTCGCGGGCGGCGGCGAAAGGCAGCGGCGTCTCCCGCCACATAGGCTGCTGGGCCGCCGGGCCGTCCGGCCGCGGGGAATAACTGTTGCCGGCGTAGCCTTGCTGACCGGCGGGGGTGTGACGGTGCTCGGCGCGCGGCCAGGAGAAGGCTGGCGCGCCGGCCGCCTCCTCAGGCCGGGCGGCGGTCAGAGCGGCGCTCACCGCCCGGTAGACGGCCCGGAAGAGCTTGCTTTCGTCGCTGAACTTGATCTCGCTCTTCTGGGGGTGGACGTTGACGTCGACAGTGTCGGCCGGCAGGATGATGTTAAGCACGGCCAGCGGGTAGCCGCTTTTAGGCAGCAGCGAGTGGTAGGCGTTGTCGAGCGCCTTGGCGATCAGGCGGCTGGAGACGACGCGGGCGTTGACGATGAAGGTCTGCCACTGGCGACTGCTTTTGAGTAGGGTGGGCTTGGCGACGTAGCCCCTCACCGCCAGCCCTTCCTCCTCATGGCTGACCGGCAGCAGCTCGGCGCCGGCCTTGGGGCCGTAGAGGCTGGCGATGGCGGCGAGCACATCGCCCTGTCCCGGCGTGGCGAGGACGAGGCGGTCGTTGTTGACCAGCCGGAAAGAAACTTCGGGGTGGGACAAAGCGAGCTTGCCGAGGACGTCGTGGATGTGGCCGCTCTCGGTAGCCGGCGATTTGAGAAATTTGCGGCGGGCCGGAGTGTTGAAGAACAGGTCGGCGACGGTTACGACCGTGCCTGCTCCCCCGCCCGCTTCCCTTACGTCGCTGACGACGCCGCCGGTGACCTCGACATAGGTGGCGAAGTCGGCGTCATGCGGCCTGGTGGTGAGGGAAAAGCGCGACACCGCGGCGATGCTGGGCAGCGCCTCGCCCCGGAAGCCCAGAGAATGGACGCTGTAGAGATCTTCGGCGGCGCCGATTTTGCTGGTGGCGTGGCGGAGGATAGCCAATTCGGCGTCGGCGCGGCTCATCCCCACCCCGTCGTCGGCAACGCGGATGAAGCTCACGCCGCCGTCGGCGATCGTTACCTCGATATTGCGGCTGTAGGCGTCAAGGGCGTTTTCGACCAGCTCCTTGACGACCGAAGCGGGGCGTTCGACCACTTCACCGGCGGCGATCTTGTTGGCGGTGTTTTCGTCGAGAATGCGGATAACGGGCTGGGTCATGGCCTGCCAGCCTCCTGTTTGGCCTGAATCTGCAATTTATAAAGGATGTTGAGCGCCTCAAGAGGCGTGAGGGTCATGACGTCGATAGTAGCCAGTTCCTCGGCGAGGCTGGAGGCGAACAGGGTGGGCTGTTCGGCGGCAGGTTCAGCGGCCGCCGTTGCCGCTGCCTCGCCGGCCGCCGCCCGGATGTGGCGCTGCCCGTGTTCGAGTTCGGCGAGGATTTCCTGGGCGCGTTCGACGAGCTTCTTCGGCAAACCGGCCAACTGGGCGACATGGATGCCGTAGCTCTTGTCGGCGCCGCCGGGGACGATGCGGCGGAGGAATACGACGTCGTTGCCCCGCTCCTTGACGGCCACCGAGAAGTTTTTAATCCGCCGGGACGTCGCCTCAAGCTCGGTGAGCTCGTGGTAATGGGTTGCGAACAGCGTCTTGGCCCGGACCTTGTCCTTGCCGTATTCGATTACGGCGCGGGCGATGCTCATGCCGTCGAAAGTGCTGGTGCCGCGGCCGATCTCGTCGAGGACAATGAGGCTGTTTGCGGTGGCGTGGCGGAGGATGTGGGCGACTTCGTTCATTTCCACCATGAAGGTACTCTGGCCGGTGGCCAAGTCGTCACTCGCCCCCACCCGCGTGAAGACGCGGTCGACGGGGCAGATGGACGCCTCGCGGGCCGGGATGAAGCTGCCTGTCTGGGCGAGGAGGACGAGCAGGGCCACCTGGCGCATGTAGGTCGATTTTCCCGCCATATTCGGGCCGGTGATGATCATGATCTCGCAGTCGCGATGGTTGAGGTCGGTGTCGTTGGGCACGAACAGCTCGCGTTTGAGCAGCTTCTCTACGACCGGGTGGCGGCCGTCGCGGATAACGATCTCGCGGGCGTTATTGAGAGCCGGCCGCGTATAACCGCCGCGGACCGCAGCTTCGGCCAGCGAAGCCAGGGCGTCGAGCTCGGCTACCAGGCGGGCGGTTTGCTGGATTTCGCCGATGCGCACCTTCACATATTCGCGTATCCGGCAGAAAATGTGGTATTCGATGGCGACGATCTTTTCCTGGGCGCCGAGGATTTTGATCTCAAATTCCTTCAGCTCCGGGGTTATGTACCGCTCGGCGTTGGCGAGCGTCTGCTTACGGGTGTAGGCGGCAGGCACGTTGGCGGCGTTGGCGTTGGTTATCTCGATGTAATAACCGAACACCTTGTTGTAGCCGACCTTCAGAGATTTGATGCCGGTGGCCTCCCTCTCCCTGGCCTCAAGGTCCTGGACGAACTGGCGGCTGTCCCGGGCCAGGGCGCGCAGCTCGTCGAGCTCTAGGTCGTAGCCGGCGCGGATCATGCCGCCCTCGCGCACGGCCAGGGGCGGGTTGTCGCCGATGGCGGCGGTGATAAGGTCGCGGACGTCGCCGTGAGTGGCGAGGGCATGGTCGATGGCGGACAGGCGTTTGGCCTCCAGGGGCGCGAGGCCGGCTTTTACGGCCGGCAGCACGGTCAGCGACGCCCTGAGGGCGATGAGATCGCGGGCGTTGGCGGTGCCGACTTCGATGCGGGTGAGGATGCGCTCGAAATCGTAGATCTCCGCCAGGGACTGATGAAACTCCTGACGGACGAGCGGCTTGGCGATCAGTTCGCCGACGGCGTCCTGGCGGGCGGTGATGGCGGCCGGGTTGACCAGGGGGTATTCCAGCCATTTTTTCAGCAGGCGGCCGCCCATGGCGGTTTTAGTATGGTCGAGCACTGATAGCAGCGTGTCCTTGCGGCTGCCGTCGCGCATGTTGGCGGTGATTTCGAGGTTGCGGAGCGTGGCCGCGTCGAGGGCGAGGTGTTCGCGGGCGTCGTATTTCGTTAACCGGTTGAGATGGGAAAGATCGCTTTTGACCGTCTGGTAGAGGTAATGGAGCAGCAAAGCCAGCGCCAGGGTTGCGCCCTGCGCGGCCGGCAGCTCGTCGGCGTCGAAGTGGCGCCCGGGCAGCCCGGCGATCGCGGCGTAGTCGTCGACCACCAGGCTGCTGTAAGTGCAGCGCGGCAGCCTGGCGGCGGTAAACGCCTGGATGTCGGCCAGCGAGCCGATCTTGCCGCCGAGTACGACTTCGGCCGGAGCAAGACGGAAAAGCTGGTCGCAGAGATTGCCGACCCGATGGGGGCCGGCGAATTCCGCCCACACGCACTCGGCGGTCGAGACATCGGCGGCCGCCAGGTAAACCGCGTCATCCTCCTCGCGCAGCAGAACAAGGTAGTTGTTGCCCTTATCAAGCATGTTCTCGGTCAGCACCGTGCCGGGTGTAACGACGCGGATGACCTCGCGGCGGACGATGCCTTTGCTGGCGCCCGGGTCTTCGACCTGTTCGCAAATGGCCACGCGGTAGCCTTTGCTGATGAGGCGGGCGATGTAGTTATCGGCGGCGTGGTAAGGCACGCCGCACATGGGAACGCGTTCGGCGGCGCCGGCGTTGCGGCCGGTGAGGGTTATCTCAAGCTCGCGCGACGCCAGTTCAGCGTCGTCGAAAAACATCTCGTAGAAGTCGCCCAGACGGAAAAAGAGAATGCTGTCGGGGTGGCGGCGCTTGATGTCGCGGTATTGTTCCATCATCGGCGTGTAGCTGACTGACATGCGGTCTCTCCTCTGCCCTATTTCAAGGATGTTTTGAAAAGCGTCGCTTTTGAAGGCTTTGTACGCGGTCTAAGCAAGTTTTCCCTTCAGGACCCAGGTCTGGGCAGTTTCGATGGTTACCGTCACCAGATCTCCCGTCTGCTCGTTGCCTGTCCTGTCCCAGATGACGATCTTATTGGCACGGGTTCGTCCCATCATCTTATTCGCGTCGTTCTTGCTTTCCCCTTCCACCAGCACCTCGGTCTCGGTGCCGACGAGCCCGCGGTTGATGTCCAGGCTGATGTCGTTCTGGAGGTCCATGAGGCGTTTGAGGCGTTCTTTTTTCACCGCGAGAGGAATCTGCCCGGCCATCGTCGCCGCCGGCGTGCCGGAGCGCTGGGAGTACAAAAAGGTATACGCAGCGTCGAAACGGACTTCTTCAACAAGGGCGAGCGTGTCGGCGAACATCTCGTCCGTCTCTCCGGGGAAGCCGACAATGATATCGGTGGTAAGGCTGGCGCCGGGGACGGCGGCGCGAATCTCGGCGACCAGCTCGCGGTAGGCGGCGGCGGTGTAGCCGCGGTTCATCGCCTGCAGCACGGCGTCGCTGCCGGCCTGGATGGGCAGGTGGAAATGCTCGCAGACGTGGCGGCTGCGCCTGATGGTATCTATCACCTTGGCATTCATGTCGCGCGGGTGGGACGTCATATAACGGATGCGGGCAATCCCCTCCACCCCGTCGACGGCGGCCAGCAGGTCGGCAAAATCGGCGTGACCTGCTTCATCCTTGCCGTAGGAATTGACGTTCTGCCCGAGGAGGGTGATCTCACGGAACCCTTGGGCGGCGAGCTCGGCCGCCTCCCCCACCACTTCCTCGAGCGGACGGCTGCGTTCGCGGCCGCGGACATAAGGCACGATGCAGTAGGTGCAAAAATTGTTGCAGCCGTACATTATCGGCAGCCAGGCGGCGATCTTGTTTTTACGAATGGTGGGCACCCCGGGGGCGAGTCGCTCGGCCTGGTCCCACACCGCCAGCACCCGGCCGCGGGCCTGACCGATCTCGGCGATTATCCCACCAAGCTGGTGGATATTGTGGGTGCCGAGGACGAAGTCAATATGGGGGGCGCGTTTGAACAGCTTGTCCCGGTCCTTCTGGGCCATACAGCCTGCCACCCCGATGATGAGGTTTGGATTGCCCGCTTTCAGGCGCTTGAGTTCGCCGATCTTGCCGTGGATCTTTTTCTCGGCGCTCTCGCGGACACAGCAAGTGTTAATCAGAATCACGTCGGCGTCGGCCGGGCGGTCGGCCTCCTCGTAGCCGAGTGCTCTGAGCTGCCCGGCCAGGCGCTCGGTATCGTTCTCGTTCATCTGGCACCCGTATGTTATCGTGTGGTATTTTTTCTGTTTGCCGTTGTCGTTCACCCAGTCATCACTCCTGGGGCTATTATATCCTATATCCCGACGGGAAAACAAGGAAGCCGAACCGAAGCCGTTCGAACTGTACACAGGACGCCTATAACCTTTTGCTATCGCCGTGTATATGATAATCACAAGGAAAGTGTCGGCTTGAGTTGCCGCCTTGACTTTTCGGCAATCAGCCATCCGTAAAGGAGAAAGGATTATGGAGACTGCTTTGACAGTTTGCTCGTTAATAATGCTGCCGTTGGCGGCGATCGCCGCATACTTCAGCTTCCGGTGCTTCAAGCAGACCGCGAAGTCCCTGCTCGAACTCAAGCAGGCAGTGGAGCAACTTAGCGCCAGAACAAATTTTTCGACCCCCAAGGTCTTGTTCGAAAAACAGATTACCATCTCTCCCGGCCGTCCCGTCTCCAGGCTCGATATCAATCTGGCCGAACAGCCGGCGAAGAAATGAGCTGATTCTTCCCGGCGGCGACCGTGCACCTTGACGCAGGCGGGAGGTTTACCGCGCATTAACCCCAAAAAGCAAGGAGGTGAACCTTGGTGTTCCATATCCTCAACTCAGCCAGCGTCACCGTGCCGGCGGTCATCGCCAATAATGAGATTCATCTCGACGGCACGTGCAACGGCTTTGACGACATAGCGCTCTACGGCCAGATACTCGACGGAGTAACCCCGATGGTCGGCGCCCTTGTCCGCATAACCAACGTTACCGCAACGACGGTCGTGGGCCACACGTACTCGGGCTGCAACGGCAACTATATGTTCGCCATCCCGGCCGGCAGTATAACAACCGGCGACGAGATTCTTATCGAAATAGTCGGCTCCGACCGCACTCCTGCTGCCTGCATTTCTTGAAACGCGGTGGCGCAAGCTTCGTGATGCCCCCCCATATAGGCGGAGTCGAAGCGAAGCTTTACATAGATTAAGATCAAAGGTGACGCAAATGAAAGATTCACGGCGGAGGAACGAATTGCGATCCTTTTTGGCGAAACATATGCACATGAGGATAATGCTCGGCACAATCGGCGGCTTTATTATCACCGGCACCCTTATCCGTTTCACCCGTAAGACCATCACCCTCAGAGACGCACAAATTCTTTCCGCCGGCGAAGAGCCCATCAATTTACATATTCTTGTCCAACGGGAAGGCAGTATAATGCTTTGGGGTCTGCCGGAGAACATACCGGCAGACCAGCAAATTGTCCTTACCGGTCAGATTTTTGACAACGACGCCGACACGACGGCCAGCGGCGCGCTTGTGAAGGTAATGCTCCTGCGCAGCGGCTGGCACCCGCAGACCTTGGGCTTCACCTATAGCGGCCGCGACGGCTGGTACATGTTCCCCCTCCGGCGGGATAAGCTCTTTCCAAACGACCGAATCATGATCCAGGTAGTGGGTCCGGATGACAGCCGTCAACACTCGGATTGCAACACCCCGCAGACTTGAGAGAACCTCCGCTCATTTTCATTGTCAACACGGATTGATACGTAACCTTTTTCTGTAAACTAACATATGATGTAATGAGAATGAAGGAGGTGATACGATGTTTTATATTCTCAACTCCGCCAGCACCCCGGTCCCCGCATCCATTACCAACAGCGAAATCACCCTCGGAGGGACAAGTAACGGGTATGACGACGTAGCTGTATACGGCCAGATTCTTGACGGGGTCACTCCGGTTGTAGGCGCCCTTGTGCGTGTCACCAACGATACGACTTCGACAATCCTGGGGCATACCTACTCCGGCTGCGACGGCAATTATATGCTGGCTGTACCGGCCGCGAGCTTGACGGCAGCGGACAATATACTCATTGAAGTCATCGGCACCGACCTCACGCGCACCCCGACCGCCTGCGCAACCTAAACAGGCTTTCTGGCGCAGTATATTAAAGCGAAACGAAACACCGTTTCCGGTCCGCGGCCGTGAAACGGTGTTCATTTTGTTTTTGCCATTCAGTCGAGCGGTACTGATAGCCTGACACCGATTCTCAGCTTGCTGCGACGGTCGGCGTCATAGCTTACCGCCGGTCCAAGGTAACCTGTACGCTTAAAAACAGTCACCCGCCGCAACAGGGCTACATCGGCAGCCTGGGGGTACAATGTCACCTCCAGCAGCCGCTTGGGATAGGGCTTTATGCCGTAAACGTTCAGGTTAAGCGGCTTATCGGGCGACAGTGCGTCAACCTTCGGAGCCTTTTGAGGCGCTGCGGGGTCGGTGACGAGAAGATACCCGCCGCTTTTGGCGGCGATTTTATCCAGCTCTGCTTTCACCGTCCCGCCCGTACTCGGAATCACTTCATCCGGTGGCCCGGACGCAGCCTTTTCGATCATTTTGGCGGCTTCGGACGCCTGCTTGTCGCCGAGCTTAAGCCCGGCGCTTTCCGCCGCTTTTTTTTGGCCGGCGACAGTTGCAGCGTTTTCCTGGCTTACTTGTCTCACCGTGTCCTGCTTCGCGAAATAATGCCAGGCGAAAATAACCGCCACGACAAGTGCGGCTACCATAATGATACGACCGTAAAAGCGGGCCTCTTCTTTCCACACGGACATGCGCTAACCTGTCAAAAAGCCGTGAAACAACCAGCCTGCCGCGACGCCGGCGACAAAAGCGATACCCAGTAGTTTTCGCACCGTCGCATTGAAAGCTGCGAAGCGTTCGCGGATTTCCTCTTCCTGGTTATCGAGCCAGTCCGCTTTTCCGGAAAGTATCTGGCCGACGTGCCGAAGCCAATCGGTCAACCATTTCATAATATCCCTCCCACTATATATGTATGCTAGAGCGGCAGCTTACGTAATAGCGGCTATGGGGCGCACGGCGATATTTGCCATTGACGCGGGGGTCTTCGTATACCTCGTCTTCTCCGGTGCGAAAAAAAAAAGAACCGGAGCCCCTGGTGCTCTGGTTGTCAGTCGTCGGATTATATTTTCACGAAAGCCGTTCAATGGCCCGGTCGAGAACAAAGGCGATATCGGAGCGGGCGGCGTGGTGGTCCCTGAGTTTGGTGAGCTGGCGCAGGACCGATTCCTTGGCCCGGTCGCGGGACGGCAGGTTGACCACCTCGTCCGGGGCCTTCTCCCCCAGTTTGGCGAGCAGGTCGATCTTGGACCGGCTGGAAAGCTGGCTGGGTGGCATATTGAAAAGGTGTTTTTCGAGGTTTTTCTGAGCGGTAGGCAAGCTGCTGCCCAGGTAAAGGGCCGTTGTGCGAGGGGCTTTTTTCTCTTTGTCCCAGTAGGAGGACACAAGGTATGCATAATACCGGTTGCTCAGTTTACGCCACGTAATATACATAGTGATATCTCGCTCCGATCATGTTGTTATGTTAGTAACAATAAATTAAAAAGTTATTACTATGATAGCACGGATTGTCAGGAGTTGGCAATCGGTTTTGCGCGAAATATATCGATAGATAGTAAAAAAAATCCACCCGTGTCGGATGGATTTTTTGGCTATTTTTTTGCTTTGACGGCGACCATGCGAATACCGGTGTAGATGATGAATATGCCGAACAGCTTTTTCAGGTCGTTGCCGGGGATGTACTGCACGAAGTTGGCGCTGATAAGCGCGCCGACAATCGCTCCCATGGCCAGCATGCCGGCTGTGCGGTAGTCGACCATCTTGTCTTTATGGAAGTGCCACAGAGCCACAAGTGCGGTGGGAATGATGACCAGCATCGAGATGCCTTGGGCGGTGTGCTGGGCGATGCCGAGGATGAAAACCATCAACGGCACCATGACGGCGCCGCCGCCGATGCCGAGGAGCCCGCTGAGAACGCCGCCGATCAGGCCGATGGCAAAAGTGAGAAGGATCGCCGTCATGACAGCACCATCCTTACGCCCGCCAGGATAAGCATTATCCCGAACAGCTTTTTAAGCTGGGCGGCCGGCAGTTTTTTCGCCAGGCGGGCGCCGACAGAAGCGCCCAACATGCTGCCGACGACGATGTTAAGGGTTATGCCGAGGTCAAGGTTGCCATGCAAGCCGTAAACAAGGGCGCCGACCATACCGGTAGGCACCACCACCGCCAGTGAGGTGGCCTGGGCGATATGTTGGCTGAAGGCGAAATATGTGACCATTATCGGAACCATGAATACGCCGCCGCCGATGCCGAGCAGGCCGCTCAGGCTGCCGACGGCGAAACCCACGCCGACTAGTTTGAGTGATTGATTCATCCGGGAGGGCTCCCTTGTCGTATATTCGGCCGCACCGGGCCGTAGTGAAAACGCAAAAGATAACAAAAATGCCGCAAAAGCGTTCACAATCCCTGGTTGCCAGGCTGGCCAAACTAACACGCGGAGGACCGGCACCGCCGACGACGGGTTATCAACAGCCCGAAGCCTAGTCGAGCATGGCCGGCAAGGCCCCCTCCTTGAAGCTCCGGTATTTGTCAAAGCAAATGCGCAGGGCGGTGATGATCGCTTTCTTGGCGCTGCCCTGATAGACTTGATCTATCAGGCGAACGAGCGGTTCGGGGCCGTTTTTGAGCGATTGGCCGATGAGCGTTTCGGCGACGTGCTTGCGAGCCACCTGGGTCGCAAGGGTGCAGTCGGCTTCGAGGATGGTCTCGGTCTCCATGTCCACAAGGATAACGAGGCCGATAACGCGGTAAAGTTCGGTAGCGGTTATGCCGGTGGGCAGTTTGGCATAGCCCGAAAACAGCACCCGACGACCTATAGGCTTCGGCAAGACACTCCCCCCTTAATCTATACTCAAACGCCGTACTTCAATGTTGACGTCTTTGACCATCATGCCTGTCATGTATTCGACCATGTTTTTGATGCGTTGCTGGGCGTTCAGAAGAATGTCCCTGAGCGGCAGCCCGTATTTTATAGTTACGTCCAAGGATATGGAAATCCCTTTTTCCCGGTCCTGAGAATTTTTAATATGCACCTGCCCGGTCCGGGTAATCGACAGGTCGCTGGTAGCCACATTATCGACGATGGCGGCGATAGCGGCGTCGGCGATGAACAGTTTGCCGTAATAGCTAAAAGTCGGACGGACGATGGATTTTTCGCCGAGTTTGCGTCGCTTGGCGGCCGACTGCGGCTTCTTGAAGAATATCTCCAGCGGGTCGATAAGATAACCCGAAAAATAAGGCTTGAGCTCGATTGTGGGGACGGGAATTATATGGCGGCCTTCCTTCGCCCTGCTTTCCCGCGCTTTGGCGATCTCCTGCTTGCTGGCGATGTCTTCGATATTGATTACCTTGCTGACCGGCGGAAGATGCAAAGTATCGACAATTTTGTTGACCATGTTGCGGGAGGTGCCCAGGATCAGGAGCCGTTTGGGACGGATTGACTCGATGCCTCGGCGCACCTCTTCGGCGTGATCGGGCTCCATAAAGATGGCCCGTTTGACGGCGCGAATCTTGCTCGGCTCCTTTTTGGCGGAGCGGCCGGCGATGATTTTGCTGTCCTTGATGAGCAGTCCGTCGTCAATGATGCCGTCAACGTTATGGTCGTGGGCGACAATCAGCGCGCGGTGGCTTTTCCCCGTCCCGCTCGGACCTACTAACGCGATGACCTCCATAGTGACGGCCTCCTTAATCGGCTGGCAACATTAATTTGCCTGCTCATAAATAAAAATAAACACCTTTGCAGGTGTTGTCAAGTAAAAGTATTTCCTGTCCGATTATTGCCGACGGACAGCAGCCGTAGTTGTTCCTCAAGCTCGGTGATGCGGATGTTGCGGTGCATGATGGCCCGAGCGTAGCGGCAGTTGTTCTGCTGAAGCTTCTCGTTCTGGGTCGACAGCTTTTCGAGCTGGTCGCGCTTCTCCTTCTCCAGAGTGTCGATAAGGTTCATCAGCACCCGACGGCTGATGCGCAGCGCCTCAACCTTGTCTTCAAGCTCCCGGACGCGAGCCCGGAGTTCTTCCACGACGGCGGTTTCCTCGCCCATAAAGCCTCCCCCTGTGGCGTTCTCTACCGAGATTATATGCTTTCATGGCCTGTTTCATGCCTGGACAGGCCTTTTGAGGAGGTGTACGGCGAGGTCGCCGGGGACAACGAACTCCCCGAGGGTTTCCGGAAACCGGCCGGGAATGCCGTGAAAGTCGGAGCCGCCTGTCACAGCCAGCCCGTATTCATCGGCCATGGCAAGATACCTGGCGGTCGCTTCCTTATCGTGACTGGGATGATAGGCTTCGATGCCGTCGATGCCGAGTTCCAGCATTGCGCGCACCACCGCGTCGTCGCCCACCAGTCCGGGATGGGCCAACACTGCAAGACCGCCGGCATTTTTTATCAAAGCCACGGTGCCGGCCGGGGTGAGCTTGTAGTGAGGCACATAGCCGGGCTTGCCACGTTCGAGAACAGTATCGAAAACGGCGGCCACATCGGGGAAATAGCCCTCTTCGACAAGTGCGTGCGCCACGTGGGGCCGCCCCACGGACGAGGAGGCGCCGGCAATCGCCAGTACACGATCATAGGCGACCGGGTAGCCCAGGTCAGCCAGTTTGGCGACCATCCGTTCGGCGCGGGTGAGGCGGTCGCCGGCGATCAACGCTAACTGGCGGTTGAGTTCGGCGTCGGCGGGGTTGAAAATATAACCGAGGATATGGACTTCACACGCCGGGAGATCGGTGGAGAACTCGATTCCGGGTATAAGAACGGGCCCGCCCGCTGTCCGGCCAACAAGGGCGAGGAAGCCGTCAAGGGTGTCATGGTCGGTAATCGCCAGATGGCCGAGACCTGCCCGGGTAGCTTGCGCCCATACTTCCTCCGGTGTGTAGCGTCCGTCCGAGGCAGTCGTGTGGACATGCAGGTCGGCTACCATGAGCCCAGGCTTTCCGCCAGATTGACCAGTGTTCGCACGCCGACCCCGGTGGCCCCCTTTACATTGCACCCGTTTTCCTTATCGCTGGCGACGGTGCCGGCGATGTCGATATGGACCCACGGCTTGCCGCCGGTGAAGCTGGCGATGAACAACCCGGCGGTGATGGCCCCTGCAGGCCGGCCACCGGAGTTTTTCAGGTCGGCGATATCGCTCTTGATCTGTTCCTTGTATTCTTCGAAAAGCGGCAACTCCCACATCTTCTCACCCACACCTTCCGAGGCTTCCATCACCCGGCGGCACAGGTCGCGGTCGGTGGCCATAACGCCGGAGGTGACGTTGCCGAGCGCGACGACGCAAGCGCCGGTTAGGGTGGCCAGGTCGACGATATGGGTAGCGCCCAGGCGAAGGGCGTAAGCGATGGCGTCGGCGAGAATCAGGCGGCCCTCGGCATCGGTGCTGATGATCTCGATCGTTTTCCCGCCGAGCGACTCGATAACATCGCCGGGGCGGAAGGCGTAGCCCGAGGGCAGGTTCTCGGTGCAAGGAACGACGGCGAGGATGTTGACCGGCGGCCCGAGTTCGGCGATGGCCTGCATTGCGCCGAGAACGGCGGCGGCTCCGGCCATATCGTCCTTCATCTCGTGCATGCCTTCGCTGGGCTTGAGCGAAATCCCGCCGCTGTCGAAGGTAACCCCCTTGCCGACCAGGGCGAGAAGATTCTTGCTGCCGGGGTTGCCGGCATACTTCATGACGATCAGCCTGGGCGGCTCATGGCTGCCCTGAGCCACGGCCATGAAGGCTTTCATCCCCAGAGCCGCTATCTTCGCTTCGTCCAGCACCTCAAGCTCCAGGCCGCGGTTGCCGGCGATTTCCGCCGCCTGCTCCGCCATCCTCGCTGGCGTCATATAGTTGGCGGGATGGTTTACAAGATCGCGGCACAGGCTTACAGCGGCGGCAATTGTCTGTCCCCGGCGCGCACCGACGGTTATTGGCGGGACTTTGTCGGCATCGCCCGCGATGATATACAGCTTCTCTGGGACGATAACATCATCTTTTTCGGTTTTATACCGGCGGAAACGGTAATTGCCCAGCAGCGTACCCTCTACAAGCGCCTGTACGGCTGCCTGCGGATCGAAACCGGCTCCGTGGATCACAGTCGCAACCGTGCGGGCCTCGAGCTTTTGAGCGGCTCTGATGGCGGTGCCGGCAACGCCGCGCAGGCGGTCGAGCGTGAATTCCTCCTGTTTTCCGAGGCCGAGGAGAACTACCTGCTTGGCTCCTATGCCTGAGCATATGTGGAGAACAGCGGATGAGCCGTACTTTCCGGCCCCCTGCTTGCCGCGGATAAGGCTTGCGATCTGCCCGTTGAGGGCCGTGTCCACCGCCCCGGCGGCGCCGCCCGGCAGGCTGACCCCCTCGAAAATGCTGACTATTAGGGTGTCACAAACTATTTCAGTGATTGAACCGGTAACGACTTCGACTTGCATGATTTCACTCCTTGTCTCCAAGATGCATCCACCCCTATATTATGCCTACCTTCGGCGACGGGCAACAAAAAACCTGTTCCCGGGGGAACAGGTTTGCCGATATGGTTTAGCGGGGTTCGACGATGAGCTTTATGGCGGTCCTCTCTTCCCCGTCAATCATGATGTCGGTAAAAGCAGGTATGCAGATAAGGTCGACGCCGTGGGGGGCTACGAAGCCCCTGGCTATCGCTACCGCCTTGACTGCCTGGTTGAGGGCGCCGGCGCCGATCGCTTGCATTTCCGCTCCGCCGCGTTCTCTAAGCACGCCCGCCAATGCGCCAGCCACGGAGTTAGGGTTTGACTTTGCAGAAACTTTCAGAACTTCCATGCTTGTAAGTACCCTCCTTCAATGTTTAGCGTAATAGCTACAAGTTCTCGTCGTTGAGGTATTCGGTACTAGCAGGAAAATTCCTTTTTTTTCATGGGAAAAATTCAAATAATTGCAACATTTGGTATAAAATTGCCGAAAAAAGTAATTATTTGTTAAAAACCAGCACGCGGCCGTCTTCGCGAATGCCGATCAGCCCGTTACCGTTGTGATCCTGTTTCATGCTCTCCAGCATGGTGCCGATGACTTCCTCCTGCACAAGGAGGTCCTCTTCAAGGATGGCGTCGTTTTCGTCGGCTATCAGGCGATCTTGCAAGCCCTCATGGAGCAGGGCGATGACCAGGGCGATCTCGCCCCGCGAAAGGGTCCCCACGTCGCGGCGAAGGGTAAGCATGGCCACCTGGTCGCAGGTGCTGCACCAAACCTCGGCGCTGCCGTCCTTTATTCCTTCGAGGGAATGATACGCATCGATACTGGCGAGGAGACGCTCTTCAATGGCGGCAAGCTCTGCTGCGGCAGGAGTGCCGGAGAGCATAAAGGTCAGGTTGATGGTGCCGGTGTCGGCGTCATAATTGACAGTGCCGATTTCCGGATAACGAACCAAAATCGATATTAACAGATTGGCGCCGTGGGATATGCGTTCAGAGTCCTGCTGCAGCTTCGGCAACTTATCTCACCGTCCGTACAAATAGTAATATGAAAGCAGCTTTTATTAGGGGTATTCTCGTCGCCGGAGGTCAATTCCTGCCGGTGCGGCGGTTGGCAGAAATTAAAAAACGGCCTGTCGCCAGGCCGTTTTTCTTGTTTGGGGAGTCGCTTTATTTCGCGTAATCCACCGCGCGGGTTTCCCGGATTACCGTTACTTTTATCTGACCTGGGTATTCCAGCTCGTTCTCGATCTTTTTCACTATATCGCGGACAAGGCGGATCGCAGTCAGATCGTCGATCTTGTCGGGTTTTACGATTATGCGGACTTCGCGTCCGGCCTGAATGGCGAACGACTTGTCAACACCATCGAAAGAATCGGCGATTTCTTCAAGGCGCGTGAGGCGCTTGAGATAGCTTTCCAGGGTCTCGCGACGGGCTCCTGGCCGGGCTGCCGACACTGCGTCGGCGGCGGCCACAAGCACCGCTTGGACAGTCTTGGGCTCCTCGTCGCCGTGATGAGCGGCGATGGCGTTGATTACTTCAGCCGACTCGCGGTATTTCTTGGCAAGGTCGGCGCCGATGGTGACATGCGGGCCTTCCACCTCGTGGTCAACCGCTTTGCCGATGTCGTGAAGAAGGCCGGCGCGTTTGGCGAGCATCACGTCAACGCCGAGTTCGGCGGCCATGACACCGGCCAGATGGGCGACCTCGATGGAATGTTTGAGGACGTTCTGCCCGTAGCTGGTGCGGTATTTAAGACGCCCGAGCAGTCTGATGATCTCGGGGTGCAGGCCGTGGACACCGGTCTCGAACGTAGCTTGCTCGCCAGCCTCCTTGATCTTCTGTTCGACTTCCTTTTGGGCCTTCTCGACCATTTCTTCGATGCGGGCAGGATGGATTCGGCCGTCGACGATCAGTTTCTCGAGAGCGATTCTGGCCACTTCCCGCCGGACGGGATCAAATCCGGACAGGATAACCGCCTCAGGAGTATCGTCGATGATGAGGTCAATGCCGGTGAGCGTTTCCAGGGTACGGATGTTGCGGCCTTCGCGACCGATGATGCGGCCCTTCATTTCATCGTTGGGCAGGGCCACCACCGATACCGTCGTCTCTGCCACATGGTCGGCGGCGCAGCGCTGGATGGCGAGAGATATGATCTCCCGGGCCTTCTTATCGGCTTCGTCCTTGGCTTGCTGCTCAAGTTCCTTAATGAGCATCGCCGTCTCGTGCTTGATCTCTTCCTGGACGTTGGCCAACAGGAGGTTGCGGGCTTCATCCGAAGTCAGGCCTGACAATCTTTCCAGCTCAGCCAGTTGTCTGGCGTACAGCTCGTTGATTTTTTCCTGGCTCTTCTCCAAATCAGCTTCCTTGCGGCTGAGTGACTCTTCCTTTTTCTCCAGCGAATCGATCTTACGGTCGAGATTCTCTTCCTTTTGCACCAGCCGGCGTTCCTGCCTCTGGAGCTCAGTGCGGCGTTCCTTGATTTCGCGGTCAGCTTCGGTTCTTAGTCTGTGGATCTCTTCCTTGGCTTCCACCAACGCTTCCTTTTTCTTGGATTCGCTGGCTTTTTGCGCGTCCTCCAAAATCCTTTTGGCGGCGTCTTCGGCAAGGGCGATCTTGGACTCGGCGATATTACGCCTAATGTAATAACCGATGCCGGCTCCTAGCAGTCCGGCAACGACCGCAGCAATGATTAGTTCAAAAGTGATAGTTTCCACCTCCTTTTCCGTTAAGATACGGGTAAAGCCGAGTATCAACTCGGCTTTTAAACATGTTCACCGATTGCTATCCCTGTAATTCAACTATCATACACGTTTGGCCAATCTAATTGTAAATGTTTTTCAAACAAGTGTCAAGTTGACAAAATGTCTTACACGGTAAAACCTGTCGACATCCGGGGGCCTGGTCAGTCGTAGCCGTAGGCGTGGCGAAGAACGGCCAGAACCGTCTCGCCATCGAAGCCGCGGGCGGCGAGAAAACGGCCGACCTTGGGGGCATCGGCCGCCGTCGCCCTTGGAAAGCGGCGAGCGGCCAGAGCAATCGCCCGGTCATATTCCCCCGACGGGTCATAGCCGGCCAGAGCGGCGTCGACCGCCGTCTTCGACAGGCCACGCTCCATAAGGCGGCGGCGGATACCGAGGCGGCCATGCTGTCCGTCCTCGATATACCTGGCAGCCAGACGGCCGGCCAGGTAATCATCGTTCAAATAGCCGCGCGCCTTCAGGACGGCAAGGGCGGCGTCCGTCTCCTCCCCGCCGTAGCGGCGGAGCAGCTTCCGCCGCAGTTCCTGTTCGCTGTGGTCGCGGGCGGCAAGCAGCTTAACCGCCGCCGGCAGACAGGCTCTACTCGGCGAGGTCATCGTCGGCTTCGGCCGCCGCGCTGGAAACCTTTAGGACGCCGGCCAGCAGCGATTCGCGGATCTTGGCTTCGATATCGTCGGCGATATTCGGGTTTTCGCGGAAGAAATCCTTGACATTCTCCCGCCCCTGTCCGAGACGGTGTTCGCCGTAGGAATACCACGCACCGCTCTTGCTGATTATGTCAAGCCCGGTGCCCATGTCGACGATGCAGCCGGCGCGGGAGATGCCCTCGCCGTACATAATGTCGAAATCGGCCTGCTTGAAAGGCGGCGCGACTTTGTTCTTTACGACCTTGACCCTGGTGCGCGTGCCGACGATGTCGTTGCCCTGCTTGATGGTCTCGGACTTGCGGACTTCGAGGCGGACGGAGGCATAGAACTTGAGGGCCCGCCCGCCGGTGGTCGTTTCGGGGTTGCCGAACATCACGCCGACCTTCTCGCGGATCTGGTTGATGAAAATCGCCGAAGTGCGGGATTTCGAGATGATGCCCGTCAGTTTGCGCAACGCCTGGGACATAAGGCGGGCATGGAGGCCGACGTGCGAATCGCCCATCTCCCCCTCTATCTCCGCTTTGGGCACGAGGGCGGCAACCGAGTCGACGACGATAACGTCGATCGCGCCGCTGCGCACCAGCGCGTCGGCGATTTCCAGGGCCTGCTCGCCGTAGTCGGGCTGGGAGATGAGCAGGTTGTCGATATCGACGCCCAGTTTTTTGGCATAAATGGGATCGAGGGCGTGCTCGGCATCGATGAACGCGGCAATGCCGCCCGCCTTCTGGGCTTCGGCGATGATATGGAGCGCAACCGTCGTCTTGCCGGACGACTCGGGGCCGTAGATCTCCACCACCCGGCCGCGGGGAATGCCGCCCACGCCGAGGGCGACATCCAGCGACAGCGCGCCGCTGGGTATTACGTCGATATTCATCTTGGCGGCGATCTCGCCCATCTTCATGATCGAACCCTTGCCATGATCCTTTTCGATCTGGCGCAGTGTATGCTCAAGAGCCTTAACCTTATCCATGCTTGTCCTCCCATACAATTTCTAGCCTTATTTTACCAAACGCCTGTTCGGTCTGTCAACAATGAAAATATTTGTCGTCCGGTACGGCGAACAGGTAAATATAGTAAAAATTATCTTGGCTGGCAGGAACTATTTAGAATTGGGAGAATATTTGAGCTTATGAAATTATTCTAAAGGAGGTCTGGCGTTGAAGGAAAAAATCCATCCCCAGTTCCACCAGGCAACCGTCACTTGCGCCTGCGGCAACAGTTTCGTCACCGGCTCGACGAGGAAGGCCCTGAAAGTTGACGTTTGCTCAAAATGCCACCCCTTCTTCACCGGGGTGCAGAAGATAGTGGATACGACCGGACGGTTGGAACGGTTCACGAAGAGATTCGGCCTCGACAAGAAAGACCTGTAGGAAGAATAAAGGCGGAGGGCGTTAGCCCTCCGCCTTTATCTTGCCTTGGCGGGTTCGACGTTTATTTTGTAGCCCTTGATTGTATTCTTGTGCATAGCCGCGATGACCCTTTCGGCCACATCGGCCGGCACCTCTACGAAGCTGAACTTGTCATAGATGTCGATGGCGCCGATGAGGTTGCCGGTAAGGTCGGCCTCTTCGGCAAACGTGCGGACGATGTCCTCGGGACGGATTTTCTGGGCGCGACCGATGTTGATAAACAAGCGGACCATGCCTTTCTTGGCGCCGGTATCAGCAAAATGCGTTTTATCGTCGTTTTTCTCGCGGAAGCCTTCGAGAAGGAGCTTGAGAGCGGCGGCGGCGATATCGAGGCCGTCGTAGTCGGGGGCCAGGTCGGCGACCACGTCGTGGTAAGCGGTGTAGTCGCCCTGTTCCATCACATAGACGAGGCGACCCTTGAGCGCCTCGCGCTGGCGATCGAGGATGTCGGCCGACGACGGCAGTTGGCCGCGGATGATACGGGTCTTGGTCGACTTTTCGATCAGCTTGAGCTGGCGGAACTCACGCGGCTCGATAAAGGTAATCGCCACCCCCTTGCGCCCCGCCCGCCCGGTGCGGCCGATGCGGTGGACGTAAGATTCGGGGTCTTGCGGAATATCGAAGTTGATGACATGGGTAACGTGTTCGATATCGAGGCCGCGGGCCGCGACATCGGTGGCGACGAGGATCTCCAGATGGTTATCGCGGAATTTCTTCATCACCCTGTCGCGCTGGGACTGGGTCAGATCGCCGTGGAGGCCGTCGGCCATGAAGCCCCTGGCCTGCAGGGAAGCCGTAAGTTCGTCGACCCCTTTCTTGGTGCGGCAGAATACGATCGCCCGGGCATTGCTTTCCGTCTCCAACACCCGGCAAAGGCCGTCGAGCCGGTCCCGCGTCTCATAGTAGAACTGATCGATGAGGGGCACGGTGATATTCTCGCGGCTTACAGAAACCTCGACCGGATCTTGCATGTAGCGGTTGGCGAGCGATTTGATCTGCAGCGGCATGGTGGCCGAAAATAGGAGTGTCTGCCGTTCCCCGGGCACAGCCTTCAGGATATCCTCAATGTCGTCGATGAAGCCCATGTCGAGCATCTCGTCAGCTTCGTCCAGCACCAGAGTCTGAACATGGCCGAGCTTGATCGTGCCGCGGCGGATGTGGTCGAGCAAGCGGCCGGGCGTGCCGATGACCACCTGGACGCCGAACTTCAGGGCCCTTATCTGCCTGTCGATCGGCTGGCCGCCGTAAACAGGCAGCGTTTTAATCCGCCGGAACTTGCCGATTTTGGCCAGTTCTTCGGCGACCTGATTGGCCAGTTCGCGGGTTGGCGTGAGGACAAGCGCCTGAACCTGGCGGCTGTCGGGGTTGAGCTTTTCCATGATCGGTATGCCGAAGGCAGCCGTTTTGCCGGTGCCTGTCTGGGCCTGGCCGAGAACATCGCGGCCGGCGGCGACGAGGGGGATGGTCTGCGTTTGGATGGGAGATGGTTCCTCGAAGCCCATCTCGGTAATGGCGGCGAGAATTTTCTTACTGAGCTGAATTCCGCCGAAAAAGCCTGCTTCGTTACTGTGTTTCAAGAATGCTTTCCTCCTAAATTATTGATTAAGGCTTTGTGTTAATGGTCGCAGCAGCTGCGACACGGTATTGCGGCTATATAACGCCTAAAACATACTGGCGCAGATGATTAAGCGCGGCCAGTGCCGTACGGTGCCTGATGAACGAGCGCGGCCCGGTCAGGTTATACCCGAAGCACTTCGTGCCCGACGGGCCGGCAATGGCTATGAAGACCAGGCCGACCGGCTTGCCGGGTACAGCGCCGCCGGGGCCGGCGATGCCGGTGATGCCGATGCCGAGGTCTGTCCGGAAACGGTCGCGGATGCCCTCCGCCATTGCTATGGCGGTCTCGCCGCTGACCGCGCCGTGGGCGGCGATAATCTCGGCCGGAACGCCGACAGCGGACGTCTTGACCTCGTTGCTATAGCACACCACTGCCCCGGCAAGATACGCCGAACTGCCGGGAACATCAGTGAGTCTGCTGCTTACGAGACCGCCGGTGCATGACTCGGCGAGGGCGAGCGTGAGGTTTTGCGCGGCCAGGTGACGGCCGACGACCGCCTCCAGCGTATCTTCATCCTCGCCGAATATGTACTCGCCGATGTGCGCGCGCAAGCGCCCTTCAAGATCGGCGATCAGCGCCCGCGCTTCCGCATCGGACGACGCCTTGGCCGTCAGCCGCACATGGATTTCGGCGTTGCGCGCCAGCAGCGCAATCGTTGGGTTGCCCTGGTTTTTGATATAGTCCTTGATACGCTCTTCGAGCGACGATTCGCCGAGGCCAAAGGTCCTCAGGACTTTGGAGAGGATGGTCCCCTGCAGCTCAAAACGCTCGCGGAGGTACGGGATAACGGCGTTCTCAAGCATATGCTCCATCTCGTGGGGTGGTCCCGGCAGGTGAATCACGGTTTTTCCGTCCGCTTCGATCACCGCGCCGGGAGCAGTGCCCCGCGCGTTGTCGAGAACTATGGCCCCTTCGGGAAACATGGCCTGGCGGATGTTGTTGTCAGGCATCGTGAGGCGGCGGGAGGCGAAAAAGCGCTTTATGTTTTCGAGGCTGGGGGCGTGCAGTTGCATGGGGCGCCCCAGCAATTCGGCGGATACCTCTTTGGTGATGTCTCCCTGTGTGGGACCGAGGCCGCCGGTAGTAATCACGATGTCGGCCCTGGCGAGCGCGGTCGACAAGACCTGGGTCATCCGCACCCGGTTGTCGCCGACCGTGGACTGGAAAAGGACGTCGAAGCCGATCTCGTTGAGCCGCCTGGCCATATAAGGCGCGTTGGTATTCACTATCTGCCCAAGGAGCAGCTCCGTACCAGTACTGACGATTTCCACTATCATTATTATATCACCCCGTATGAATCTTCGCGGTTGTTTGCCCGATTCCTTTCGCAGGCCTGATACGGCCGTGCGTCCGGACATGAATAACCCCCAGTCACGTTGTTGGTCCTGCCAGCTTGCTTGCCGTACTTTGCGCAGTACTGTCTCCGCTCGCTCGCCCGGTCCGCCAAGTTTTCTGGGGGATTCTGGATCGGTCCACCAACGTGTGAAAAGACATCGCTATTATTCTTCTTCGCTTCGCTCCGCAAGCAGGTCATAAGCAAAACCCTGGACGACGCGGGCTTTGATGAAACATCCGGGTTCGGCGGCGGCGTTTTCGACATAGACGCGCCCATCGACGTCCGGGGCCTCGCGGTAAGAGCGGCCGCGGACCACCCCGTCCTCCTCCGTTCCTTCCACCAGGACGTCAAGCTCCCGGCCGACGAGGGTGGCGCCGATCTCCTCGGAAATCTTCGCCTGAATAGCCATGAGCGTATGGTAACGTTCCTGCTTGACTTCATCGGCGATCTGGTCCGGGCGCCGGCCGGCGTCGGTTTCGTCCTCCTGCGAGTAGGTGAACACGCCGACATGGTCGAAACGCTGGGCTGTAACGAAATCGCGGAGCGCGGCGAAATGCTCCGCCGTTTCGCCGGGAAAGCCCACTATGAACGAGGTGCGGATCGCGACGCCGGGGATCGAGGCGCGGATCTTCGCCAGCAGCCTTTCGGTGTCGGCGCGGCTGTCGCGGCGGTTCATAGCGCCGAGGATATCGTCGTGGGCGTGCTGCAAGGGCAAATCGACATACTTGCAGATTTTCGGCTCGGCAGCGATAAGCTCGATCAGTTCATCGCTGAAATAGCGCGGATAACAGTAAAGCAGCCGCAGCCACACCAGCCCTTCCACCTTCACGAGCGCCCGCAGGAGATCGGCGAGGCGGGGCTGGCCGTAAAGGTCGCGGCCGTAGCTAGTGGTGTCCTGGGCGATGAGATTTATCTCCTTAGTCCCTTGGGCGACGAGCCGTTCCACCTCGGCGACCACCGATTCGACCGGGCGGCTGCGGAATTTGCCCCTTAGCCTGGGGATCACACAGAACGAGCAGCAGTTGCTGCAGCCCTCGGCGATCTTGACATAGCTGCTGTACGTAGGCGTGGTCACCAGGCGCGGCATGGTATGGTCGTAAATCGTCTCGCTGTCGCCGGCCAGCACCAGGCGTCGGCCGGCAAGAGCGGCGTCAATGGCCTCGCCGATGCGGTGCCAGGCGCCGGTGCCGACGACGGCATCCACCTCCGGCAGCTCGTCGAGAAGTTCCTCGCGGTAACGCTGGCCGAGGCAACCGGCCACGATCAGCGCCCGGCAATTGCCGTCCTGCTTATAATCGGCCGCCTGCAGGATGGTGGCGACCGACTCTTCTTTGGCTGCGTCGATAAAGCTGCAGGTGTTGACGATGATTACCTCGGCTTCGCCTGGGTCGTCGGTTATTTCGATATCGCGCGCGGCCAGGAGGCCGAGCATAACCTCGGTGTCGACGAGATTCTTCGCACAGCCGAGACTGATGAATCCGGCTTTCAGGAACGGTTCCCCCTTCAGCTAGCGTGGGCTGAGGCGCACAGTATGCACCCACTTATCCAGCAGCCTGGTTTTCTGATCGGATGATAGAACGGATTTGACCGGAAACGTCACGATTTTCCTCGCGTTGTTGTCTTTCGCAAAAGCATTCTCCGGGCTTGTGGGAATGACGAAAACCTTGTTCTTTATCAACACCTTCTGCGGTTCATCGCCTGTCAGCCAGTCGATGAACCGGCCGGCCTCGGCCGCCTGGGGGGCTCCTGCCGCCAGCCCCGCGCCGGTGACGCTCACCGCCGTGCCGTCGGCAGGCACGATAATCTGCAGCGGAAAACCGTCCTTGATATAGCGGATGGCTTCGCTCTGAACTGTTACGGCTATATCGGCCTCGCCGAGGCCGGTCATGCGCGACGGTGTGGCCAGGAATTTGGCGTACTGGGCGATCCCGGAATGTAGCTTGGTCATGTAGGCCAGCGTCTCTTCCTCCCCTTTGGCCGCCGCCATCGCATAAAGAAGATTGGCGGCCTCATCCGCGACCAGGAAATCGGTCATGACGAAACGGGCGCCGGTCGTTTCCGGAAGATCGGCCCACTTTGCGGGCGGGTGCGGCAAGTTTTTGAGGAAGTCGCGATTAACGGCGAAAACCACCGGATCATACCACAGCCCGATCCACAGATTATCTTTCTCACTGAACCGCGAGGGGATGATATCGGTCTGGACCGAGGCGTAAGGGGCCAGGAGTCTGGCCCGTTTGGCGGCATCCAGGGTAGCGGTGTCGGCGACGACAAGGTCGGCGCGCGGTGCATCCTTCTCGGCCTTAAGCTTGACAAGCAGGTCGGTCGCGGCCATCGGCACAACGCTTACACGGACGCCGGCCGCCTTTTCGTATTCCTGGGCAAGGGCGGCCATCTGGTCGACCGGAATACTGGCGTAAACGACGATATTCTTAACGTTATCCGGGTTTTGTCTGCTTGCCTGGCCGGCGAGAAAAGTGCCGGCGGTCGCGGCGACAACGAGCAGAAACGATATGAGGAGCAGCGGAAAGTAACGCCGCATAAAAAATGCCTCCAAAGCATAAAATGATACTTAGGGCCTTAATTACTATACCCTGTATCTATTCGGCGCGCAACAGAAAAATCCTAGCGGCAGACGAAAACGGTGGCAGTTTATACCACCGTCAACGGATAAGAGGCGGATGTTATTACGTTATCATGCGAATCAGTCAACGTGACCCGCACCTCATATGTGCCGTCGTGGGTGAAATCGATGTTTTCCAGGAGCAGGCTGTTGACTTGGCGGTAGGTACTGTCGGCGAGCGTGAAGGGGCCGTTCTCGCCGCTCGCCACTACCCGGCCGTCGGGAGCGATGATCTCGCTCTTCTCCCTGTACCAGTCGGCGTCGCCTTCACTGCCGCCCCGCCAGATCGTCAGAACGGTGAAGGGCTGGGAATAGCCCATTGTGTACTGGCTGAATTCATTATGGATGTCGTGATGGCCTTCGCTGTCGGTCGTTACCCCTTCGCACAGCAGGGCCGCCTGAAGGTAAGGCTGGCTGTGAACCATGGCTCTCCCCCATCTCCGTCAAGTAATCGCGTTAAAGTTATTCCCAACTACGGCGTAATTAATGTATAATGGGGGCGACAAGAACGGGAAAGGAAGTGATTGCCGTGCAGTACCGGCCCTTCTGGTCCAAGCTGTTCGACCCCAGATTGCCGGGGGCGCTGATCGCCGTCATCGTTTTGCTATTCCTGACCGCCGTTCTCCACCTCTTCGGCCTTATCGACGCCATCGGGCGCCAGAACTGGCCCGCGGCCGGCATACGGGTCCTGTCGTTTCTCCTGTACGCTCTCCCCGCTTATGGGCTGCTCAAGCTCAACCGCTGGGCGCGCCTGTTCGAAATCGGCTACTCCATGCTGATGGTGGCGCTCGGCTTTATCATCATGGTGGCCGCCAACCTGTTCACGGGCGTGTTCATCATCATCACCCACGGCATCGTCGGCATCTACCTGCTGTCCGCCAAAAGCCGGGCACTCTTCCAGCCCCCGCGGGTAGCCGGCGAACCCCCTGATAGCGAACCGTGACAAAGCCAGGGTCAACGGACCCTGGCTTTTCTCTTGCCCTGTTTTCCTTTATCGCGGCCCGGTGGAAGGGCGCGGGCCTTTTTCGCAGCCGGGCCTTTCGGCCTCTCCGGCTGCCGCGGCGGGCGGATCAGACACTTGTCACCGTAACCGATCAGATCCTGACGGCCGGCCTTCGTCAGCGCTTCCAGCACCAGGGGGTAGTTTTTCGGGTCGCGGTACTGGAGGAGGGCCCGCTGCAGCCGCTTTTCGCGCGGGTCCTTGGCAACATAGACCTTCTCACCGGTCAGCGGATGGAGACCGGTGTAGTACATACAGGTGGAAAGGCTGCCGGGGGTGGGGATAAAATCCTGGACCTGCTCCGGATGATAGCCCATGTCGCGCAGAAACTCGGCCAGTTCGACCGCCTCGCGCAGACCGGAGCCGGGATGACTGGACATCAGGTAGGGCACGAGATACTGCTCCTTGCCCAGCGCGGCGTTCATGCGGCGGAACGCGTCCGCGAACCGCAGATAAACATCTTTTCCCGGCTTCCCCATCAGGCGGGTCACTCTGGGGGCGATATGCTCGGGGGCGATTTTCAGCTGGCCGCTGACATGGTGCTGGCACAGCTCGCGGAGAAACTCGTCGCCCCCTTCGGCCAGCAGGTAGTCGTAGCGGATGCCCGAACGGATGAAGACCTTTTTCACCTTCGGCAACTGCCTGAGCGCCCGGAGGAGCGACAGATAATCGCCGTGGCCAGCTTCGAGGTTAGGGCACGGTTCGGGATGAAGGCAGCGGCGGTCCTTGCAGGCGCCGCGCTCGGCCTGGAACCGGCAGGCCGGCAGGCGGAAATTGGCGGTCGGGCCGCCCACATCGTGGATATAGCCCTTGAAATCCGGCAATTCGGTGAGCAGCGCCGCCTCACGCAGGATCGACTCGGCGCTGCGGGTCTGGATGATCCTCCCCTGATGGGAAACGATGGCGCAGAACGAGCAGCCGCCGAAACAGCCGCGGTGGCTGACGAGGCTGAACTTAACCTCCTGGATGGCGGGTACGCCGCCTGCCTCCTCGTAAACCGGATGATACGTCCGCCGGTACGGCAGATCGTAGATTTCGTCCATCTCGGCGGTCGTCAGCGGGTCGGCAGGCGGATTCTGGATCACATATTCGCCGTCGTGGGCCTGGACGACCGTCTTGCCGCGGACCGGGTCCTGCTCGTCGTACTGCAGCTTAAAAGCGGCGGCGAAATCCTGTTTGCTGCCGCTGACCGCCGCGAACGAGGGCGCTTCGGCGTAGTTCCACAGGTGGTCGAGGGAGGCCGCCCGGTAGCAGGTGCCCTTCACATCGCGAATGGCGTTCATAGGGATGCCTGCGGCCAACTGGGCGGCGATCTCCTTGATCTGCTTCTCGCCCATACCGTATACCAGGAGATCGGCCTTGCTGTCCACCAGAATGGAGCGGCGCACGCTGTCCGACCAGTAATCGTAATGCGCGAACCGCCGGAGGCTCGCCTCGATGCCGCCGATGATGAGCGGCACATCCTTCCACACTTCGCGGATGCGGCTGGCGTACACAAGGGTGGCCCGCTCCGGGCGGAGGCCGGCCCGGCCGCCGGGCGAATAATCGTCCTCCGAACGGAACCGCCGGGCGGCGGTGTATTTGCTCAGCATCGAATCGAGATTGCCGGCCGAAACGAGCACCGCCAGCCGTGGTTTGCCGAGGGCCTTGAAAGCGGCTGTCGACCGCCAGTCGGGTTGGGCGATTATCCCCACGCGCCAGCCCTGCTTTTCTAGCAGCCGGCCGATGATGGCCGGCCCGAAGCTGGGATGGTCGACATAGGCATCGCCGCTGACGAACAGGAAATCCAGCCTGTCCCAGCCGCGCTTGTCCATATCAGCTCTGGAGATGGGCAGAAAATCGTTGGTCATTGCATGCTGCTCCCGGTCAAAAATAATTGAAGGCTGTGCTCACAACAGCCTTCGGTTGACTGAACGAATTGCCGCGGCCGGCGTGGGCCTCAGAGTACGCGCTGATTATCCGACACTTGGCAGGCCAGGCGCCGGGCGAACCGGACGCGCCTGCTAGCGCTGCGTACCGGTAGTATTATTCGCCGTAAAAGACTTCATTATTACTTCCCCGTCGCCGCCGATCCGGCCTTGGGGCTGCCCGTTGTAAGTAAGCTCGATGCCGGCGGCGTTGCCGACATGCACGTCCATGGTCCGGGTGGCGTTCCAGGTCAACGTCTCGCCGACCCGCGGTATGCCCTCGTACACCTCGCGACCGTCGGCGGTCACGCGGGTCCAGCACTCGGCGGTATATTTGGCGACAACCACGATCGGCTTGGCTGCCGGCGCGGGAGCAGGCGTCTTTTGCGGCGCGGGAACGGGAACGGGGGCAGGCGCCGGTGTCGGCTGCACTTTTGCCTGAGGAGGACTGGTCTGCGGGGCGGGCGTCCGGTTGAAATGGTTCATCACCGCCCAGCCGGCGCCGACAAGGACGGCCAGCACCACCAGGATTATCACCCAACGGCCGAGCGAACCTCCCCCCTGCCCTTCCCGGCCGGCCTCCACCTTGGGCGGCATGGAAGAAGCGGCCGGTGTGGAAGGTGCCGCCGGCTGGGGAGCCTGCGGAGACTGGTTGTCGCGGTAAACATCGAGTACCTGCTGGGGGTTCAGGCCAAGATAAGACGCGTAATTACGGATAAAGCCCTTCAGATATACTTCCCCAGGCAGCACGTCGTATTTGCCGTCCTCGATCGCCTGGATATAGAGGGCGCGAATGCTGGTGGCCTTCTCGATATCCTTGACGGTCATGTTTTGTTTTTCACGCTCGGTTCGCAGGAGCTCGCCTACTGTCGGCAACGGATATCCCCCCTTAGTGTATTGAGATAATCTATTATACCGTCCGCTGCCCGGGCAAGGTCCGCGGCGTCGACCGTGAAGGCGTAGCCGCCGGGATCTGCCTTTTCGTAACCGTACAGCGGGTCGTAATAGTCGGTCAACAAGGTGCGGACTACGTCCCGCACCTCGCCGGCGGCAAAAGCCGCCAGCAGTCGCTCGGACTTGGCCGCTCCCAGCCGCTTGCGAAGCGCCTGGATGCTGGCGATGATCTCTTCGCGACGGTGATTGTATACGTCAAGATATTCGTCAATAAGGCGCGTGACCCTTGTCTCGATATCGGCGAAGGCGAGAATCTTCGGACCCTTTTTCATGGCCGCGAACAGCACATCCGGCAGATATACGTTGCCGATGCGCTTACTTTCGCACTCCACCAGTATATAAGGCGCGTCCTTGTAGCGGTTGAGCTCCTGAAGAATCACGGCGTCGAAATTTTGGGCGGTCGCGGATTTGCCGAGACCAACGCTGCCGAAGACCGATCCGCGGTGGTTGGCAAGCTGTTCGAGATCGATAACCGGCGCGCCGCGCTCCTTGAGGAGCTTGAGCAGCGTCGTTTTGCCCACGCCGGTCGAGCCGCACAAGGTGACGACCGGCGGATTGAGCGCGAACGCCTCAAGAGCTTCGAGCACATAGCGACGATACGCCTTGTATCCGCCTAGCAGTTGGTACGCCGGGATGCCCATGATCTCGAGGATACCGACGACCGATTTCGAGCGCATGCCGCCACGCCAGCAGTAGACGACGACCTCGCGGCCGACACGGTGGTGGGCGCGGATGTTGCCGACCAGCTCGGGAAGCTTGGCGGAAACTAACGCCAGGCCTTGCTGTTTGGCTTCCTCCGGTCCGGTCAGCTTGTAAATCGTACCGACTACGCTGCGCTCGGCGTCGTCGAGCAGCGGAATGTTGACCGCGCCGGGGATGGCGCCGTTCGCGAACTCCGACGGCGAGCGCATGTCGATGAATATCGGGTTGTCCAGTTTAAGGGCGTCAGCTAAATCTATTACTCTATCCAAAAATTGCTCACCACGTTAAAGAAAATCATATTTATTTTGCCCGCAACGGCAGTCTTTCAAGCGTAGCCCCTACTCCTTATTGAAATAGAGGTTGTTGACCTGGTCGGTCGTCATGAGGATTTCGCGGGCCTTGCTGCCGATATTGGGGCCGACGATCTTCATCTCCTCCATCATATCGATCAACCTGGCGGCGCGGGTATACCCGACGCGAAACTTGCGCTGCAGCATCGACACCGACGCCTGGCCGGTCTCGAGAACCATGCGCACCGCTTCCTCCAGCAGTTCATCCTCCATCGACTCGCGACCCTGGCGGTCGCCGTACTCGACAAAGCTGGTCACCCCTTCGGTATACTCCGGCTCGGTCTGTTCCTTGAGATAGGCCACCAGTTCCTCGACCTCGCCGTCGGAAATGAAAGCGCCCTGGACCCGGAGCGGCTTGGAAGCGCCCACCGGGTAGAAGAGCATGTCCCCTTTGCCCAGCAGCTTTTCGGCGCCGGCCATATCGAGGATGGTGCGCGAATCCACCTGGGAAGAGACCGCGAACGAAATTCGCGAGGGGATGTTGGCCTTGATCGTGCCGGTGATGACATCCACCGACGGCCGCTGAGTGGCGAGCACGAGGTGCAGGCCGGCGGCCCGGGCCATTTGGGCGAGGCGGCAGATGGCGTCCTCGACGTCCACCGGAGCCACCATCATCAGGTCGGCAAGCTCGTCGATAATGATGAGGATGAGCGGCAGGCGCTCATCGGGCAACAGCTCATTGTAGCGGGCGAAATCGCGGACGCCGGCCGCTGCGAACAGCGCGTAACGCCGCTCCATCTCCCCCACCGCCCACCTGAGAGCCGAGGCGGCTTTCTTGCAATCGGTCACCACCGGGGTCAACAGGTGAGGGATGCCGTTATAGTTGGACAGCTCGACGACCTTGGGATCGACCAGCAGGAATTTCACCTCGTCGGGGCGGGCCTTGAACAGGACGCTGACGATGAGGGTGTTGATGCAGACGCTTTTGCCGGAACCGGTGGCGCCGGCCACCAGCAGATGGGGCATCTTCGCCAGGTCGGCGACGATCGGCTGGCCGGCGATGTCCTTGCCGAGCGCGACGGTGAGGCGGGAGGCGGCGCGCTGGAAGTCGGCGCATTCGACGACCTCGCGGAGCGACACAGGGGAAATCTCCTTATTCGGCACCTCGATACCGATGGCGGCCTTCCCGGGGATGGGCGCCTCCATGCGCACGCCGTGGGCGGCGAGCTTCAGGGCGATATCGTCGGCCAGGCTGACGATGCGGCTAACCTTCACGCCCGCGGCCGGCTCCAGCTCATAGCGGGTTACGGCCGGTCCCTGGTAAGCGTTCAGCACCCTCGCCCCCACCCCGAAATCATCCAGAGTGCTCTCCAGCAGGCGGGCATTGTCAGTCAGCTCCTTGGTCGTCTTAAGAAAGCGGGGTTTGCCCGGCTTTTTGAGCAGCGACATAGGAGGCAGCGAATAGTGAGCAAGCGCTTCCGGCGCCGGCAGCGGCGGCGGGGCGGGCTTTTCGGCCAAGCGCAGCGCGGGCGCGGCCGGTTCGGGATCCGGTTTAACGGCCAGCGGGGGCGGGGCCGACGGCGGAGCGAACACCGGGGGCGTATCGCGCTCCTGGTTGTAAAAGCTGCGTTCCCGGTCAGCCGCGGCTTCATCGCGGGCTTTCTCAATCGTGGCGGCGACGGCTTCACGGGCGCTTGACAACCCCTCCCCGGCCTTGCGGCGGGCGGCGAGAAGCGTGCCGCCCAGCGACCAGGCGGTCGCGAGCAGCAGCGCGGCCAGGGCGACGCCGATCAACACGATCAGGCCGCCGGAGACGCCGAACAACTTGCGGAGGGCAAACAACACCATGCCGCCGATCAGGCCGCCTCCGGGCATCAGGCTTTCGGGCAGCACCTCACGGCCGGCCGGGATTTTGAAATGGTGATAAATGGCCAGCGCGGTTATGTAGACCAGCATCAGTCCCCAAAAACGCAACGAATAATGGACGGCTTTGCGCGTCCACACGTACCGGGACCCTACCGCCAGCAGGATTACCGGCAAAACAGGCGCGCCGGCGCCGAAAGCGTAGCGGAGGATTTTGGCGACGAAATCGCCCGCCGGGCCGATGTTGAGGCCCGCAAGGCTGGCAAGCGCAAGCACGGCGGCGGTGACGAGGGCGATGCCGAACAGTTCGCACTTCAGTTCGGGCGTCAGTTCGGACAGGGATTTAGCCAAAACATACCACCTCAAAGGAAAAATTTCGCCGCAAGGCGGCGAAATCCTCTATAGAAGCGCAAATAAAGCGCTCCCGGATATCCAGGAGCGCTTTATTTATCTTAAATCCCCCGCCGCGAGGGAAGGCTTGTAAGAAAGCGTCACCCCCGGCTGGAGTTCGGGGCGAAGGAAGTCGTCCGGCGCAGTGGACAGCAGTCTGACGATGCGGCATTCATAGGGAGCCACCTTTTCCACCATCACCTTCGCGCCGGCGATCTCCGCCTCCTCGTAGACGGGGCTTTTCTCGAACCCGTCGAGGACCAGCTCCGCAGGCAGCACCGTCCACAGCACGCTCATTGCCGCAGCCCCCTGCTGGCCTCGTTGTTCGCCTTGATGAGCTCGCGTAGCTTGGCCAAAGCCTGGGAAACGCCGCCCACGCCGTTTATCAGGCCCAATTCCACGGCATCGCCGCCGACGACCGAGGTGCCGATATCCCGCGACAGCTCGCCGGTTTTATACAGCAGCTCCTTCCACTTCTTTTCTGAGATGCCGGAATGGATGGTCACGAACTTGTTCACCCTGTCCTGCATCTTCTCCAAGTAATCGAACGAACTCTGCGCGCCGATGACCAGGCCGGTGAGACGGATCGGGTGGATGGTCATGGTGGCGCTTTCCACGATCAACGAATAGGTCGCCGAAGTGGCGATCGGCACGCCGATGCTGTGGCCTCCTCCGAGAACCACCGACACCGACGGCTTGGACATGCTGGCGACCATCTCGGCAATCGCCAGCCCGGCCTCGACATCGCCGCCCACCGTGTTGAGCAGCAGCAACAGGCCCTCAATCTCAGGATTTTGCTCGATGGCGACCAGTTGGGGCATGATATGCTCGTATTTGGTCGTCTTGTTCTGCGGGGGCAGCACCATATGACCCTCGATCTGGCCTATGATGGTCATTACATGGATATTGGTCTTGGCGGTCGGCACCTCGGTGGCGCCCATCTGCTCGATATTCTCGGTCGTGGCGTTCTTCCTGGTCCGCCGCTGCTTGGGCGGCTCGGTCGGCCCCTGGGGATGCGGGTGTTCGGTGCCGGGTTGCGGTACGACGGGATTGTCGCTGTCAATCATTGTTGTCCCTCCCATTCCTTTTCAAGAATAGTATGGAGGCACTGGCGACAAATAATACAACAGACACAAACGCTAAAAAAGCGGCCAACCTTACGGTTAGCCGCTTTTGTCATCATACTTCCATTATTATCGGCAAAATCATCGGACGGCGGCGGGTCCGCTCATACAGGAACTTGCCGAGGGTGTCGCGCACGCCGGTCTTGATGGTCGACCACTCGGTGATGCCGCCTGTCTCGTACTTCTCAAGAGTATGCTTCACCTTTTCGCGGGCCTCATCCATCAACTGCTCCGACTCGCGCACATACACGAAACCGCGCGAAACGATGTCGGGCCCGGCCACCACGCAGGCGCGCTGCTTGTCCATGGTGACGACCACGATCAGGATGCCGTCCTGGGAGAGCTGCCGCCGGTCCCGCAAGACAATGTTGCCTACGTCTCCCACCCCGAGTCCGTCGACCAGAACCTTGCCGGCGGTTACTTTGCCGGTCATGGCGCCTTTGTCGGGCGAGAACTCGAGCACATGGCCGTTTTCGGCTACGAAAACGTTCTCCTTCGGCATGCCGAGATCCTGGGCCAGTTTAGCGTGCTTGACGAGATGGCGGAATTCGCCGTGGACGGGGATAAAGAACTTCGGCCTGACGAGGTTATGCATCAGCTTCAATTCTTCCTGGCTGGCATGGCCTGATACGTGGATGCCTGACGTCGCCTCGTAGATAACGTCGGCGCCCTGGCGCAGCAGATAGTCGATCGTCCGCGAAACCATTTTCTCGTTCCCGGGGATGGGTGTGGCCGAGATAATGATCGTGTCGCCAGGCACAATGTCGACCTTTTTGTGGTCGGACATCGCCATGCGGCTGAGAGCGGACATCGGTTCGCCCTGGCTGCCGGTCGTCATGATGACGACTTGGGACGCCGGGTAGTTGTTAATCTCGTCCACGTCGATGATCACGCCTTCAGGAGCGTTCAGATAGCCCTGCTCCAGCGCGATATTGGCCACATTGACCATGCTGCGTCCGAGGATGGCGACCTTGCGCTTGAACTTGCAGGCGGTGTCGATCGCCTGCTGGATGCGGTGCACATTCGAGGAAAAAGTGGCGATGATGATGCGATCGCGAGCCTTGCGGAAGGCGTCGTCAAACGTCGCCCCCACCGCCCGTTCGCTGGCCGTAAAGCCGGGCCGTTCGGCGTTGGTGCTGTCGGCAAGCATGACGAGTACGCCCTGATCGCCCAGTTCCGCGAAACGGTGGAAATCGGTGACGCGGTTGTCGACCGGCGTCTGGTCGAGCTTGAAATCGCCGGTGTGGACGATCGTGCCCACCGGGGTCCTGACCGACAGCGCCACCGCGTCCGGGATGCTGTGGCTTACCTTGATGAACCCGACCTTGAAAGCGCCTGCCTGAATCTGGTCGCCCGGCTTGACGGCCACGAGCGAGCTGTTGGCAACTCCGTTTTCCTTGAGCCGTCCTTCGAGGATGCCGAGGGTCAGGCGGGTTCCGTACACCGGCACGGTGAGCTGTTTGAGGACATACGGCAGGGCGCCGATATGGTCCTCGTGGCCGTGGGTCAGGAAAATGGCCTTGACCAAATCCCTGTTTTCGAGGAGATACGTGATGTCGGGGATGACAAGATCGATGCCGAGCATGTCATCCTCGGGGAAGGACAGACCGCAGTCAATAACGATGATCTCGTTGCCGTAACGGACCACGGTCATGTTCTTGCCGATCTCCCCCAAGCCACCCAGGGGGATAATTTGCAGTTTTCCTTTAGACAATAAAGAAAACACCTCCGAGCCGGCCCGTGGCCGGCATAATAAGTCGTGTTATAGGATTAGCCGCCGCTCCGCGCAAAAAAAAGAAACTATTCGACCGCTCCGTACACTTCTAATATATTATAGCTTACTTGCCGCCTCAGGGCAAGGAGCATCTTGCGTCACCGAATTATTATGCGCAAAAAACGTTCCGCCGATAATCGGAAAGCCCGCTCTTGCGAGCGGGCTTTCATCACAGGGCACCGATATCTTGCATTACCTTCCTGATCTGCTCGGTCTCGGCCGTCGTCGCCGCAATGAGGGGCGGACGCACGGGGCCTGCGCCGAGGCCGGCCAGATTGACGGCCGTTTTCACCGGGATGGGGTTGGTGGTTATAAAGATAACCTTGAAGAACGGCATAAGCTCAAGGTGGATGTCGCGGGCGGCGGCCACGTCACCGGCGAAGAACGCGCCGATCATCTCCTGCATGCGTTTGGCGACAATGTGGCCGGCCACACTGACGACACCGACGCCGCCCACCGAAAGGATCGGGAGCGTGAGGCTGTCGTCGCCGCTATAGACCATAAAATCCTTGGGAACACTGCGGACGATCTCGGAAACCTGATCAAGATTGCCGCTCGATTCCTTCACAGCGACGATATTCTTAATCTCCGCCAAGCGGGCGATGGTAGCCGGCAGAATGTTGCCGGCGGTCCGCCCGGGGACGTTATAAACGATAAGCGGCAGGCCGGTGTTGTCGGCGATGGCCTTGAAGTGCTGATAGTAGCCTTCCTGGGGAGGCTTGTTATAGTAGGGGCCGACGAGCAGCGAACCGTGAACGCCGAGTTTTTCCGCATCCTGGGTCAGCGCGATTGAGGCGCGGGTATCGTTCGACCCGGTGCCGACGATAACGGTCGCCTTGTCGCCTACCGCCTCGAGTACGGTCGCGAACAGCTTAAGCTTTTCTTCCTTGGCGAGGGTAGCCGCTTCGCCGGTACTGCCGGCCACTACCAGGCCATCGTTGCCGTTCGCCACCAGATGCTTGGCGAGGTTGGCCGCGGCCTTGTAGTTCACGCTCAGATCGTCGTTGAACGGTGTAACCATCGCGGTAAGTATGCGTCCGAAGGTTTTCACGTTATCCTCTCCCTTTCGGTGGAAACTGAACATATCTAATCAGCCAGGCCGAACTTTTCGTGGAGCGCCTTAACCGCATTCTCCACATCGGCTCTTTTTACCAGTACGGAAATCGACGTATGGGAATCAACCGTCTGCAGAATGGGGATGTTGTATAGCGACAAGGCCTCGACGAAGTTGGCCATGACGCCCGGCACCTCGTGGATTCCCCCGCCCACCACCGACACCTTGGCACAGTCGTGGCGCGCCTCGGCGCTGTATCCGAGCTTCTGCAGCCTGGCGGCCGCCTTCTCGGCGACGTCCTCGGCAACAGTGAACATCACCTGGCCGGGGTGGACGTTGATGAGGTCGACACTGATTTTGCCGTCGGCCAGGGCGCGGAAAATCTTGTGGCTTTCCATCGGGGTTGCGTCCTGGTCAAGCGGCACCTTAATCTGGACGATGTTGGGCAGAAAGGTCACACCGGTGGCGATCCGGTCGGTGACGGCATTCCTTTCCGGTCCTTCCTTGGAAATATTGGTGATCAGCGTGCCCGGCGCGTCCGAAAAAGTCGATTTCACCACCAGGGGGATATTCTTCTGCATCGCGATCTCGACCGCGCGGGGGTGGATTACCTTGGCTCCCTGGTGGGCAAGCTGGGCGACCTCGTTATAGCTGATGATGTCGAGGATCTTGGCGGTGGGCACGATGCGCGGATCGGCGGTCATGATGCCGTCGACATCGGTGTAAATCTCGACCACCTCGGCTCCGAGCGCCGCGCCAAGAACGGCGGCGGTAGTGTCGCTGCCGCCGCGGCCAAGGGTGGTAAACTCGCCGTCGGCCGTGACGCCCTGGAAGCCGCACACTACGGGAACCTTGCCCATCTTGAGGAAATTCATGATCCGCGCGGGATCGACCTTCATCACGCGGGCGTTGTTGAAATTGTCGTCCGTGGTGATGCCCGCCTGCCCGCCGGTAAGCATAACGGAATCGATATCGGCGGCCTGCAGCACCCCGGTCATAACCACGGCGGAGATAATTTCCCCGCAGTACATCACATGGTCGAGTTCGCGGGAGGCGATCCCGCGGTAAGACGCACGGGCCAGATCGAGAAGGGTGTCGGTGGCGTAGGAATCGCCCCTCCTGCCCATCGCCGAAACGACCACCACCGGCGTATACCCCTGCTCGCGGGCCTGGTTGATCTTACCGACCACCATCGCCCTGACCTCAGGGGAAGCCACCGACGTGCCGCCGAATTTTTGGATGATGATGCGCATGCTCACACCTCAAATTAGATTATGTTCGATCATGTACTCGGCGATCTGCAAGGCGTTGAGAGCCGCGCCCTTGCGGATCTGGTCGCCCACCACCCACATATTGAGGCCGTGGGATACGGTATTGTCCTCGCGGATGCGGCCGACGAACACCTCGTTCCGGCCGGACGTGGTGAGCGGCATGGGGTAAACTTGCCGCGAAGGATCGTCCTCAACGACTATCCCCGGGAAAGCGGCCAGCAGCTTTTTGGCCTCATTGGCCGCCAGCGGTCCGGACAACTCGAGATTGACGGATTCCGAATGGCTGCGGAAAACAGGTACGCGGACGGTCGTAGCCGTGACCGCGATCGCCGGATCGTCGAGGATTTTCTGGGTCTCCTGGACCATCTTCAGCTCTTCTTTGCTATAACCGTCATCCATAAAAACGTCGACCTGAGGCAAAAGGTTGAACGCAATCTGGTAATGGGCCGGCAGGCTCGCGCTCGGCAGAATCCTGGCTTCGACAGGCTCGTTGGCCGCCACCGCCTTCACCTGGTCGGAAAGCTCGTCGATAGCCTCCTTGCCGGCTCCGGAAACCGCCTGGTAGGTGGAAACCACCACCCGCTTTATTCTAACCGCATCGTGAATCGGCTTAAGCGCCATAACCATAATAATTGTCGAACAGTTGGGATTGGCGATGATGCCTTTGTGATTCCTGATCGCCTCGGGGTTCACCTCCGGCACCACCAGCGGCACCTCGGGGTCCATCCGGAAAGCGCTCGAATTATCGATCACCACCGCGCCGTGCTTCACCGCCGCAGGCGCGAAGGTTTTGCTGGCGGCGCCGCCGGCGAACAGGGCGATCTCCACCCCCTTGAAAGAATCGGCGGTCGCTTCCTCGACGGTGTATTCCTTGCCGAGAAAATCGATCTTCCTGCCGGCCGAACGCTCCGAGGCCAGCAATTTGAGGTTTTGGAAAGGGAAGTTTCGCTCGGCGATAAGCTGCAGGAACTCCTGGCCGACAGCGCCGGTGGCGCCGAGGATGGCTACGTTGTACTTGCGCATGATTTTCTGCCTCCGTGAATGCTTATGACATTATATTTTCCAGTCCGTAAACCAGGCCGTCGACGGTCAGCACCTTTTTGCAGGCCAGCAGCACGCCCGGCATGAACGACTCGCGGGAAATGGAATCGTGGCGAATGGTCAGCGTCTGCCCGAGGCCGCCGAACATCACCTCCTGGTGGGCGACGAGGCCGGGAAGGCGAACACTGTGCAGCCGTATTCCCGCGTATTCGGCTCCCCGCGCGCCGGGCAGCTTCTCCACCTCTTTCGGATTGCCCTGTTTGAGCACTCCCCGCTGGGCGGCGATGAGTTCGGCGGTGCGGATGGCAGTTCCCGATGGGGCGTCCAGCTTTTGATCGTGATGAAGCTCGGTAATCTCCACATACGGGAAATACTTGGCGATATTAACCGAAAGCTGCATCATCAACACCGCCCCCAGCGAAAAGTTCGGCGCGACGATCGCGTTGCCGCGGTGCTTCTTGCAGAGCTCACGCACCTCTTCGATATCAGCGGTCGAAATCCCGGTCGTGCCTACGACCGGGCAGACACCGCTGGCAATGGCGGTACGGATGTTGACCATCACCGCTTCCGGAGCGGTGAAATCCACCATAACCTGGGGTTTCGTTTCGCTGATAACCGTCGCCAGATCGTTGCCTACTACCACCCCTATTTTCCCAACACCGATGAGGTCGCCCACATCGGCGAAATCGGAATTGACGTCCACGGCGCCGACGACGCTAAGCATTTCGTCCTTATGTACGGCTCTGAGCACTTCCCGGCCCATTTTGCCGTAGGCGCCGCATACCATGACTCTTATCATTGTGTCTCACCTCCCGAAAAATATGAGCAGCCGGCGAGCTTATCTCTCGCCGGCCGCTTTTTAAACGGCAGCATCCATAGGAAAATGAAAAACATCACTGTTCTTCAGATCACCTAGGAGAGATAGCGCTTCACCAAAGCTTGCTTTGGCGACAGTTTTGCACCTGTTCGATGCAACCCCAGTAGAAAATGCATGGCGGCATTTTCCACTTCGGCGGACAACCCTTTTCTTTCAGATCATCGACACCACTCTACCCTGAAAGTACTCTTGTTGCCCGCGCCTCTAACTCCCTGCGCAGGAATTTATTTATTTTACGTACATTTTATAATAATGGTTCCAGCGATGTCAACGCTTTTAAGAAAAAGTTTCCGTCGCACAGTAAAGCGGCTCAGCCCGTGAAGGCCAAGCCGCCGTCGCGTTGTGCGGAAACCTATCGCTGCTGCTGTTTGTTGGTATTGTGGCTTTCGACATCCTTGGCGCCGTTCTGGCGCAAAATCAGGGCCGCCTGATTAACCTTCTGGTTGTCGGTGTGCACGACGGCCAGGATGCCTCCTTCGGCGACCTGTTGCTCGTAACGGCGGCTTACATCGGCCGGAATGCCCCAGTCGATCAGTCCACCCGCCACACCGCCGGCCACCGCGCCGCCAAGAGCGGCTGCTATCGGTCCGGCGGCCACGATCGGTCCCACGCCGGGGATGGCCAGAGCGCCGGCGCCGAGGATGAGGCCGCCGATGCCGCCGAGGGTGCCTCCGGTGAGCGCGCCGTCGGTGATATCGTCCTCCACGTACTCGTCGCCCTTCTGCCGGCCGCCTTTCTTCGAAACGATGCTGATATTTTCGTTCGTGAAGCCCTGCTGGCGGAGAGACTCTATAGCCCGCTCGGCCTGATCTTTCGCATCGAACACGCCGATGACGGCCTTGTTGCCCATGCCGCTTCCGCTCTGCGCGGAAGTCATCTGCTGACCGGCGGCCTGGCTTGAGCTGCTGCCGGTCGCCATTACGTTACCGGTCGTCATTCCGCTGGAATAACCGCTGAGAACGTTTTGGTCGACAGCTTGTCCTTGATTCTGGTTGCTGGTTTGGTTTGGCATCGATTGACTCCTCCTAACATTAAATGACAGTACTGGACATTCAATGTTAGTTTGCCCGCTACAGCTCAAGGTATACCGATTCAGTCGTCGCCGTCGCGGCCGAGGACGGGGAACATTCGTTCATAGGCGTTATTGAGATCGACGATTATTACTTCGTCGCCAATGCGCCTGATGGTCTGCCAGGGCACGGTATGGGTGCGCTCACCGCCCATCAGCGCCGTCAGAATCCCCCGCTTGGGCAGCAGCAGGGCGTTTATCCGCCCGTTGCGGTCGTCGAACAGAAGGTCGCAATCCTCGATGAACCCGAGGCGCGCGCCGTCGCCGAGATTGATTACTTCCTTGCCGGTAAAATCGCTGAGCCGCATATCATCACCTACTTATGGAGGATTTTGAGAAACAGGCGGGAAAACAACGGTTGAACAATCGCCAGGACAATGGCCGTGACCGCCAGGGGATCGACGGCAACCGCCATCAGCGACACCTTGTCAGGCATATCCAGCTTCAGAAAGGACGTCAGGGCGACGATGGCCAGATACACGCCGCCGGCCGTGGCGACAAGCTCCTGCACGGCCAGAGCGACCGGCGACGACTTGGTCTCGACCCCGGCTACGCTGTCCCGGTTGAAGCGCACCCTGAGCCACAGGGAAAGCACGATGAGCCCGAGCAAAACGAGTACAAGAACGATGACCATGTCCATCCCTCCTGCCAGCTCTTACCAATATGATTATGCGCCGCCTGCCGCTAATATGCCTCGTCTCCTCCGGGCGCCAATCACTTAAACCTTTATGCGCCTGCCTTCCCGTCAGGCAGGAATCGGCCGGGGTTATGAGAATACTACGAAATAAAAGTCGAAAAGCCTGTACGGGGGAAAAGTAATGTTCAAAGCGATAATAGCCTTGCTGATCCTGTTCACCGTTGCCTCGCCGGCCGCCGCTGCGCCGATCGGCATGAGCCGGGACGCGGCCGAAAAACTGTACGGCGGATTTCGCCTCGTAGAAGATGGCGGCGGGAGGATATGGACCCGTGACGAATGGGACGCGCGTCCCCCAGGTACGCCCCCGGCGGCCGAGTACGGCTACCTGACGGCGATCGGCGGCAAGCCTGCGGCGGCGTGGCTGACCTATGATCGAGATAACAGGTTAAGCCATATGACGGTGATTTTGGAGCAGCCAGTTTCCTTTCGTGATTTGGGCCGTTACCATCCATCCATTAACAAAGTTATTTCCGATGCCGAATTTGGCAGCCAAACCTTCATCATTCGCGCCTATCCCCGCGACGTTCTGGCCGCGGTTGTTCCCCAACAGTACGGCGACCTCCTCGTCACCTTCCTTCCCGGCGACAAGAAGGACGCCACCAAGCTCAACACCCACTCCCGCGTGCGCGGATTTACGATTGCGAGACTGACAATCGCGGAAAAGGAGCGGATGCTGGTGGCTGACGAAGACACAACGCGAACCGTCCGTGACGGCTCCTGGCGACGGGTAGAAAACTTCCTGCGCCCCGGGCTGCACTTCTCCGAAAAGCTCGTCGCCCGCCGCCGCACCGACATGATCGTCATCCATCACACCAAGATCGAGAACATGACCGTCGCCTCCATCCACGACCTCCACCTGCGCAACGGCTGGGCCGGCATCGGCTACCACAAGGTTATCCTTCCTGACGGCGCGATCGCCGATGGCCGCCCCGAATACGCCATCGGCGCACACGCACTGGGGGTGAATAGCCATAGCGTCGGCATCAGCCTCGTCGGCGACTTCGACGTCTCCCTCCCCTCGCCCGCCCAGTTGTCCTCACTCATAAGCCTCACGGCCCAACTGGCGGCAAAGTACGGCGTCAGCCCCGCCCGCGTAGTCGGCCACCGCGACGTCTACGCCGGCACCACCTGCCCGGGGCGAATCTTTCCCTGGGCCGAATTCAAGCGGGAACTGGCGGCAAAGATGCGGAACAGATAAGAAAAACCCCGGCTGGGGTTTTTCTTATTGAACCTAACACGCCAAAATGGAAGGACATTCCAAGAAAGCGCGGAATATATAACTCAATTGCGATTAAGGAGGATTTTCCATGCCTTCCGTCAAGCGTCGCGTCGCAGTATTGCTGACCGCCCTTGTATTTATGTCCGCCTGCCTGCTTCTCCCCTCCCCTGTCGCCGCCCAGTCAGGGCTGACGAAAATCGCCGACGGCGTATACGCCTACGCCGATGTCAGGAACATGTCGCCGGCCAACAGCTTCGGCGCCAACGCCGGCGTCATCATCGGCAAGCACGGCATCGCCGTCGTCGACACCCTCGTCTCCGCCAGGGAGGCGGACCGGCTAATTCGCGACATCCGCGCCCTCTCAGCCCTGCCGGTCAAATACGCCGTCAACACCCACTGGCACCTCGACCACGCCTTCGGCAACTGCCGGTTCGCCGCCATGGGCGCCGCCATTATCGCTCACGACAGCGAAAAAGACAAACTGGCCCTGCACGGTCCGGCCACGCTCAAAAATCCCCAGATGTACGGCATGACCGCACAGGACTTCGCCGACACGACCATCGCCGCCCCCAAGCTCACCTTCACGGACCGTATGACGATCGATCTTGGCGGGCAGCGGGTCGAACTCATCCACGTCGCCCCCTCCCACTCCGACGGCAGCCTTCTCGTCTACCTGCCAGACAAGAAAATTCTGTTCGCCGGCGACGTTCTCTTCACCGGCTATCACGCCTTCGCCGGCGACGGGGACATCGACGGTTGGCTCAAAACCCTCGACTACATCCTCGATATGGACGTCGCTCTGATCATTCCCGGCCACGGACCAGTGTCGTCCAAAAACGACGTTATCGCCATGAAAGAGTACCTCATTACCCTCGACGCCAAAGCCAAGGAACTGTGCGCCCGTTCCGACGACGTCGCCTATATCACCGCCGAACTGCTCAAAGCGCTGCCGCCGCGGGCCGAAGGCGCCCATCTCATCCAGGGCAACATCGTCTACAAGTACCTCAAGAAAAATTAACGGCACCAAAAAGGAGGACTGCAGCTGCAGTCCTCCTTCTAAATTTCTTTGCGGCTACTTCCCCGTGCTCCCCAGGCCGCCTTCCCGGCCCGCCGTCGCCGTGTCGCCGTCGGCGCGCAGGTACTTGTAGAAGATGCCCTGGGCGATGCGCTCGCCCCTGACGATTTTGACCGTCTCGCCGCCGTGGTTAAAAATGGCGATGAGGATGTGGCCCTCGTTGCCGGGGTTGTCGTAATAATCGGCGTCAATGATCCCCTGGCCGTTGACGAGACTGAGGGCGTGCTTCACCGCCAGCCCGGAGCGGATGTGGATGCCCAGGTATTCATCCGGCTGCATGTAGGCCTTAAGGCCGGTGGGCACGAGGGCGACCTCGGCCGGGGCCAGCAGGACGTCGGCAGCCGCCACGATATCGTAGCCTGCGCTGGCGGCCGTCTTACGCTCCGGCAGCGGCAGGCCCGAATCCTTATAGGCGGCGATAAACTCGAATCCACGGTTCCTCATCACACGCCTCAGGCTTGCAGGCCCTTGGGGAGGGCGTTGTTCTTAACAGGTCCCAAGGCGGTGAAGGACAGCTTGTCAGCGACGAAAATATCGTCCATCATCTTTCGCAGATCTCCAATAGACACCTTTTCGATCTTGGCGACAACCTCATCGAGAGTGGTGTACTTGCCCATCGTAATCTCCATCTTGCCCAGCCGAGACATGCGGCTGCTGGAACTCTCCAGCCCGAGCAGCAGGTTTCCCTTGAGCTGCTCTTTGGTCTTGGTCAGTTCGGTGGCGCCGATATCGCCGTTTTTCAACTGCTCGACGTTTTCCAGAACAAGCTCGATGACCTGATCGAGGTTGGCGGGGCGGGTGCCGGCGTAGATGGTGAACAGGCCGCAGTCGCTGTAGTTGCTAAGGTACGAGTAGATCGAGTAAGCCAGGCCGCGCTCTTCGCGAATAGCCTGAAAAAGGCGCGACGAAATGCCGCCGCCGAGGATATTGTTAAGAACATGGGCTACATAGATATCCGGAGAGTCCTGGGGAACGCTCGCCGTGCCCAGGCAGAAGTGGACCTGCTCGCTATCGCGGGCGTGCAGGCGGCGGGTCGGCTTGTACAGGGGCGGGCGCGCGGCCTGCGTCTTCTTGCGGCCGGCGAAGCCGCCGAAAAACCTGCCGACCAGCTCTTCCACCCCGGCGTGGGTGAGATTGCCGGCGGCGGCGATAACGATGTTGTCCGGGCGGTAAAAATTATCGTAATACTCGCATACAAGATTGCGGTCGAAGCGGCCGATGGCCTCGGTGGAGCCGAGAATGTTGCGGCCGAGCGGATGGTGAGGCCAGACGTTGTCCAAATAAAAGTCATGCACGAGTTCGTCGGGCGAGTCTTCGTACATGTGCACCTCTTCCAGGACAACCTCGCGTTCGCGGGCAATATCCTCCTGGGCGTAGCGGGAAGACAGAATCATGTCGCTCAGAATGTCGAGAGCCAGTTCAAGGTGATTGTCCAGCACCTTGATATAGTAGCAGGTATACTCCTTGGCCGTGAACGCGTTAAGCTGCCCCCCCACCGCGTCAACCGATTCGGCGATATCTTTGGCCGAGCGATTGGCGGTGCCCTTGAACATCAGATGCTCGATGAAATGGCTGATACCGTGGTTGTGGTCCTCCTCATTGCGTGCACCTGTGCCAACCCAGACGCCGACCGTCACCGATTTGACGTACGGGATGGCCTCGGTCACAACCCTGATACCGTTCGGAAGAGTCGATTTTTGATACATAGAACGCTCCTTTGTCTCGGCGATAAGCTATCCTTATATTCGCCCGCCGGGCCGTAAATCCTGCTTTTGGCCATTTATTATTATATCTTACTCGGTTGAATAAAAACCGGCCGGAAGAAGAAACGCGCCCCCGCTTCATAGCGGAGGCGCGTCGATTATCAGTTGGCCTGGAAATACCGCGCGATTCCCGTGAAAATACCCTGTGCTATACGGTTGCGGTAACCGTCGTCGCGGAGTTTCGACGCCTCGGCCGCGTTGGTCACGAAGCCCATCTCCACCAGGATGCTCGGCATCGACGTATTGCGCAGTACGTAAAAGGTTGCCGTTTCGGTGCCTTTGTCGACCGCCGCCGTCTCGCGGATGATGGCGCTCTGCACCTCCAGCGCCAGCTTGGACGACTTGCCGCTGGGGTAAAAGGTCATGGCGCCCGCGATAGACGGCTCAGGGTTGGAGTTGGAATGAACGCTGACAAAGAGGTCGGCGTTGTTACGCTCAGCGATATCAACCCTGGCCTGCAGTTCCTGGCCGAGCGTGCTGCTGGGCGTCGCCACGTTACGGTCGGTTTCCCGCGTCATAACCACCTTGGCGCCGGCCTGACGCAGCTTGTCGCGCAGCTTGAGGCCCACGGCCAGGTTGTTGTCGCTCTCGCGGGTGCCGTTCCCCACCGCGCCGGGATTGGTGCCGCCGTGGCCGGGGTCGACGACGATCACCTTGCCGCGCAGCACGCCGCTGTCAAGCACCGGGCCTCCCCCGGACGGGGTTGGCGGCAGGGCGACAGGCGGAGCGCCGGTCGACTTTGAATCGCCCCCGAAAATGTTGAGGATAGGGCCCAGGATCCTGTCGAACAGGAAGCTGAACAGCGTGTTCAGAATGCCGCCGCCGTCAGACGTCGGCGCGGTCGGCGCGGTAAGGGCGCCGAGGACGTCGCCCACCCCGGCCGCCTGGGTGACTGACAAAGGGGCGATAATGGTCAGTGCGACCGTCAGTAACAGAACCCAGGTCAGCAGCTTATGGCGATTTATTTTATACACCGTGGACCTCCTGTACTATTGTTGTTACGCCAATCACGGCCCGAACTTCTCCTTGACCGTCCGCCACAGGGCCGGGTCCTCCTCGCCCAGCTTCCACAGGGCCGCGCCGGCGATATCGTACTTTTTGACGAGATCGAGCTTGTACGCGGCGCTCCTGGCATTCTCGAACCAGACGGTGTGGCTGACGCCGTCCGAGTCAGTGTAATTGAAGAACGGCGATTTCGAGGCCTCGTCCCATTTCACGGCAGCGCCGTGTTTATCGGCCAAATCCATGATCGGGGCATACTCGCGGCTCTCCACTCCTTTGCTCGACCAGTCGTAGCCATAACCGGCCACGCCCAGGTACAGCTTGTGCTTGGGAATGAACCGCAGGGCGTACTTGAGGCTATTCTCCACCCAGTTGATATCGGCGATCGGTCCCGGACCGCTCCACACCCCATGATTATCGTAAGTCATCACCGCGATGCGGTCGGCGTACAGGGCGAGCTGACCATAGTCGTAGGCCGCCGATACGTCGTTGTTTTCATCGGTTTTCGGGAACACATCGATGGACACGATATAACCCTGGGGTTTCAGGCGGCCGTACAGCTCCTTCATAAAAGCCGTCAAATTATCGCGGTCGCCGGCCGGCACCATCTCGAAGTCGATATTGACGCCGTCCAGATTGAATTTCTTGATATAGGCCTCCAGATTGTTGATCGCCGTCTTGCGCAGCGCCGGGCTGGCCAGTACGGTGTGCACCGGCACGGTCGCCCCCGTCTGCTTCGCGTTGTTGACCAGCAGCAATACCTTGGTGTTGTTAGCGTGGGCGTACTTGACCACCGAAGCGTGATCTTTGCCGCCCCGGTCGGTGAGTGCGCCGTTCTCCTCGATCGTTCCCCAGTAAGGGATGATCGTCCTGATCTTGTCGATATTCTTGGCCAGCGAAGTGTAAGACGACGTATCGGTCGGCCACCACTCGGCGTAAAAGCCCATCATTTCCTTGCCGCCTGTCAGCGTCCCCGGCAGACCGGGCTTGTCCCCCGTCGACTGACCGGAGCCGAACATGTTATTAAACAGGTTGCCGAGAAGCAGCCCCAGCAGGATGTTGAAAATCCCGTTGCCGGACGACTTGTCCGAGCCGGTGGTCTGCCCGGTGAGGTCGCTAAGCGAAAAAGCCTGTGCCGGCGCTGCCGGCGCGAGGACGGCGGCGAACATGACAACAAGGGTAATCATGGCGATATACTGCCTGTATTTAAACATCTCGCTACCTCCCCTTACGACAATAAAATACGGCTACCCGGCAGCCTGAACCGTCAGATAGCCACTTGTTATGTAAACATAGTAACACAAAACAGGCCGTTTAATCAATAACAATTACCGGTAACCGTATATACCGGTAATTGTAGACTCGCCCCCTGTTAGCCGCCTGCTGTCGGCGCACGGGTAACCGCGCGAGCCGTCACCCTGCCTCCCTTGCGATAAGGCCGGGCGCCTTTTGCTGGACCTCAGCCAGGCGTTTGGTTGACTAAATTCTTTAGGTGTTTGTTTGCGCTGTATCACTTAGTTCAGTATATCAGAAACCGGTTTGATCGCATACCCCCTTGCCTGTAGACGGAAGATCAGCTCAGGCAGCGCCTGGGCGGTCGGTTCGGTGGGATGCATCAGGATTATCGCGCCGTTGTGCACTTTGCCCAGAACCCTATTCAGGATGGTCTCGGCCGGCGGCCGCTTCCAATCGACGGTATCGACGCTCCACAAAATCGTCGTATAGCCGACCCCGGCCGCCGCCTTCAGTACGGCGGCGTTGAACTCGCCGTAAGGCGGCGCGTAAAGCTTCGTCTTTACGCCGGTCAGTTCCTCCACCAGCTTCTCGGTGCGTAGAATCTGGTCCTGGTTCTGCTCGACACTCAAGGTATTGGGGTGCGGGTGGCTGTAGCTGTGGTTGGCGAGCTCGTGGCCGCGGGCCGCCAACTCCCGCACCAGGTCGGGATGCCGCTTGGCCCAACTGCCGCCGATGAAAAAAGTAACCTTGACCCCGCCGCGGTCGAGCGCATCCAGCATTGTCGGCAGATACTCCTCGCCCCAGAAAATATTGCAGGCCAAGGCGACCTGCTGTTTCCCCGGGTGGCCATTGTAAATCGGCCGCGGCACGTTCTGGTCGGCGGCGATCAACTCCGCCAGCCCCGGAAGCAGGCCGGCGAGGATCAGGAACCCGGCAACGAAACCCAGATACCAGCGAGGCACACGGCCTGCGTAAAACAACCGCATCGAATATGTCACCCTCTCCCCCGTCTTCTAACTACAATTTATTAAGCCGTAGCCAATTTCATGAAAAAAAACGACCGCCCCCGCCGGTCGATTACCGGTAGGGGCGGCCTGTTGTGTCTCCGCTATTCTTCCTTATTTTTGGCTGCTTCGCTTCTGAGCAAATCCTTGCGCGACAGGTTGATGCGTCCCTGACGATCGATCTCCGTAACCTTTACGAGGATTTCATCGCCCGGTTTGACGACATCCTCGACCTTTGCGACCCGTTCGAGGGCCAACTGGGAGATATGGACAAGGCCTTCCTTGCCGGGAAGAATCTCCACGAACGCGCCGAAATTCATCAGGCGGGTGACCTTGCCGAGATAGGTAGCCCCCACCTCCACATCGCGCACCAGCGTTTCGATGATCGATACCGCCTTCTTGCCGGCTTCCTGGTCGACGGCGGCGATATACACCTTGCCGTCGTCCTCGATGTCGATGGTGACGCCCGTCTGTTCGATAATCTTCTTGATGATCTTGCCGCCTGGGCCGATAACGTCGCGAATCTTGTCCGGGTCGATCTGCAGCGTGATGATCCGCGGAGCGTACGGGGACAGATCGGGGCGAGGCTTGTCGATAACGGCCAGCATCTTGCCGAGGATGTGCATACGGCCGCGGTGCGCCTGATCTAGCGCGCTGTCCAGGATGGCGCGGTTGATACCCGCGATCTTGATATCCATCTGAATGGCGGTGACGCCTTTTTCCGTCCCGGCCACCTTGAAATCCATGTCGCCCAGGGCGTCTTCCAGCCCCTGGATATCGGTCAGAATGGTGAAATTCTCGCCATCCTTAACAAGACCCATCGCCACGCCGGAAACCGGCGCCTTGATCGGCACGCCGGCGTCCATCAGCGCCAGCGTACTGCCGCACACGCTGCCCATCGACGTCGAGCCGTTGGACTCGATCGCCTCCGATACGAGGCGGAGAGTGTACGGGAAATCGGTCTCGGAAGGAATCATCGGCAGCAGCGCCCGTTCGGCCAGAGCGCCGTGACCGATCTCGCGCCGGCCGGGGCCGCGCATCGGCCGTGTTTCGCCGACACTGAACGGCGGGAAATTATAATGATGGATATACCGCTTATGATCTTCTACGCCGAGGCCGTCGAGCAACTGATCTTCGCTGAGCGCCCCTAAGGTGACGACGCTGAGAATCTGGGTCTGGCCGCGGGTAAACAGGCCAGAGCCGTGGGTGCGCGGCAGCAGGCCGACCTCGCAGGTTATCGGCCTAACCTCTTCGAGCTTGCGACCGTCGGGGCGGATCTTGTCGACGGTAATCATCCGACGGACGATTTCCTTCAGAACTTTGCCGATCATATAGGAAACTTCCTTGGGGTTATCGGGGAATACCTCTTTAAAATGAGCGACCGCTTCGTCCTTGACCTTTTTGGTCTGCTCCTCACGGGTCTGCTTGTCGGCGTTGGCGACCGCCGTTTTCAGCGCGTCGGTAACGCGACCCCGCACAGCCTCTTCGATCTCGGCGGGAACCTCGTAACGCTTCAGCTCGCGCTTCGGTTTGCCGATCTGACTGACCATATCCTCCTGGAGGGCCACGACCTGGCGGATGACGTCATGACCGAACATGATGGCGTCGAGAATCTTCGCTTCCGGCACCTCGTTGGCGCCCGCCTCGACCATCAGCACCGCGTCCTTGGTCCCGGAAACGACCAAATTGAGGTCGCTTTTCTCCTGCTGTTCGATATTGGGGTTGATGACGAACTGGTCGTCCACCAGGCCGACCCGCACGCCGGCTATGGGACCGCCGAACGGTATATCGGAAATGGCGAGGGCGCAGGAAGCGCCGATCATCGCCGGCAAATCCGGAGGATTGTTCTGGTCCACCGACAGCACGGTGGCCACAACATGAACGTCATTACGGAACGACTCGTCAAACAGCGGCCGGATGGTCCGGTCGATCAGCCGGCCCGAAAGGATGGCGGCCTCACTGGGGCGACCTTCGCGCTTGATGAAGCCTCCCGGAATCTTGCCGACCGCATAGAGGCGCTCCTCGTAGTCAACAGTCAACGGGAAAAAATCGATGCCTTCGCGCGGTGATGCGGAAGCTGTAGCGGCTACGAGCACCACGGTATCGCCGTAGCGGACCAGCACCGAGCCGCTCGCCTGCTTGGCCATCTTGCCGGACTCGATGATGAGCGGCCGTCCGCCAAGCTGCATTTGAAATGTGTGCATATTCGGTTTTCCTCCTCTAAATCCCCTATTCTTCCTTTTCCAAAGGCTAACACTTCGACATTTTTTGTATTATTCCCTTTTTTCCAGGCCGCTAACCCTGAGGGAAAAACAAAAAAGCGGGGAGTATCCCCGCTTTCCGTTATTTTCTGAGGTTGAGTTTTTCGAGGATGACGCGGTAGCGAGCGATGTCATTGTCGCGCAGGTAGTTGAGAAGCCCCCGGCGCTGACCGACCATTTTCAAAAGACCACGGCGAGAGTGATGGTCTTTCTTGTGCTCCTTGAGATGTTCGGTGAGGTAGTTGATGCGCTCGGTGAGGATGGCGATCTGGACCTCGGGCGAACCGGTATCGCTTTCATGGACGCGATACTTCTCGATGAGCTGCTGCTTAAGTTCCGGCGTAAGCACGATATTCCCTCCTTTTTCAATGATCCCCAGTGGCCAAGATAATCGTCGGAGAGTCGATAATCCTCGCCATGGTTCAAGTGATATTATACCCAGCCCGGACGGCGGAATGCGCGCCAGGCTGATTATCCTCTATATTCTACCATAAGAAACTGCGACTGTAAACAAAACTGCGGCAGTTATTTGAAAAACCGTTCCGCGGCGGCGATGTCGCGGCCGATCTGGTCTTTCAGCTCCTCAGCGCCCGCAAAGGTTTGCTCGTCGCGGAGCTTCGCGAGGAAATCGACCGCGATCGTCCGGCCGTAGAGATCGCCGGCGAAGCCCAGCAAATGGGCCTCGATACTGCGGGCCTTGCCTTTAAAGGTCGGGTTGTCGCCGATGTTGGCCACGCCGCGATAGCTGGCGTCGCCGGTACTGACGCTGACGGCGTATACCCCGTCGGCCGGCACGATCTGCCCGGCGGCGGCGGTAATGTTGGCGGTGGGAAAACCGAGGGTGCGGCCGCGCCCCTCTCCCCTGCTCACCGTGCCGCTCACGCGGAAAGGGCGCCCTAGCAGCGGCGACGCCGCTGCAACCTCGCCAGCGAGAATCAGCTGACGGATGAGCGTGCTGCTTACAACCGTCCCGTCCTTCGTCACGGCCGGCGGCACCACCACCTCAAAACCGCGTATGCGGCCCGCGTCGGCCAGCATTTCCGGCGTGCCTTCGCCCCGGTGCCCGAAGGAATAGTTGGGGCCGACGACGATGCACGACGGCCGGAGGTTGTCCACCAGCAAATCGATAAAAGCGGCGGGCGACAACTCCAGCAAGGCGTGGTCGAAGGCGACCGACAGGAGCACATCGGCGCCGAGCGCGGCGATCAGCTCCTCCCGGTAAGCGGCGGTAACGAGCAGCGGCGGGCTGCGGTCGGGATCGATCACCGACAGGGGATGGTTGCTGAACGTGAAAACGATGCTGGCGCCGCCCGATTTACGCGCACAGGCGACCGCCCTGCTGATAATCTGCTGGTGACCGACGTGAACACCGTCAAAGGTGCCCAAAGCGACGGCCGAATTGGCGAACCGTCCGCGGATATCGGACAGCCGGGAATAAACCTCCATAATATGCTCCTTTACGGGGTCTGGCCGATAACCTTCACAGGCACCAGCAGCGGCGCCTGCGGGCTATGGCGGGCGATGCCGAGGAAGTCGCCGGTCCGGCGGTAGACGGCCAGCAGGCCATCAGTCGCCGGGCTGGCGAGGGGGATGCTCTGGCCGTGGGTGAACCTTGCCGCCTCGTCATCATCCAGGTCGACGCGGGCGAGGCGGCGGACGGCGGCGTCCCCGGGCTGCAGGGCAGCGTCCGGGTCGGCGGCGATTTCCTCCAAAGATTTCGCCTCAGCGAGGGTAAAATCCCCCACCCTGGTCCTCACTAGGAAGGACATCACCGCCGGACAGCCGATGCGTGCGCCGATATCGGCGCACAACGTCCTGATATAAGTGCCTTTGGAGCACTCTACATCGAAAAGAATGGTCGGCGCCGCGACCCTGACGAGGCCAATGGCGGAAATCGTTACAGAGCGTGGCTGCCGCTCCACGGCAATGCCGGCGCGGGCCAGCTCGTACAGTTTGCGGCCGCCGATCTTTATCGCGGAATGCATCGGCGGTATCTGCTCGCTTTCGCCCGCGAAAGAGGCCAGCACGGCGGCGACCTCATCCGCCGGCGGCGTTACGAAGCCCTCGCGCGCCGCGATAACTTCGCCGCTGTCGTCGCCGCTGTCGGTGGCGTACCCGAAAGTAAGCTCAGCCCGGTATGCCTTATCGGCGTCGGCGGTGAACTCGATCAGGCGGGTGGCGGAGCCGAGAAAAACAGGCAGAACGCCGGCCGCCGCCGGGTCGAGAGTGCCGGCGTGGCCGACCTTCTTAAGGCCGTATGTCCGCCGCACAAAGGAAACGACGTCGTGCGACGTCATTCCCGGAGGCTTGAGAACATTAACAATGCCTGACCTCATAAGCCCGATTCCGCCAGCAGGCGCTCCGCCGCCCGCAGAATCTGCTCCTTCGCGCCCGCCAGACCGCTAGCGACCGTACAACCGGCGGCCCGCGCGTGGCCGCCGCCGCCGAAGCCCAGCGCCAGGCGCGCTACGTCCAAGCGGCGCGAACGAAAACTAACCCGGGTCGCGTTGTCATCGACAGGCTTGAACAACACCGCTAACTCCACCCCCTCGATATTGCGGGGGTAATTTATATAGCCCTCAGTCGTCTCGGCGGCGTTCTCGGCGGCGTCGACGTACACCGTAACGGTGGCGATGCGGCCGCCGGCATGGATCTCAAGGCTGTCGAGAACACCGCGGAGAGTCATGATGCTGGCGAGCGGCTTGGTTTCAAGCTGCTCGGCGATCACATGCGGCCGGGCGCCGCGGTCGATGAGGTCGGCCGCGTGGCGCAGCGTGGCCGAAGAAGCGTTCGCATAACGGAAAAAGCCGCAATCGGTGGCAATCGCCGTGAACAAATTGACGGCGATATCGGCGGTGATCTCCAGCTTCATTAGGTGGAGCAGGTCAAGGATTATCTCGCCCGTAGCGGCGGCCTGGCTGTCGATATACCAGTAATCGGTGAACTTCGTGTTCGAAATGTGATGATCGATATTGAGCGTCTTCGCCCTCACAGCTTCCACCACCGCCGTCACGCGGTCGGCGTCGCTGGCGTCGAGGACGACGAGCAGATCGGCCTCCATCTTGCCCTCAGGGCGGCGGATCAGTTCCGCGCCTGGCAGGAAGCGGTACACGGCCGGCACCTCGTCGTCGAGCAGCAGCCACACCTTTTTGCCCTGGGCGGCCAAAGAGGCGTACAGAGCCAGCATCGACCCCAGCGAATCCCCGTCAGGGTGGATATGGGCGGTGATTACAATCCGTTCGGCCTCATTGAGCATATTGGCGACATGGCGCAGGGAAATCTCCATCCTACCTGTCCGCCTCTTCGCGTTTAAGCTTTGCCAACAATTCGTTTATATGGGCGCCGTACTCCAGCGACTCGTCGATATGGAGCGACATCTCGGGGCTAAAGCGCAGCTGGATGCGCTTGCCGATCTCGCTCCTGAGGTGCCCGACCGCCTTCTGGAGCGCCTGCCAGGTCGCCGCCTTTTCCTCCGCGCTCCCCATCAGGCTGACATACGCCTTGGCCGAGCGCAGGTCGCCGGTCACATCGACCCTGGTAACGGTCACGAAACCGATCCTGGGGTCCTTGAGTTCGGTAAGGATTATTTTGCTCAGTTCCTGTTTAATGAACTCCTGTACCTTTTCCGTGCGTAACTGACTCATAACATATCCCCCGCTTCGTTAGCTGGGTTTGACTAATTCCATCGTGAACGCCTCGATGATGTCGCCTTCCTTGATGTCGCGGAACCTCTCGATGGTGATGCCGCACTCGTAGCCGGAGGCGACCTCCTTGACGTCATCCTTGAAGCGCCGGAGAGATTCAATCTTGCCCTCGTGGACGACGATACCGTTGCGAATGATGCGCACCTGCGAACTGCTCGTGATCTTGCCTTCGAGCACATAGGACCCGGCCACGACCGCCTTGGGAATGCTGATAACCTGGCGCACCTCGACGCGGCCGAGGACGACCTCCTTGTACTCGGGGGCCAGCATGCCGGTCATGGCTGCTTCCACGTCGTTGATCGCCTCGTAGATTACCCGGTAGAGGCGGATATCAATCTTTTCCTTCTCGGCCGCCTGGCGGGCGTTGTTATCGGGGCGGACGTTGAAGCCGATGATTAGCGCGTTGGCGGTCGACGCCAGCATGACGTCCGACTCGTTGACCGCGCCTACGCCGGCGTGGACGATATTGACGCGCACCTCTTTGTTCTTGAGATTCTCCAGCGACTGGCGGAGAGCCTCGATCGATCCCTGGACATCGGCTTTGACGACGATATTGAGGTCTTTGAGGCTGCCTTCCTGAATGTGCTTGAACAGGTCGTCGAGCGACACCTTCTGGCCCTGCGCCTGATCTTCGGTCCGCTTCTTGGCGACCCGTTTCTCCGCCACCGCTCTGGCGGTGCGCTCATCGACGGCGTACAGCACATCGCCTGCCTGAGGAACATCGGACAGGCCGAGCACCTCCACCGGCGTGGACGGCAGAGCCTTCTTCACCTTATCGCCGCGGTCGTTGACCATTGCCCTGACCTTGCCGTAAGCGACCCCGGCGATGATCGTATCGCCGATATGCAGCGTGCCTTTCTGGACGAGGACAGTGGCCACCGGGCCGCGGCCCTTGTCCAGTTGGGCCTCGATGATCGTGCCGAGGGCCTGGCGGTTGGGGTTCGCCTTCAGATCGCCCATCTCGGCCACCAGCAGAATCATCTCCAGCAGATCGGGGATGCCCTGCTTGGTAAAGGCTGAAACCGGCACCATGATCGTATCGCCGCCCCAGTCCTCCGGCAGCAGGCCGTGATCGGCAAGCTGCTGCTTGACGCGGTCGGGGTTGGCGCCCGGGCGGTCCATCTTGTTGACCGCCACGATGATGGGCACCTTGGCCGCCTTGGCATGATTGAGCGCCTCGATGGTCTGCGGCATTACGCCGTCGTCGGCGGCCACGACCAGGATAGCGATGTCGGTGACGTTGGCGCCGCGGGCCCGCATGGCGGTAAACGCCTCGTGGCCGGGCGTGTCGAGGAAGACGATCCGCTTGCCCTGGTGGACCACCTGGTAGGCGCCGATGTGCTGCGTTATGCCGCCGGCCTCCTGAGCGGTGACGTTGGTCTGGCGGATCGAGTCGAGCAGCGAGGTCTTGCCATGGTCGACGTGCCCCATGATCGTGACCACCGGCGGCCGGGGCTGGAGGCTGGCCGGATCGTCCTCGATCGCGGCGATCTCTGTCGGGTCGGCTTCAGGCGGCAATTCCTCAACCGTCACGCCGAACTCGCTGCCGAGGACGACGGCGGTGTCGAAATCGACTTCCTGATTTATCGTCGCCATGATGCCGAGCATCATGAGCTTCTTGATAACCTCGCTTACTTCCCGGCCCATCTTCGCGGCCAGGTCTTTTACGGTGAGAGACGGTCCGACCTTGATGTTCTTCGGCCGCTGCGGTTCGGGTTTCGGAGCCTGCGGGCGGGAAGGACCGCCGGAAGCGTGTCTGCCGGAATGTCCTCTGCGGCCGCCATTGTTACGGTCGGCGAACGACTTGCCCTGGTCGCGGCCGCGCGGCGGACCGCCCGAGCCTCTTCCCGGAGGCCCGCCCGACGGTCTGCCGCCTTGCTGCGGACCCTGGCCGGGACGCGGACCCATCGGCGGTCTGCCGCCTTGTTGCGGACCCTGACCGGGACGCGGACCCATCGGCGGCCTGCCGCCCTGCTGCGGACCCTGACCGGGGCGCGGACCCATCGGCGGCCTGCCGCCTTGCTGCGGACCCTGACCGGGGCGCGGACCCATCGGCGGCCTGCCGCCTTGCTGCGGGCCGCCCATCGGCGGGCGTTGACCCTGCTGTTGCGGACCCTGGCCGGGGCGCGGACCCATCGGCGGCCTGCCGCCCTGCTGCGGGCCGCCCATCGGCGGGCGTTGACCCTGCTGTTGCGGACCCTGGCCGGGGCGCGGGCCCATCGGCGGCCTGCCACCTTGTTGCGGGCCGCCCATCGGCGGGCGTTGGCCCTGCTGTTGCGGGCCTTGGCCGGGGCGCGGACCCATCGGCGGGCGTTGACCCTGCTGCGGGCCGCCCATCGGCGGGCGTTGACCTTGGGGAGCCGAGGGCGCCTGTCCGGCGGGGCGGGGCGGCTGCTGAGGCCGCACCGGCGCTCCTGCCGGCGGAAGCGGCGGTCGGCTCGGGGCCTGCGCCGGCTTAGGTTCTTCGGGCAGGCCGGTTTTCCGGGCGAAAGTGCGATCGATAATCGCCTTCTCCGGATCGTCGAGACTGGCCATGTGATTCTTGACGGTTATGTTGTTGCGAGCCAAAATGTCAATAATGACCTTGCTCGTCGTGTTATAATCCTTGGCTAATTCATAGACACGGTATTTGGACATTCATCCACCCCCAAAATTCTTCCGCTGCCTGAGCTCAGACCTTAAACAACTCGCCGATCGCCTTGCCGAAGCCGGCGTCGGTCACCGCGATCGCGGCCCGGGGCGGTTTCCCGGTGGCGTGGCCGAACTCATCTTTGGAAAGTCCTTCATGGCACGCGACCCGATAATGAGCTGACAGGTCGCGATAACTTTTTTTCGTGTTGTCCGAAGCGTCGGCGGCGATAAGCACAAGCCTGGCCTTGCCGGATCGGACCGCGTATTCCACGGCTACCTCGCCCGAGGCGATCTTGCCGGCCTTCTGGGCGAGACCCAGCAGAGCGATCAGCCGCGTGCGGTTCATGACTGCTTCAGCCCGGCCCTGAGAGCGGCGAAAACTTCCTCGCTGATCGCATGCTCCAGCGCCTTCTCCAGGCGTTTGGCCTTCACCGCTTTCGCCAGACACTCCTCGCTAGGGCACACATAGACGCCGCGGCCGGCTTTCTTGCCGGTGTTGTCGAGCATGATTTCACCGTCGGGGGTGCGCACCACCCGCAACAGCTCCTTCTTGACCTTCATGCTCTGGCAGCCCACGCACATCCGCTGGGGAACCTTCTTCTGCTTCACCGGGCGTCCCTCCCTACTCAGGCGTCTGGACCTGGGACTCGCTCTTGATATCTATTTTCCAACCGGTAAGCTTCGCGGCCAGCCGGGCGTTTTGGCCCTCCTTGCCGATGGCGAGCGAAAGCTGGTAATCGGGCACGATGACCCGCGACGCCTTCTCCGTCTCGTTGACGTCAACGGCGACCACCTTGGCCGGGCTGAGAGCGTTGGCTATATACTTGGCCGGGTCGGCGTTCCACTTGACAATGTCGATCTTCTCGCCCTTGAGCTCATTGACGATCGTCTGCACCCGCATGCCTTTATGGCCGACACAGGAACCGACCGGATCGACGTTCTCGTCACGCGAATGGACGGCGATCTTTGAGCGCAGGCCAGGCTCGCGGGCTACCGACTTGATCTCGACGATGCCGTCGTGGATCTCCGGAACCTCAAGCTCGAACAAACGTTTTAAAAGGCCGGGATGAGTGCGCGACACCAAAATCTGCGGACCCTTGGTCGTCTTCTTGACCTCGATGATATAAGTTTTCAGGCGGTCGCTGTGCCGGTAAACCTCGCCGGGAATCTGCTCCGACGGCTGAAGGATGGCCTCGGCCTTGCCAAGATCGACAAACACGTTTTTGGCCTCGATGCGCTGCACGATGCCTGTAACGATATCGCTCTCCCGGCTGGAATACTCCTCATAGATTATGCCGCGCTCGGCCTCGCGGATACGCTGCACCACCACCTGTTTAGCGGTCTGGGCCGCGATCCGGCCGAAGTTCTTCGGCGTCACCTCAAGCTCGACGACGTCTTCCAGTTCGTAGCGCGGGTCTAGTTCACGCGCCTCAGGCAGAGATATCTCCAGCCGCGGGTCGGCCACATCCTCCACCACCGCCTTGCGGGCGTAAACGTGGATTTCCCCCGTGTCGCGGTCAAGGGCCACGCGGACATTCTGGGCCGAGCTGAAGTTACGCTTATAAGCGGAAATCAGGGCAGCCTCGATGGCGTCAAACAACACCTCCGGTGCGATTCCCTTCTCCCTTCCAAGCTGCTCGAAAGCTTGCATGAACTCTGCATTCATTTTGTTTTTCTACCCCCTATTCAATTTTTGGCTATGTCAAAACTCCACGTGCAGCCTCACCAGCGAGGCTTGATCGCGCGGAATGCTCATAGGGCTGCCGTCGACCTCGAGACTGATACCGCCGTCATCGGCGGCCAGCAATGTGCCGACCAGCGTTTTCTGGCCGTTGATCGGCGCGAAGGTATGCACCTCGACCTTATCGCCCAGATGGCGGGCAAAATCCTTGGCCTTCTTCAGCGGCCGGTCGAGACCGGGCGAAGAGACCTCGAGGAAATAACTGTCCTTGATGGGATCAAGCTCATCGAGCCTATTCTCCAAGCGCTCGCTCACCCACTGGCAATCGTCCACGCCGATGCCGCCTTCCTTGGTGAGAAAGACACGCAGATACCAGTCCCGCTCCTTGACATACTCCACATCTACCAATTCCAGGGCCGAACCCTGAATGATCTCGTTGACCAGCTTCTCGACCAATGCCTCGATTTCTTTTGCCGCCATATCGTTCCACCCCTAATGTCGTATTCGCGGCCGCGGGATACGGCCTCCTCTTAGTTTAGCCTGAGCCGTCTCCCCTCATACCGAGGAGCGGGCGACCGGCTGGCATAAGATGAAAGAGTGGGTTGCAACCCACTCTCCTGCGCACACAACTACATATCCAGAAATATTATAACACCGCAGGGTGAAATTTACAACCCATTAGCGAATAAATCAGGCGAAAAGGGCGATCTGGTCGTCTTCCGGCAGGTCGCCTAGCGCGCCGTGCTCGCGCAGCGTGTCGATGACCGGCTTGGCCGCCCGGCTGCGCGCGCGCAGATCCTCCGCCGACGTGAAAGGCTTCCCGGCGCGGGCGGCCACGATATTGCGGGCCGCGTTGTCCCCCACCCCCTGCAGCGACGCCAGCGGCGGCTGCAGGCCCCCGTCGACGATCAGAAAGCGGGTGGCGTCCGATTTATACAGATCGACGCGCTCGAACTTATAGCCGCGCAAATACATCTCCAGCGCCATCTCGATGATCGTCGCCAGTCCCTTTTCCTTGGCCGAAGCGGACGGGCCCTTCTGCTCCAGCTCGGCCAGCTTCTGGCGGAGAGCCGGCACGCCTCTGACGATGAGATCGGCGTCGAACTCGGTCGCCCTCACCGTGAAATACGACGCATAGAAAGCGAGCGGGTGGTGGATCTTGCAATAGGCGATGCGGAACGCCATCATCACGTACGCCACCGCGTGCGCCTTGGGGAACATATACTTGATCTTCTGGCACGACTCCACGTACCAGGCGGGGACGCCGTGCTCCGACATCACCGCCACATCGTCGGGCTTCACCCCTTTGCCCTTGCGGACGTCCTCCATAACCTTGAAAGCCGTCTGCGGCTTCACGCCTTTTTGGATAAGGTAAACCATAATGTCGTCGCGGGCCGAAATCGCCTCCGACAGCTTGGCCGTGCCGCTCTTGATGAGATCCTGGGCGTTGTTCAGCCACACATCCGTGCCGTGGGAAAAGCCGCTGATACGGACAAGCTCGCTGAAATTCTGCGGCTTGGTGTCCTCCAGCATCTGGCGGACGAATTTCGTCCCGAACTCGGGGATGCCGAACGTGCCCACCGTCGAGCCGAGCTCCGCGGGGCTGAGGCCGAGAGCCTCGGTGGACGAAAACAGGCTCAGCGTCGGCTTGTCGTCAAAAGGGATCGCCTTGGGATCGAGGCCGGTCAGATCCTCCAGCATCTTGATGACCGTCGGGTCGTCATGGCCGAGGATATCGAGCTTGACCAGCCGGCTGGAAATGGAATGATAATCGAAATGCGTGGTGATGGTGGCCGAATTCTTGTCATCGGCCGGGTACTGAATCGGCGTGAAATGGTGGATATCCATGTCCCGCGGCACAACCATGATGCCGCCGGGGTGTTGGCCGGTGGTCCGCTTCACCCCCGTGCAGCCGCTTATCAGGTGGTTGATATGAGCGTTGCGGGCGGTTATGCCCTTGTCGGCGAAGTAATTGCGGACAAACCCGTAAGCCGTCTTATCGGCGATCGTGGCGATCGTGCCGGCGCGGAACACGTTGTCGCGGCCGAACAACTCCTCGGTATACTTGTGGGCCACCGGCTGGTATTCGCCGGAGAAATTGAGGTCGATATCGGGCACCTTGTCGCCGTGAAAACCCATGAATACGGCGAACGGAATATCGTGACCGTCCTTGATGGCCGCCTCGCCGCAGGTCGGGCAGACGCGGTCGGGCATATCGAAGCCGCAGCCGTACGTTCCGTCGGCGACGAACTCGCTCCAGCGGCAGGCCGGACAGCGCCAGTGGGGCGGCAACGGGTTGACCTCGGTAATATCGGTCATCGTCGCGACGAACGAGGAACCGACCGAGCCTCGCGACCCTACCAGATAACCGTCGTCGAGCGACTTCTTGACTAGCTTGTGAGCGATGAGGTACAGCACGGCGAAGCCGTTGTTGATAATCGAATCGAGCTCGTACTTCAGCCGGTCGGCCACCAGCTCGGGCAAATCGTCGCCGTAGAGCTTGCGGGCTTTGGCATAAGACATCGACTTGATCTGCTCCTCGGCGCCGGGGATCTTCGGCGAGTAAAGCTCTTCGGGAATCGGCTTGAACGCCTCGATCCCTTCGCTTATCAGGCGGGTATTCTCGACGACCACCTCGTAGGCCTTGGCCTCGCCGAGATAGGCGAATTCGGCCAGCATCTCCCCGGTCGTGCGGAAAAACAGCGGCGGCTGCTTGTCGGCATCATCGTAACCCTGGCCGGTCATGAGGATGCGCCGGTAGACTTCGTCCTCCGGCTGGAGGAAATGGACGTCGCAGGTCGCGACCACCGGCTTGCCCAGCCGCTCGCCCAGGGAGCAAATCCGCCGGTTGAGGTCGCGCAGCCCCTCCTCGTCGGCGATCCGTCCCTGGCGCACCAGGAACTCGTTGTTGCCGGCCGGCTGGATTTCAAGATAATCGTAAAAAGTGGCGATACGCACCACCTCTTCATCCTTGGCGCCGTTAATGAGCGCTTGCATGCACTCTCCTGCCTCGCAGGCCGAACCTAAAACAAGGCCTTCACGGTACTCGGCCAGGATGGCTCGCGGAATGCGGGGCGTGCGGTGCAGGTACTTGAGGTGGGACAACGACACCAGCCTGTAGAGGTTGCGGAGGCCGACGCTGTTTTTGGCGAGAATGATTATATGATAGGCATGGTTGATGTCGTCGTCGAACAAATAGCCCTCCATGCCGTAGATAACCTTGATGCCTGCTTTCGCCGCCACCTCCTCCGCCTCCGGGAAAGCCTGCACGACACCGTGGTCGGTGATCGCCACCGCCGGATGCCCCCATTGGGCGGCCGTCTTAATCAGCGCCTTGGTCGCCACCACGGCGTCAAGCGCGCTCATCCGGGTATGGGCGTGCAGCTCCACCCGCTTCACCTCCGCCGTATCGGTGCGCTCGGGCTTCGCCAGGCGGCACATGCTGTCGGCGAACATCACCAGTTCATTGGCGTACTTGTCGTACTGGACCGTCCCCTTGACCTTGACGAGCATGCCGTCGGCCAGCCCGGCCGCCAGCTTGGCGATCTGGGCCTTATCGTCGAAAAAGGCCTTGCCGCTTATGCCGCCGCCGAGATCGGCGATATCGAACGACAGCAGCGTCCGTCCCGACTTAAGCTCTCGCAGTTCATGCTTGACGATCTGCCCGGCGACGATGACGTTGCGTCCCTCCTCCTCAATGCTCGCCAGCGGCACAGCGTCGTTTTTGATCACGCGGCCGAACAGCAGCGGGTTCTCGGGCGCTTTTTTCTTCGCCGCGGCGGGACCTTTCTCGGCCGCAGGCTCAGGATAACCGTTCCCCGGCGGCTCCTCGTCGCATGGTTCCGGCTCGACGGCGGCAACGCTCAGGAACGCCACCGCGCATGGCCGGGAAAATTTTTCGGCGACAAAGGCGACAATCGCCTTATCAACGCCGCGGGCGGATAGTATCTGGCCGGACAGGTCGCCGTTCGTCTCCAGGACAAGAGTGTGACCGTCGAACTGCCACTTGGCACCGGACAGCAGATGACGGATGGTCGGGTTGCCGCCGGCCACGCCGCTAACGAAAGCCTGCCAGTCTTCGGCGAGATATTGCCCGAAATCCTTGGTTGCGGCAAGCACGAAAGACGTATGCTTAAGGCCGCAGCGCCGGCAGAGATGGGCGGCGGCGCGGTCGAGCACGTTGGCCGGCAGCGGCACGGGGGCGGTCAGATGGACCTCCCACCCGGGGGCATCGGTATCGACATTAACCTTGGCGACGACCACGTTCGTCAGCTGCTCGCGCTCGGCGCCGGTCAGCTCGAGCTCCGCAAGCAGGTCGAGAAGGCTCTGGGTTTTATCGGGGATGATGCAGTAGGTATGCAAAGGGCACTCTCCTGTATATCGCCTGGAATAACAACATTTTGTGGCGGTTTGCCGCTACCTGTACAATATTTGGCGTTCGTCGCGCCAATTCCTGCTATAGTTGTAAAAGTATCGATATTTATAACTAACATAATTTATTGCAAAAAAATTCCTTTCCGCCGATTATCGCCCGCGACACAGCGCAAAAAACCCCGGCATTTCCATGCCGGGGTTCCTTACGCAAATTACAGCTTCGCCAGCAGGGCTTTAATCCCTTCGACGGCTTCCTCCGCCGGGAAAAAGTGTACTTCGCCGCCGCGCCGCGTCTTGACCTCCACCTTGTTCTCGCTCACCGCCTTGGCGCCGATCGTCACCTTCAGCGGATAACCGATCAGATCGGCGTCCTTGAACTTCACCCCCGCCCGTTCGTCGCGGTCGTCGAGGACAACCTCGACACCGGCGGCGGCAAGCTCGGCGTAGAGCTTTTCCGCCAGCTCGCGCTGGCCCTGGTCGGCGTTGTTCACCGGGATAACGGCGGCATGGAAGGGAGCGATGGCTGCCGGCCAAATAATGCCGTTGGCGTCGTTATTTTGCTCGATGGCGGCGGCCATCGTGCGGGTTACGCCGATGCCGTACGTGCCCATCACGATCGTCTGTTCCTGGCCGTTCTCATCCAGGTAAGTGGCGTTCAGGGCCTTGGAATACTTGGTATACAGCTTGAACACCTGGCCCACCTCGATGCCGCGCGCCGTCTTCACCGGCTCGCCGCAGCGCGGGCAGGGGTCGCCCTCGCGGATAAGGCGGATGTCGGCAACGACGGCCGGCTTAAAGTCCCGGCCGGGATTGACGTTGACATAGTGGCGGTCCGGCTCGTTGGCGCCAACGACCGTATTGTACATCTTCATCACCGTCGCGTCCGCCACCACGATTACATCCTTGACACCGATCGGCCCCATGAAGCCGGGGGAAGTGCCGGCGGCCGCCAGCGAGGCTTCGTCGGCCATCTGCAGAAAGATCGCGCCGACGGCGTTCTGCACCTTTATCTCGTTCACGTCGTGGTCGCCGCGCACCAGGGCGAACACCAGCCCCTTGTCGGTCAGATAGGCCAGCGTCTTGACCGTCTTGGCGGCGGGCAGGCCGAGGAACTCGGCCACCGCGGCGATCGTCTTCGTGCCGGGGGTGTCCTTGAGGACAAGCTCCGCGGGAGCCTCGGCCGGCGCCTCGAGCGGGTGCAGCTCGGCCTTCTCGACGTTGGCGGCGTAGTCGCAGCCGCCGCAGTACACGATCGCCGCCTCGCCCGAATCGGCGATGACCATGAACTCGTGGCTCCCCTTCCCGCCGATGGCGCCGGGGTCGGCCTCGACCGGGCGGAAGGTCAGCCCGCAGCGGGTGAAAACGCGGCTGTAGGCGTCGTACATCTTGTTATAGCTTTCGTCCAGACCGGCTTCGTCGCGGTCGAACGAATAAAGATCCTTCATAATGAACTCGCGGCCGCGCATCAGCCCGAACCGCGGCCTGATCTCGTCGCGGAACTTGTTCTGGATCTGGTACAGCATCAGCGGCAATTGGCGATAAGAGCGCACCTCGTCGCGGATGAGGGTGGTGACCATCTCCTCGTGGGTCGGCCCCAGGCAAAAGTCGCGGCCGTGACGGTCCTTCAGGCGAAACATCTCGTCGCCGTAAACGTCCCAGCGGCCCGTCTCCTGCCACATCTCCGCCGGCAGCACGATCGGCATCAGCAGTTCCTGGCCTCCCTTGGCGTCCATCTCCTCGCGGACGATCTTCTCGATCTTCTTCAGCACCCGCCAGGCCAGGGGCAGGTAGTTGTAAATGCCGCCGGCCGCCTTGCGGATGAACCCGGCCCGCAGCATGAGCTGATGGCTGATTACCTCGGCTTCGGCCGGCGTTTCCCGCAGCGTCGGGGCGTATAGCTGGGATGCGCGCATGATAATATTATTCCTCCTCGACGAGTTTATCTATTTCGGCGAACAGCGCCGCAATCAACTGGTCCTCTGGCACCTTGCGGAGAATCTCCCCCTTGCGGAAGATCAGCCCCTGCCCTTTGCCGCCGGCCAGGCCGATGTCTGCTTCCCGCGCCTCCCCGGGGCCGTTGACCACGCACCCCATCACCGCCACCTTCAGCGGCTTCTTCATCGCCTTGATTCGCTCCTCCACCGCCCTGGCGACGGCTACGAGGTCGATCTCGGTTCGGCCGCAGGTCGGGCAGGAAACGAGGGTCGGGCCGTATTCCCGGAGGCCGAGCGACTTCAAAATCTCGTTCGCCACCCGCACCTCCTCCACCGGGTCGCCGGTCAGCGATACGCGGACCGTGTCGCCGATGCCCTCGGCCAAAAGAGCGCCGATGCCCACCGCCGAGCGGATAATACCGGTATTGACCGTGCCCGCCTCGGTGATCCCGAGGTGGAGCGGGTAGTCGACCGCCTGCGACATCTGGCGGTAGGCCTCCAGCGTTAGCGGCACGTCATGGGCCTTGAGAGATACCTTGATATCGTAAAAGTCCAGATTTTCGAGAATGCGGATATGTCCGAGAGCGCTCTCCACCATCGCGGCGGCGGTGGCGTGGCCGCCGTGTCTGGCGAGCAGCGCCTTATCGAGCGAGCCGGCGTTGACGCCGATGCGGATCGGCACGCGGCGCTTCCTGGCCGCCTTCACGACAGCCGTGACATGGTCGGGGTCGCCGATGTTGCCGGGATTGAGCCGCAGGCCGTCCACCCCCCGCTCCAACGCCGACAGCGCCAGGCGGTGGTCGAAGTGGATATCGGCGACAATCGGCATGTCGCCCACCGCCGCCTTTATCGCCGCCAGCGCCTCGGCGGCCGCGGCGTCGGGCACTGCCACCCGTACTATGTCGCACCCGGCGGCGGCGAGACGGCCGATCTGGGCGACGGTGGCGGCCACATCGTCCGTCTTGGTGTTGGTCATCGACTGCACGGATACGGGCGCGTTGCCGCCCACGGTTATCTTGCCGACACGGATCGGCGCGGTGCGTTTGCGTTTCATGCTCATCACCAGAAAATCCGCGTAATATCTTTGAACGTCGCCAGCAACATCAGCGTCATCAAGAGCGCGAAACCGATCGTCTGAATGATCTGCAGCTTGCTGCGGCTTAAAGGCTTGCCCCGCACGGCCTCGAACGCCAGCGTCACCAGGTGGCCGCCGTCCAGCACCGGCACCGGCAGGAGATTAATGAGCCCCAGGTTTATGCTGAGGAAAGCCGCGAACTGGAGCAGCGGCAGAAAGCCCATCCGGGCGACCTGCCCAGTCATCTGGGCGACCCCGATAGGCCCGGCTACGTCTGCGGGCGCCTGCCCGGTGATCATCTGCACCAGGCCGCCGAAGATCGCGGCCGTCACCACCACCGTCTGCTTCACCGCCATCACGAAAGCCTCACCCGGCCCCGGACGGTAGTTCGTTACCTGTGGCGTTACGCCGATAATGCCGCGGTTCGTTTTCGCGTCGTATTCGGGAACGATGGCCGCCTCTTTCGTGACGCCGCCGCGGTCGTAAACGATCGTCACCTTTTTGTCGGCGTTGACCCTGATAACCTGGACAAAATCCATCCAGGTATCAATCTTGCCGCCGTTAACGGACATGATGCGGTCGCCGGCGGCCAAACCGGCCCGGGCGGCCGGTCTGTCGGCGATGATACTGCCGATAATTGGCTTGTCGGAGGCATTGTCCACGCCCGCGCCGAGCAGCACGATGAAAAACAGCAGCGCCGGCAGCACAAAATTCATCACTGGTCCGGCGGCGATCACCAGCATGCGGGCCCAGATCGGCTTCGCGCCGTAAGATTTTTCGGTCTGCTCCTCGTCCGGGTCCATACCGGCGATCTTCACGAAGCCGCCTAACGGAACGAGGTTGAGGGAATAAACCGTCTCGCCGAATCTTTTGCTGACCAGGGCCGGCCCGAAGCCGATGCCGAACTCGCGCACCGCCATGCCGGTAAGGCGGGCGGAGACGAAGTGGCCGATCTCGTGGACGAGGACCAGCAGACCCAGCACAAAGACCGTGGCGATAATCGTGGTTGTCAAGAAACTTCCACCTCTTCCAACGGGTTATTTAAGCTCGGGAATAATCCGGGCGACGAACGCCCGCGCCCATTCGTCGGCGGCGCAGAGGTCCGCGAGCGTCGGCGAAGCGACGTCCGCGTGCGCGTCGAGCGCGCGGCGGACCGACGCGGTAATGGCGGTGAAAGTGATTTCCCCGGACAGAAAAGCGTTGACGGCCGCCTCATTGGCGGCGTTGAAAACACAGGGCGCGGTGCCGCCGCGCCGACCCGCCTCGTAGCCCATGGCCAGAGCCGGGAAACGGTCGGTGTCAGGCGGCGCGAAGGTAAGCGCGGAAAGCGCGGTGAAATCGAGGCGGGCAAAATCCGCCGGCCAGCGGTCGGGGAAACTGAACGCGTACTGAATCGGCAGGCGCATATCGGGGCGCCCGAGCTGAGCCATCACCGACCCATCCACGAATTCTACCATCGAATGGATGATGCTCTGGGGATGGACGACAACGTCGATAGCGTCATAGTCCATATCGAACAGCCACCGGGCCTCGATCACTTCCAGGCCTTTATTAGCGAGCGTCGCCGAATCGACGGTTATCTTGCGGCCCATCGACCAGTTCGGATGCTTCAGGCACTCCGATACCGTAACGCGCGGCAGCGTCTCCTTGGCCCGCTCGCGAAACGGCCCGCCGGAAGCGGTGAGGATCAGGCGGCGGACGCCTGCCCTGCCCTCCCCCTGCAGGCACTGGAGAATGGCGCTATGCTCGCTGTCCACAGGCAAAATGGCTACACCGCGCCTGCGGGCCGCGGCGGTTACGAGTTCGCCGGCGGCAACCAGCGTTTCCTTGTTGGCCAGCGCGATATTCTTGCCAGCCTCGATCGCCGCCAGCGTCGGCCTCAGGCCGGCGAAGCCCACCAGCGAAGTCAGGACGGTATCGGCCTCCGCCAGCGTCGCCGCGGCGATCAGCCCCTCCTCGCCCGCCATGATCTTGGCAGGGCCGCGGTAATGGCCGCGCAGCCGGTCGGCCGCCTCGCCGTCCGCGAGCACGGCCAGCGCCGGGCGAAACCGGTCGAGCTGCTCGGCGAGCAGCCTGTCGTTGTGATGGGCCGCCAGAGCGACGACCCGGAAACGGTCGGGATGGGCGGCCGCGACCTCAAGGGCCTGGGTGCCGATCGAGCCGGTCGACCCCAGTACGGCGATGCGTTTCACCATCATAGTCTCCTAACGGCGCGTCAGCGCACGATGAAAATCTGCAGATAATAATAAACGGCCGGGGCGGCGAACATGACGCTGTCGAAGCGGTCCAGCACCCCGCCGTGGCCGGGCAGCAGGCGCCCGGAATCCTTGACGGCGCAGAACCTTTTTATCGACGACTCGACAAGATCGCCCACCGGAGCCACGACACCGACCAGCAGACCGATAGCGGCGCTGTGGCCGAGCGGCAGCGCACACGCGGCGCCCATGGCGGTCACACCGATCACGCTGCCTACCACGCCGCCGATGGTCCCCTCCCACGTCTTGCCGGGACTTACCTTCGGCGCCAGCTTGCGGCGGCCAAACCTTGAGCCCACCAAATAGGCGAAGGTATCGGACGACCAGGTGCCGACGAACGCCAGCCAAAGATAAACCGCGCCAGCCGATAGAGGACCGAACTTGGTGGCCATCAGCACCGAATAGTCGGTGAACCGCAGCAGCACCAGATGGGCGAACGCCAGGCCGACGTACACCACGCCGGCGATAGTGGCGGCCGCGTCCTGGAAGGAAAAGCGCTCCGGAGCGAACACCATTTTCGCCAGCGCAATAAAAGCGATCAGCAGCACCACCGCCATCGTTTCGCGGGCATTGCCCAGCCAGGCCGTTCCCCAGATGAGGACTATGCCTGCCACCCCCAGCCAATAGGCTGTCTCGACCTGGCGACAGCACGCCATCGCCGAGAACTCGTGCCAGGCAAGCAGCGTGAGAAGAAGGGCGGCGGCGGCGAATACCCACTGCCCGTAGTTTACTACGAAAATGGCGATGATTATGCCGACTACGGCTGTCACAACCCTGTGGATGAACATCTATACACCTACTTGGTCAGCCCGCCGAACCGCCGGTCGCGCCGCTGAAAATCGGCAACCGCGGCGATAAGGTGCTCGGGCCGGAAATCGGGCCAATTGATATCGGTAAACCAAAACTCGGCATAGGCCGCCTGCCAGAGGAGGAAATTACTGATCCGCAGGTCGCCGGCCGGACGGATGAGCAGATCGAGGTCTGGCAGGCCGGCAGTGTAAAGATGGCGGCTGATGACCTCCTCGCTGACATCCTCGGCCTTAAGGCTGCCGGCGGCCACCGCGGCGGCGATCAGCCGGACCGCGTGGGTAATCTCCGCGCGTCCGCCATAGTTCACCGCTATATTCAGCACCAGCCTCTCATTCGCCGCGGTCACGCCTTCCGCCCGGTCGATCTTGGCCTTGAGCCCGGCGGCCAGCTCTTCCGTTTTGCCGCTGAAGCGGACCCTGATGCCGTTCGAGTTAAGCTCTTCAATCTCATTGTCGAGATAATCGGAAAAGAGATTCATCAGCAAATCGACTTCCTCCGCCGGTCGCTTCCAGTTCTCGGTGGAGAAAGCGTACGTTGTGAGCACGCCGATGCCGAGCTCGGCAGCCGTACGAACAATAGCCCGCAATGCCTCCGCGCCGGCCCGGTGGCCGAAGGTGCGCGGCAAGCCGCGCTTTTGCGCCCAGCGCCCGTTGCCGTCCATAATAATGGCAACATGACGCGGCACGCGCGCCGGGTCAAGATCGCCGTAAGAGCTTTCACTCCGCTGGTCAGAACGTCCGAACCATTTTTTCCACACGGCAGCATGGCACCTCGACATCGTAATTATAAGCCCCCTCGTTACGAGGGGGCTTTCCCCATCTTTGCTGCGACAAGCAGACGTCGCCCGCCGTCTTCGTCCCGCAGTTCCCTGACAACATAAAGCATATCCTCCGCCAGGGGAAAACTGTGGCGCGTCGGCCGGGTAACAGTCACCGAAAATGCGATATTGCCCGCCGTCAGCGCCTCCGCGGCGTCCTTCAGCGGCATTCCGACGGTCTCCATTGCTACACTTCCATTATTTCCTTTTCTTTGATAGCCATAACATGATCCACTTCTTTTATATACTTATCAGTCAACTTCTGGATGTCTTCCTGCCCCTTCTTGACCTCATCCTCGGAAATAGAGCGGTCCTTTTCCAGCTTCTTGATCGACTCGTTGCCGTCGCGGCGCAGGTTGCGAATCGCCACCCGGCATTCCTCGGCCTTCTTGTGCACGACCTTGACCAGCTCGGTGCGCCGCTGCTGGGTCAATTGCGGGATACTCAGGCGGATCACCGAACCGTCGTTGTTGGGCGTCAGCCCGAGATCGGATTTGAGGATCGCCTTCTCAATCGTACCCAGCATCGTCTTCTCCCAAGGCTGAATGGTCAGCAGCCGAGGCTCGGGAGCCGAAATGTTGGCCACCTGGCTGAGCGGGGTCGGCGTACCGTAATAATCGACCGCGATCTTGTCGAGGAGCGCCGGAGTGGCGCGGCCGGCGCGCAGGCTGCCGTACTCCTTGCGCATAACCTCCAAGGCCTTCTTCATTTTGTCCTCGTGACTGGCATAAATGTCCTTAACCGTCATTTTTCATCCCTCCAACAATAGTGCCGATATTTTCGCCGCAAGCGGCTTTCAGAATATTGCCGGGTTCATCGATGCTGAAAACAACGATTGGAATCCTGTTATCCATACAAAGGCTGGTCGCCGTCGAGTCCATTACCCCCAGACCGCGTTGCAGCACCTCGATATATTCGAGCTCGGTGAACTTCTTGGCGTCGGGATTCTGGCGCGGGTCGCAATCGTACACGCCGTCGGTGTTGCGCTTGGCCATCAGAATAACGTCGGCCTCGATTTCCGCCGCCCGCAGCGCGGCGGTCGTATCGGTGGAAAAATAAGGGTTGCCGGTGCCGGACGCGAAAACCACCACCCGGCCCTTCTCAAGGTGGCGGATGGCACGGCGGCGGATATAAGGCTCAGCCACCTGACGCATCTCGATCGCCGACTGCACCCGCGAATCGACGCCAGAGTGCTCAAGAGCGTCCTGCAGGGCCAGCGCGTTCATCACCGTAGCCAGCATACCCATATAATCGGCGGTCGCCCTGTCCATCCCCTTCGAACTGCCGGCCAGGCCGCGCCAGATATTGCCGCCGCCGACGACGATCGCAACCTCGAGCTCGGTAGTGCGCTTGATCTCCCTGATCTCGCGGGCAATCCGCTCCACCGTCTCAGGATCGATGCCGTAGCCTTTATTCCCGGCGAGAGCTTCGCCGCTCAGTTTCAGGACAATACGCTTGTACTTACCGGCCTGCATATCAGTAAAACCCCCATTTTTCAAGTCTTTTCTACGAATTGGCGGTCAAATCCTTTATTTGCCTGTCCGGCTGTTTAGAAAAAAGAGAACACCAAGGTGTTCTCTTTCTTGGCCAGCGGGCTGCTAGCAATTTTTAACCGTCGCCATAACCTCGGCGGCGAAATCCGCGCTCTTCTTCTCGATGCCTTCGCCCAACTGGTAGCGGACGAAACGCCGCACAGAAATATTTTCGCCGATCTTGGCGATCTTCGCGGTAATAAGCTGGGTCACGGTCGTATCCGGATCCTTGATGAACGGCTGCTCCATCAGGCAATTTTCCTTATAGTACTTCTCAATACGGCCTTCCACCATCTTCTCGGCGATATTGGCCGGCTTGCCCTCGTTCATAGCCTGGGCTTTCAGCACTTCGCGCTCATGGTCGATAATCTCCGCCGGCACCTCCTCGCGGCGGACATAAGCAGGATTGGACGCCGCCACCTGCATCGCCAGATCCTTGGCCAAAGTACGGAAATCTTCCGTTTTAGCCACGAAGTCGGTCTCGCAGTTCAGCTCAAGCATAACGCCGATGCGGCCGCCGCCGTGTATGTAAGCCTCGACCACACCTTCCGCGGCCACCCTGCCGGCGCGCTTCGCGGCGGCGGCCAGGCCCTTCTCGCGCAGAAAATCGATCGCTTTGTCCATGTCGCCGCCCGTCTCGGTCAGCGCCTTCTTGCAGTCCATCATGCCGGCGCCGGTGCGCTCGCGCAAATCTTTTACCATTTCCGCAGTTATCATACCCATCCTCCTGTCAAATATATAAATCAGGCTTGCACCAAATATCGTCAAACACGTCCTAAAGGGAAACTAAGGTAAGGGAGCGATTGGCCGTCCCTTACCTTAGCACATTTACTCGCTCTCGCTTTCTGCTGCTTCCATTTGCTCACCCTGCTTGCCTTCGAGAATGGCGTCAGCCATCTTGCCGGTAAGCAACTTAACGGCGCGGATGGCGTCATCGTTGCCGGGGATGATGTGATCGATCTCGTCGGGATCGCAGTTGGTATCGACGATCGCCACGATCGGGATACCCAGCTTGCGGGCCTCGGCCACCGCGATCCGCTCCTTGCGCGGATCGATGATGAACAACGCCCCGGGCAGCTTGCGCATATTCTTAATGCCGCCGAGGAACTTTTGCAAACGCTCCTGCTCGTGACGGAGGGCGATGACCTCCTTCTTCGGCAGGACCTCGAACATGCCCTTCTCTTCCATCGTCTCGAGCTCGCGCAGACGGTTGATCCGGCGCTGGATGGTCTGGAAGTTGGTCAGCATGCCGCCCAGCCAGCGTTCGTTGACATAGAACATCTCGCAACGCTGAGCCTCTTCGCGGACAGCCTCCTGGGCCTGCTTCTTCGTGCCGACGAACAGCAGCGTCTTGTTCTCGCCCGCCAGCTCGCGCACGAAATTGTACGCCTCCTCAACCTTCTTGACCGTCTTCTGCAAATCGATGATGTAGATACCGTTGCGCTCCGTAAAAATGTACGGAGCCATCTTGGGGTTCCACCTTCTGGTCTGGTGGCCGAAATGGACCCCAGCCTCCAGAAGCTGCTTCATGGAAATAACCGACATACTCTGGACACCTCCTGTTTTTTCCGCCGCCTGCCGCATTTTCCGCCGTCCACCGGTTCGTCCGGCACAATCGGGGAATTGTCAGGCGTGTGTGATATTACACCAAAAGTTAGTATAGCATAATTACCTGACGCCCACAAGCATAATCGCCGGCAATTCGCTTACTAGTATCGAAAAAACAATCATTTTTTATTCAACTGCAGCAGCAGAATTATTTCTCCCTTGCCTGCACCCGTCATCTTGGCGATCTCGGTCACGCTGTACCCCTGCTCGGCCATCGACAAAATAAGCTTACGCCGGTCGGCGCCCGGCGTCTCACGGGCAGGCTGCTCCTCTATAGGCGCGGCCTGCGAAGGCGGCGGCTCGGCGGCAAGACGAACATCGACCGAAGCGGCCGGCTCCTGGGCTGGAGACGCCGCCGGGGACGCGGGCTCGTCCGCCGGCCGGGAAGCAGCAAGCCGCTTGTCAAGCTCGGCAATCCTCGCGTCGGCCTCATCCAGCAAATACTCCAGATGGCCAATCTGCGTTTCCAGGCGGCGGATGGCCGCATCGGCCGTCCGCTCCAGCTCCTGCTGAAACTCACCGGCGGACGACGCCGCGTTCAAAGTGAACATCCGGGCGATCATACCCCGCTTGTAAACAATGAAAAAAACAAAAAAAAGAATAATGACGACAAAGACCATCGTCCCTGTTAGCATAACCCACCTCAAGTCTTGATATCGATCGTATGACCACGGATGGGGTCGGGGCTGTCTTCGGCCTCGTCCTCATGACGGCGGCTGCCCTTATTGTTCTCCTCCTGGTGCTTCTCCTTGCCGTCGGCATCCGCGTTAACCTTGCCGCCGGCGTTTTGGGGGGATTTTTGCACCTGTTGCTGGCGCGCGGCGGCAAGCTTCTGCCACTGATCGGCGCCCTGCTGCTGCTGCAAAGCACCCTGGTTGTCGGCAATCTGCTGGACTTTACCTACCTCGGTCACCCGGGGAATAAGTACCTGGAGGTCGATGGCACGAATTGTCACGTCCTCCCCTCCCCTACTGTCAACTTAACGGAACGACCCGATTCTGATCTCCCCGTCCTCTGCATAAAAAGAAGCGTACTTCAGCATCTCGCGCACCGGCTTTACAAGCGTGCCGATAACAATCTTCACACCCGGATAAACGACATCCGAAACCCTGATGCGGCCGTAACGCATCTCCTCAAACAACAACTCGATCTCCGTAATCCGTTTACGCATCGTTTCCACCTGGCCGGCCATATGAAACTGCGCTTTCGTCAGCTTCAGCATCATCTCGCGCTTCTCCGGCGACAGATCGGACTGATTGACGGACCGGAGCACATTGAGAGCTTTCTGCGCCTGATCGAGAGTAACCTCGTTCTTCCTCAGCTCCTTGCGCAGCTCGGTATACTCGGCGCGGATCACGGGATTGACCCCCACCTCGAGATCGGTGGCCACCGCCAGATGCGTCCCCACCGTCTTCGCGCGGATCTCCTCGGCCGCGATAACGTGGCCTCCGGCGATGAAGCCGCGGCGGCCCTCCACTATCACCCGCTTACCGGCGCTAACGTTGCTGTGAAGAATCACATCATTCACCATCACGTCGCCCTCGGCGGAAACGTTGGCATTCTCGATGAACTTGGTCGTCACATTCTCCTTGGCGCGGACATAACCGCGCTGCATCCCCTGGATGCCCATCCTGATGACGATATTACAACCTTCCACCGTGCCGCCGCTCACCGACCCGTAAATTTCCACATTGCCGTCGGCCTTGACCGTAAAACCCGACTGCACCGAGCCGCGCACCACCACATTGCCGACAAACTCGACGTTACCGGTGGAAAGATCCACATCGCCCTTGATCTCGATCACCGGCGACACGTGCAACTTATTATTCACGAACTGCAACTGCCCGGCGATCGCAGCCTTGATCAGACCGCCGTCCGCATACACATTCTTGCCGAGCGGCATGGGGATATCCTTGCCCGGTTTGGGGAAAATCGGCTGGCCGATAACATCCACGCCCGGATTCCCCGCCGTAGGCGGAATCTTTTCCGCCAGCAGGTCACCCTCGGACACCACGGTGAAAAGATTAAGATCCTTGAAATCGACCCGGCCATCCTCAAGCTCGACCGGGCGGCCCTTGGCATTCGTATCGTGAGCGAAGCGGATAGCCGCGTCGCTGCCGTTAACCGGCGCATCGCCGCGGGCGCACGTCACCGGCGTTCCCGGCCGGTCGAAAGCCCGCTTCACAGCCTCCATATCGATACCCTGGACGACACCGGCGGCGTGGATTTTCTCCAACACCTCTTCGAAAGACAGCGGACGACTGCCTTTCGGCTGGATAATCTGCAGCGACGCCGACATCCGGTCGCGGTCGACCAGCACCTGAATCTCCGGCTCCTGGACAGCGGCCGTCATCTCGGCGATCTTCACCGGCGTGCCGCTAGCCTCCTTGACAATACGGATAATCGCGGAAAAATTCGCACCCTGAATATCGCGACTTTTCAGCTCAGCCATAACCAGCGGCTCCCTTACCGGAGCACCCGCGCCTTGGGCAGGATTCACCGTAAGATAAATGCCGTCTTCATTATAGTCTACCTTAAAAGAGCCATCGACATCTGCGGAAGCGCCGGATTGATTGGCGGCGTTCTTTTCCTCGTCGTTCATTACATACACCTCGCTTTACTCTGAGGCTACAGCAAGCTGGACTTAAAACGGGACAGCGCGCCGCGCAGGCGGAAGATCGCCTTCGTATGAAGCTGGGAAATCCGGGCCTCTGTCAACTTCAGAATCATACTGATCTCCTTCAGCGTCAGTCCCTCGTAATAATACAAAGTAACAACCAGACGCTCCTTTTCCGACAGGCGCTCGATAGCCTTCGCCAAAGTCGCCTTGACTTCCTCGTCCTCAAGAAACTGGGACGGATTAGGGGCATGGCTGGCCGGTGACTCCGTTTTTACATAATCCTCCAGCGGAACCAGCGTGCAGCCGTTCAGGGTATTGATAAGCGTGTGGAACTGAGGCACCGAAACCCCCATAGCGCCGGCGATCTCCTCATCGGTGGCCGACCGGCCAAGCCGGTGCTCCAGTTCGGACAGAGTCTGCTCATACTGACGGGCCTTCTGCCTGACGGTAGCCGGGATCCAATCCTGGGCACGAAGCGAATCGAGCATAGCGCCGCGGATGCGGGCCACCGCATAAGTCTCAAACTTCACCCCGCGGGACAAATCATAACGCTCGATCGCCTCAAGCAACCCGAAAAAACCGTTGCTGATCAGATCATCCTTATCGACATGCTGAGGAAGACCTACAGCTATCCGCCCGGCAACCAACTTCACCAGCGGAAGATAATTCTCGATCAGTTTTTCGCGGATGTCGGCCCGCCGGCTTTCCCGGTATTCCGACCACAAATTCTGCAAAGCGAGCCCGGCGTCTGGCATTTACCAACCCCCCCTGTCCCCGGCAACAGTCATTTCACCGAAACGTGCTCTAAACTCTCCGGGTCCATAGGGTTGAACTGGGGCGTCGCGTGAGACGGATTAAGAAGCTCATCGTTATCAATAATGCCGTCCTTACTAATAATATCGACTTTATTCCTGCCGGGCTTAATGCCGCCGAAACGCCGCCGGTAATAGCCCTCGGCAAGATACGCGGCCAGGTAAGCGGCGAGTGCGCACCCGACCAGCGAAATCGCCGACCGGTATAGAACCGTAGGCAGCCGCACGCCTTTCGCCAGCCCAACGGCCGCAGTGACAACGGTGACAACCAAAGCCAACCCAAGAGCGATATACAACTTAACCATAATGCTCCCCCGGTTACAGTTCTTTTTCACCCTTATCAATCGTCTTGACACGGAAAACGCCGTTGTCCAGCTTCAGCTCAACCGTACGTCCGTAGTTGCCGCCGCAATCCTCGGCGATCAGCCTGAGATCAAGCTTTTTCAGCATCATCCGCACCGCTTCGCTGTTACGTTCCCCGACGCGCATAATATCGGTGGCGTTCGCAAACGTAAACATCTGCGCGCCCCCGGCGATCTTCGCCAGCAAGCGGCTCTTCACCGCCCCCATCTTCAGCAGGTCATCGAGCATCAGCGGCAGGCACGTATCGGCAAATTTGGCCGGATTGTCCGTCGACCGGGCCTGGTTGCTGTCAGGCAGCATAATATGCGCCAAACCGCCGACTTTGGTCACCGGATCGAAAACCGCAATACCTACGCAGGAACCAAGGCCGTAGCTAATAAGACTGGCGGGGTCACGGCCGACCTTGTAATCGGCCATGCCAACCTTAATCAATTCAGCCATTATTCCTTCACCCCTATTGCCGCGAGAATCGTTCCCAGCGAACCGGGATCGGGGATGAGAAAGAAATGGCCCTTAACGCCGCCGTCACCCTCGGTGGAAAACTCGGTCTCGATAACGAGAGCATGATCGCCCATCTGACCAAGCTGGCTCAAAATAACACTCAGAATTGCTCCCGCCATATCGATCGCCAGAGCGGGGATTGAAGGCAGCAGGGTAAACTTGGTAAAAAAGGACAGCGCGTTAAGATAAGCGCCGGCCAAAATATTGCCTATTTCCAACAGAGCGGACTCATCCATCGAATCGAGGTGATCTGTCAGACCGCGCTCGCGGCCCATAAGCATATCGACCAGCAGAAAGGCGCTGTCGCGGGGGAGCAGAAAGAGAATGCTGCTTGGCGCCGGGCCGAACACGCGCAGAAAAACGCCGGCCACCATAATCTCCGGCCCGCCGACAACATCGGGCACCTCCCCCAGGGGCAAAATCGCCACCTGCGGCACCGTCATGTCGATTTTGCGGTTGATAATCTGCGACAAAGCCGTAGCCGCATTGCCAGCCCCGACATTGCCCACCTCTTTCAACGCATCCAGTTCCAGCGACGAAAGCTTCATTATATCTTCAGTCAAAACATCCACCCCGTTCGGTCATAATCACCGGCAGGTCAACCGGTCTTGCCAGCTTCGGCGCCAACACCGACAATAGCGGCGAGATTGAGGAGAATCAGCAGGTTTCCGTCCTGCTTGCCCACGCCGCTCAGATACTCCGCGCTGACGCCGCCGACCACCGTATTGGGCGGCTCGATATTCTCACTGCTCAGCGTCGTCACCTCGGAAACGGCGTCAACAATCAGACCGACGACAATCTCCTCCACCTTAACAATGATGATGCGGGTATCCTCGGTATAGTCGGCAGGCGGCAGCCTGAGGCGTTTCTTCAGATCGATGACCGGCAGGACGCTGCCGCGCAGGTTAATGACGCCCTTGATATAATCCGGCGAATTGGGCACGCGGGTAATGTCCATAATCCGCTTGATTTCCTGCACCTGCAGAATGCTGATGCCGTAATCCTCGCGGCCGAGCTTGAAGATAACCAGTTGCGTTTCCCTGTCCGTGTAAGTGCTTTCGGCCATGTCTATCCCCCCTTACTGCATTAACGAGCCGACATCGAGAATAAGAGCCACCCGGCCGTCGCCGAGAATCGTAGCCCCGGCAAGAACCTTTATCGAAGCCAGCAGCTTGCCCAGCGACTTGATTACAATCTCCTGCTGGCCGATCAGCGTGTCGACGATTACGCCCGCCTTCTGATCGCCCATGTGGACGATAACAACGTAAAGCTCCTCGGCGTCTTCGTTCCCGGCATGGGAAACGCCGAGAACTTTGCCCAGGCGGACGATCGGGATAATCTGCCCGCGCAGGAGGATAACCTCCTGGTTCTGGATCGTCTTGATATCCCCAGGGGTGATATTGATCGTGCTGTCGATCGACCCCAGCGGAATGGCGTAAATCTCCTCGCACACCTTCACAAGCAGCGCCTGGATGATCGCCAGCGTCAACGGCAGCCTGATCTTGAACCGCGACCCCTCGTTGACCTTGGTCTCGACATCCACCATACCGCCCAAAGACTCGATCTTCGTCTTCACCGCGTCCATGCCCACGCCACGGCCGGACACGTCCGTCACCACCCTGGCGGTCGAAAAGCCTGGCAGGAACAGCAGGCGGACAGCCTCGGCCGCATCCATCTTCTCGGCCTCGGCCTGGGTTATCATCCCTTTTTCCAGCGCTTTCTGCTTCACGATCTCAGGATTTACGCCCGCCCCGTCGTCCTCGACCATGATGATGACATTATTGCCCTCATGGCGGGCGATAAGGCGAATCTCGCCGACCGGATTCTTGCCCTTGGCCTCGCGCTCCGCCGGGCTCTCAATACCGTGGTCGATCGCATTGCGCAGCAAGTGGACGAGCGGGTCGCCGATCTCGTCGATGACGGTCCGGTCAAGCTCCGTCTCCTCGCCCTGGATGATAAGGTTGACCTCTTTACTCAGATCACGCGACAAATCGCGCACCATGCGGGGGAAGCGGTTGAAAACCTGGCCCACGGGAACCATGCGGACCTTCATCACCACCGCCTGGAGATCGGTTGTAACCCGGTCCATCTGCTCGATCGTCTCCGTAAGATCGGTAAGGCGATGGCTGAGGCCGATCTGCTCAAGGCGGGTCTTGTTAATGACAAGCTCGCCCACCAGATTGAGCAGCGTGTCAAGCTTCTCGATATCCACCCGCACCGATTGACCGCCGCGGAGCTTCTTATCCGCCATCGCCGGCGCATCCGCCGCCGCGGGCGCCTCGGGTCTTGCAACCGGCAGCTCGGCGTCGCGCCTCTTCTCGGCGGGCTCCGGCGCGGAAACAGCGGCGACAGCCTGTTGAGAAACCGGCGCAGCCGATGTGGCGGCGTCGGGAATTGCCAGCGGCAGCACGGTGGCTGTCTCGATCTCCGAAATCGCCAGCAGAGTATGCTGCACCTTTTCCGGCTCCGCATCACTCAGCGCCACGACCGTGAAACTGTGGTCGAAATTCTCCTTCTCCAAATCCTCGGCCGGCGGAACGCTCTTAATAACGTCGCCGAGCTCGTCGAGGGCGTTCATCACCATATACGCCCGGGCCGACTTCAACAGGCAGCCCTCGCGCAGCGCCACCTGCACCTCATAAGCCGCGTAGCCCTGGCGATTCGCAGCCCGGATCACTTCGATCTCGGTATCGTTGAGAACGATACCGGACGAAGTGGCGGAAACAGGAGCGGCGGCCTTCTTCTCAACGGCGGCCGGGACGGGCTCCTCCGCGCCGTTGCCGGCAGCCAGCTTGGCCAGCTTGGCGGCCAGCGGTTTAATATCCACCGTTGCCTCACTGTTGCTGGCGATACTCTCCACCGACTGCTCCAGCGTATCCAAACACTTGAACAGCGTGTCGATGATCGCGGGCGAAGCCTTAAGCTGACCCTTTCTAAGCAGATCAAGCACATTCTCCATCTCATGGGTCAGCTCGGCGATCGCCGTAAACCCCATTGTGGCCGACATGCCCTTGATAGTGTGCGCGCTGCGGAATATCTCGTCCAACACCGACAGATTGCGTGGATCGTTCTCGAGACTTAGCAGGCACTTGTTTAGAGTCTGAAGGTGTTCGCGCGACTCTTCCAGGAACATCCCCAAGTATTGATTTAACTCCATTTTACACACCTCCGTGTTTGCTTTGCAGGTGTTTGACGATTTCGCCGGCGACACCGGGCAACGGCACGACTTTATCCACTATCCCCAGTTCGATAGCCGCTTTCGGCATACCGAACACCACTGTGGTTGACTGATCCTCGGCGATGGTAAACCCCCGGCCGTTCTTGATCGCCTTCAAACCGCGGGAACCATCGGCGCCCATCCCCGTAAGAATCACGCCCACCGCCCGCGGTCCGTAGATCCTCGCCACCGCCTCCATCGTCGGATCGACCGACGGCCGGTGACCGCCGATGGGTGGCTCCTGGTGGAGACGCACCACCGTCTTCGCCCCCTCGCGCACCAGCGTCATATGAAAATCGCCGGGAGCGATCACCGCCAGGCCGGGCTTCAGAATATCGCCATCCTCCGCTTCCTTCACCGACAGAGCCGACAAACTGTTGAGGCGGTCGGAGAGCGATTTGGTGAACCCGGGAGGCATATGCTGAACAATTACTACCGGGCACGGCAGATTGCCGGGCAGACGGGTCAGAATCTCCTGCAGGGCGCGCGGGCCGCCGGTCGAAGTACCGATGGCGACGATCTGCTCGTCATGGCCGGGGGCGAACGCCGGAGGCATGACAGGCGCCGGCGGGACAGGCTTCGGCGGCGCCGGCGGCCGGATCAGCTGGCGCACGTTGGCGCGGGCCGCCGCGCGGCACTTGGCGAGAATCTCCGTCCTGATCCTGTCGATGCTCGATATCGGCCCGGCCGTTTTGGCGACAAAATCCACCGCTCCGCACTCCAGCGCCCTGAGCGTGGCGTCCGCACCCTCGCGGGTCAGGCTGCTCACCATCACCACAGGCGTCGGAATCTCCCGCATGATCGTCTCCAGAGCGCTGATGCCGTCCATCACCGGCATCTCGACATCCATAGTAACAACATCAGGCTTCAGACGTTTGATCTTATCAATGGCATCCTTGCCGTTGCGCGCCGGCTCGAGAACGGTAAAATCGCTTTCAGCGGCGAACAGGTCGGATAACACTTTGCGCATAAATGCGGAATCATCAACGACAAGCACCTTGATCACAGCTATCCCACCTCCCCGAGAAATGAAAGCGAACACCACACCAAAAAAATACCGATAATGTATATTTCCATAATTTTGCCCCGCTACCTTTCGCTATTGCGACAAATTTCAGGAAACTGCATAAAAATTGCGTCATATCGTCAAAATTACCACTGTTTCGACTTATTGGTCAGCGGATCAAATCAATAAACTTGCTGAAAAAACCCTTGATGCCGGAAGGCTGGTTGACCTCCCTGCCATACAGCAGACGCTGGGCGATATGGTCGAAGCAGCGTGCGGAAACAGTCTCCGGGTGGGCAACCACAACCGGCACCTGACTCTTGACCGCCTTCAGCACATTAGGATCCTCGAAAACGAACCCCAGATTGGTTACCCCCACCCCGAGAAACCTTTGCGCCACCTTGCCCAACTTATCGATGACCGTCTGCCCCTCTTCCGCTTCCAGTACCCGGTTGACAACCAGGCGGAGCGGCGCGCAGCCGTGATGGGCGGCATAAGCCTTTATCATCGCGTAGGCGTCGGCGATCGCCGTCGGCTCGGGCGTAGTTATGATAATCACCTCGTCGGCGGCCATCACGAAATTGAGAACATTGCGGTGCAGCCCGGCGCCCGTGTCGATAAGGATAATGTTGGCCCAACTGTCGAACAGCACCACCTCGCCAATGATCTTCTGAACCTGGGCATCGCTCAGATTGGCCAACTGATAGATGCCCGAGCCGCCGGACATGAACTTGATGCCCCGCGGGCCGTCCATGACGACATCATTGATGTCATAGCCGCCGTCGAGCAGGTTAAGAAGGTTGTACTTGGGCGTAAGCCCCAGCACAAACTCCACGTTGGCCAGCCCCAGATCGGCGTCGATTATCAGCACCTTTTGCCCCAGTTTGGCCAGAGCAAGGGCAAGATTGACGGTAAGGTTGGTCTTGCCAACCCCGCCTTTGCCGCTGGTAACAGTGATGACGCGCGCCCGGGATTCGGACTGCTTTATTATCGGGCTCTTGGGCGCCGCCTTCTGATAGCCGCGCGCCAATTGCCTGAGCCGCTCAGCTTGATCGCGCATGTCAGTCCCTCAAAATCATATTCGCCAGTTTTGCAGGGTTAGCCATTTCAATATCGTCTGGCACATTCTGACCGGTGGTGATATACGATAACGTTGTCGGGAACTGGTATAACAGATTGAACACCGTGCCGAAATTAGTCGCCTCGTCGATCTTCGTGAACAGAAACTTCTGCGGCGAACAGACGGAAAAACGGTTGACCGTTTCCAGCGCATCGGCATACTTGGTGGTCGAGCTCAAAACCAGGTGAGTCTCGATGTACGGGTCGACAGCCAGCAGCGCCTGCAACTCGGCCAACTGATAATGATTGCGGGGACTGCGGCCGGCGGTATCGATCAGCACCAGCCGTTTGTCGCGATGACGGTACAAGGCCGCCTTCATCTCATCAGGGGTATAGACTATATCGAGCGGTACATCGATGATATCGGCGTAAGTCTTCAATTGTTCCACAGCGGAAATCCGGTATGTATCGGCGGTCACCACCGCCAGCTTCAGACCCTGTCCGAAAGCAAAACTGGCGGCCAGCTTGGCGATCGTCGTCGTCTTGCCGACCCCTGTGGGGCCGATGAACGCCACGACCTTGCAACCTGACTCCGGGATGACGATGCCCTCCACCCGCTGCAAGTGGTTGGTCAGCCGTTCAAGCAGCAACTGGCGCACAAAAGCCGGGTTGGTCCCAGTCAGCGGCCCCTCTTCGGGAAGCCCCTGCACGAGATTTTCGGCAATCACGGCGTCAATATCGTTCCTGACCAGAAGCTCGTAAAGGGGATGGCGCTGTTTTTCCTGGCGCGGCAGCTTGGCGAGCACCTGCTCGACCAGCTTGCGCATATTCGAAATCTCCAACTGAAGAGCGGTTACCTTGGCGTCATCGTCGCTTTGCCGCGGCGGAACCAGCACCTGCGGGGCGGGCGCCTTGCGCTCGGGGACCGGCGCCGGAGGAGGCGTATCGAGCGCCGCCATAACCTCCACCATCTCCTTGCCGAAGAAGCCGAGAAAGCCGCCCCGGCGGAACCGGCGCGTGTGGAGAATAACCGCGTCACGGCCGAGATCTCCCTTGACCTGGGCCATGGCCTCCTGCATATTGCTGGCGGTAAAAACCTTGACCTTCACTTAAACTCTCACCATCCCAACGGCTTGCACTTCGATCTTCGGGTCCAGCTCAGCGTATGAAAGCACAATCAGGTTGGGCGCCACGCGCTCAGTCACCTTGCGGAAATACAGCCTGGTGGCCGGGCTTGCCAGCACCACCGGCTGATAGCCGAGATTAGTGAGCTTCGGCAACTCGTTCGACAAACTGTTGACAATCGCCTGCACCGTCGAAGGATCAAGGGCGACGTACGAACCCTGCTCGGTCCGCTGCACCGCGTTATTGATCGTATTCTCAAGCTGGGGGTCCACCGTCAGGCAGGCCAGGACATTGTTATAGATGAACTGCCGGGAAATCTGGCGGGCGAGCGCGTGGCGCACATATTCGGCCAGCACCTCGGTATCCTTCGTGGACGGCGCATAATCGGCCAGCGTCTCGAAAATAGTCACCAGATCGCGAATAGAAATCCGCTCCCGGAGTAAGTTTGCCAGCACCTTCTGGATATCGCCCAGCGACATCAGATTAGGCACAAGCTCGTCCACCACCGCCGGATTCGACTGCTTGACAGACTCTACAAGCGTCTGAACCTCCTGGCGGCCGATGATCTCCGCCGCGTGACCCTTGATAATCTCCGTAAGGTGAGTCGCCAGCACCGACACCGAATCCACGACCGTATAGCCGGCCAGCTCAGCCTGCTCGCGCTCGCTCTCCTGGATCCACAACGCCGGCAAGCCGAAAGCGGGCTCGAACGTCTCGATGCCGCTGATCTCCTCCGCCACCGTGCCCGGGTTCATGGCCATATAATGGTCGGGCAGCAACTCGCCCTTGGCCACCTCCACCCCGCGCAACTTAATAACATAAGCGTTGGGTTTGAGCTGAATATTGTCGCGGATACGGATCGTCGGCACCACCAGGCCGAGTTCGAGAGCGCACTGGCGGCGGATCATCACGATCCTGTCCAGCAAATCGCCGCCCTGGCTGACGTCCACCATCGGTATAAGACTGTAGCCGATCTCCAGCTCCATCGGGTCGACAGCCAGCAGGGAAACAACATTCTCCGGCTTGCGGACCTCCTCGTTCTCCTTCTCCTCGCGGCGGGAAACCTCCGTCTCCGCGTCGCTCTTCGCGGTCTTCATCAGCACGAACGCGATAACGCCGCAAAGCACGCTCAGCACGAAGAACGGAAACCCCGGCAGGCCTGGCACCAAGCCCAGCCCGGCGAGAACGGCGGCGGCGATCATAAACACGCGCGGGTTGGTCAACAACTGGCCGACAATATCGTGGCCGAGATTGTAATCCGAGGCGGCGCGGGTCACCACGATGCCGGTCGCCGTCGAAATCAGCAGCGCCGGAATCTGATTGACAAGACCTTCGCCCACCGTCAACAGCGTATAAGTCGAAAGCGCCTGGAAAATATCCATATTGCGCTGCAGCATGCCGATAGCGAAACCGCCGACGATATTTATTATTATTATTATTATCGCGGCGATCGCATCGCCCTTGACGAATTTACTGGCGCCGTCCATCGCGCCGTAAAAATCCGCCTCCCGCTGGATGTTGCGGCGACGCTGGCGGGCCTCGGCGTCATTGATGAGGCCGGCGTTGAGGTCGGCGTCGATGCTCATCTGTTTGCCGGGCATGGCGTCCAGCGTGAAGCGCGCGCCCACCTCGGCGACGCGCTCGGCGCCGCGGGTTATGACGATGAACTGAATAATGATAAGGATGACGAACACGATAAAGCCGACCAGCGCATTGCCGCCGACAACGAAATTGCCGAACGCCAAGATGACGTCTCCGGCATAACCGTCGAGCAGAATGAGCCTTGTCGACGAAACATTCAACGATAACCGGAAAAGCGTCGTAATCAGCAGCAGCGACGGAAAAACAGACAACTGCAGCGGTTCGGTGTTATAAATCGCCACCATCACGATGATCAGCGCGAAAGTAATGTTAAAAGTAAGCAGAATATCAAGGAGAAGCGGTGGCACGGGGATAATCATCATCACCACCACCGTGATGATAGCAATGGCTATGAATATGTCGCTGTAGCGTAAAATTGCCGCAAATGGCGAAGTCTGCGTAGCCACTTATCTCCGCTCCTTCCTCATTGAATTGCTTCCCAACGACGGCGGACACCGCCTGCGATCAGGACAGCCGCCGTTTGAGTCTGATAATGTAAGCCAGAACCTCGGCAACAGCCTGGTAAAGCTCGGGCGGGATGGGCTCTCCCACCTCCACGGTCGAATACAGCGTACGGGCGAGGGGCTTGTTCTCCACAATCGCCACCCGGTTTTCGCGCGCCACCTGCTTGATGCGTTCGGCCAGGAAATCCTGCCCTTTGGCGACAACCTCAGGAGCGGCCATCGACTTATCGTACTTTATCGCCACCGCGAAATGGGTCGGGTTGGTGATAACCGCGGTCGCCTTCGGCACCTCCTGCATCATTCGCCGCAGCGCCATCGCCCGTTGGCGTTCCTTGATCTTCCCCTTGATCTGCGGGTTGCCCTCAGTCTGCTTGAATTCCTCCTTGACCTCCTGCTTGGACATCCGCAGACCCTTGTTGTGCTCCCACCATTGGTAAAAATAGTCCATCGCGGCAAGCACGAGGATTACCGCGCCGATTTCCAGCGCCAGATCGGCAACCAGACCGGCGATATAACGCAGCGTATCCAGCAAATCGACGCTGATCAACTGCGGCACCAGGTCCGTCTCCTTGATGACGAAGCGGTACACAAAATAAGAAATGATGCCGATCTTGAACAGCGACTTAAACAACTCGACGATGGAACGCAGCGAAAACAGGCGTTGGAAGCCCTTGATGGGATTGATGCGGTCAAGTTGGGGCATCAGAGGTTCGAACGTCAGCACGAACCCCACCTGGAGTATGTTAACCGCCAGCGAAATGACGAGCACCGACAGCATCACCGGCAGGACAATCTTCAAACAAACCAAGCCCAACTGCAGGAACAGGAGATGAACGCTATTGATGGTGAAATCCGCCGTGGCCAAGTTGGTAAAAATGAACCGCATATAAGAGGAAATCGTGTCATACATATACGGACTAAGCAATTTCAGGGCCAGAAAAGCGGTCAGAATAACGAACGCTGTGCTGATCTCGGTGCTCTTGGCGACCTGCCCTCGTTGGCGGGCCTCCTGCTTGCGCTTCGGGGTGGCCTCCTCCGTCTTCTCCTGATTAAAAAGCTGCAGGTCGAAAACGGCCAGCCTGTACCGGCGCTCCCCGCCGTCAGCGGACAGCCGACAAGAAGCGGTAGAGATCCTGGTACATGCCATTGAAGCCCACCTCCATCATCGCGACATAAAACGGCAGCGCCATCATCAGGGCAAAAGTGCCGATAATCAGCTTCGCCGGGATGCCGACAACGAAAATATTCATCTGCGGCATGGTGCGCGCCAGGATGCCGAACGCCACCTCGGTGAGAAGCAGCGAAGCCAGCACCGGCACCGAAATCTTAAAAGCGATGGTGAAAGCGCCGCTCACCAGATCGAGGATAAACCCCGCCAGCGACGCCGGGATGACCACCCCGGTCACCGGCACCAGCTTAAAGCTAGCCACCAGCGCACTCAGTACCACATGATGGCCGTTGGTCGCCAGGAAAACCATCAGCGCCAGGATATACTTGAAATTGCCCAGGAGCGGAATCTGCTGACCGAACTGCGGGTCGAAAACATTGACCATACCGAAGCCGATCTGCATATCGAGAACATGCCCGGCCATCTGGACGGCCTGCATGATCAGCGAACTCACAAAACCAAAAATAAGTCCGAGGAGAAACTCGCCGGCCACCAGCGCGGCATAGCCAAAAACGGTATCGGGAATGACCGTGGCGGCGGAATAGACCGCCGGAAAAAGAATGTACGACAGCATCATCGACAACCCCGCCTTGGCATAAACGGGGATATTGGTGCTGCCCAGAAACGGCGTAACCGAGAAAATACCGCTGATGCGGGCGAAGATCAGCAGAAAAAAACTTGTCTGGTTAAGAAGAACCGCTACTATGTCCACCCGCTGATCCCACCTCCGCCTAGCGAATCATCTGCGGCAGATTAATCAGCAGCTCGCGGGTGTACCCCACCAACAGGCTGAGCATCCACGGCCCGAACAACAGCACCGCCACAAACACGGCCATAATCTTCGGCACGAAACTGAGCGTCTGCTCCTGAATCTGGGTAATCGCCTGAAAAATACTCACAAGCACGCCCACCAACAAGCCCAGTCCGAGCATCGGCGCCGAAACCAGCATCACCATCACCAGCGCCTCGCGGCCGACCTCAATCGCCAGATCGTTGGACATCGCCCGTCCCCCCCTAGTTGAAGCTCGTAACCAGCGACCGGATAATCAGGTGCCAGCCGTCGACGAGAATAAAGAGCAGAATCTTGAACGGCATAGAAATCATAACCGGCGGCAGCATCATCATCCCCATCGACATCAGCGTGCTGGCCACGACCATATCGATGACAATAAACGGGATATAAATCAGAAACCCGATCTGGAAAGCGGTCTTCAGCTCACTGATGACAAAAGCCGGGATAAGGGTCGAAGTAGGAACATCCTCCTGCGAATTGGGCCGGGGCGCGTCGGAAATATTGACAAACAAGGCCAGGTCGTTCTCCCGCGTCTGCTTGAACATAAACTCGCGCATCGGCTTCATCGCCGCCGTCAATGCGGCGTCCTGGCTCAGCTTGCCGGCGATATAAGGCTGCAGGGCGTTCTGGTTGACCTGGTTCCAATAAGGCGACATCGTAAAAAACGTCAGAAACAGCGCGAGTCCGACCAGAACCTGGTTCGGCGGCATCTGCTGCGTCGCCAGCGCGCTGCGCACAAACGACAGCACGACAATGATGCGGGTAAAGGACGTCATCATTATTAAAATTGACGGTGCCAGCGAAAGCACAGTCAATACGAAAAGCACCTGAAGGCTCAAAGCGACATCGCGGGGATTATTGGCCGCTTCGACGCCGATGTTGATATTCGGCACAGGGACAAGAGGAGCGCCCTGCACCGCCGCCTGAGCGAACAGGCAGAATAGCGCAGACAAACCGGTTATCGTTATAAGGCGTCTTGACACTCGCTTACCTCTTCTCGCGGTCGATTTCGTTATCGCCCCGGCTGTACTGGCCGAAAACGCCCGGGAACTTGTTGCCCATCTGCTGCAAAGATGCAAGCTGCCGTTTGAAAACCGTATCGAACTGGCCCATCGCAAGCGGCGGAGCGGTGGTCCTCAGCTTGTCGATCATCTCGGGGTCGGTGATTTCCTGCAAAAAATTGACACTATGGTCCGTCACGCCCAGTATCAAAAATTTGCCGGCCACCTCCACCACAAATACCCCCCGGTTTTGCCCGAGCGGCAGAGATACCAGCACCCGGTTGTCGCCCATCCCGTTCATCCGCCCCATCCGCTGCCCAAGAAAACGCGACGTAAAGAAAGCGAGCGCGATGACGACGGCAAAGGTAACCAATAAAGTAATTACATAAGCGACGGTCGAAAGCCACGACGAGCCGGCAGGCTTGGGCTCCTGATAAGACAGATATTCCCCTCCCTGCCCCGCCGCCAGCGCCGTGCCGCACAGGCAAAGCACCGCCAGCACTATCGCCGCCAACCGCCAAAAATTACGACTGCTCATATCAGCCGATGGCTTTGCGGATAGCTTCCAACACCCTGTCCGGCTGGAACGGCTTGACGATGAAATCGCGGGCCCCCGACTGGATAGCCTCGATAACCATAGCCTGCTGGCCCATAGCGCTGCACATGATGACCTTCGCGCCCGGATCGATCTTCTTTATCTGCTTCACGGCCGAAATCCCGTCCATCTCAGGCATCGTAATATCCATCGTCGTCAAATCGGGGCGCAGTTCCTGAAACTTCTCCACCGCCTTGGCGCCGTTCTCCGCCTCGCCCACAACCTCGAACCCGTTCTTAGTCAGGATATCCTTGATCATCATCCGCATAAACGCTGCATCATCCACTATCAGGACCTTAATTGCCATAACTCATTCGCTCCCTCTTATAATTTCGTCTGAGACTACTGTAGGGTCGTCCGGTCAAGCTGGCCGATAATCTCGGTAACCCGCACACCGAAATTCTCATCAATGACCACAACTTCGCCTTTGGCGATCTGCTTGCCGTTCACCAGGATATCCACCGGTTCGCCGGCCAACTTATCGAGTTCGACCACCGAGCCGGGGGCGAGTTCGAGAATCTCGCGGATGAGTTTGCGGGTCCGGCCCAGCTCCACCGTAACCTGCAGCGGCACATCCAGGATAAGCCCGATATTCGTATCCGTCACCGGCAGCATCGTCGGCTTGAGCGGCGCAAACTGGACCGGCTGCACCACCACATTGGGCGGCACCGCCGCCGACGCCGCCGGCATCGCCACCATCGTCTGCGGAGGCGGCATCATCGGCTGGGGTGTCGGTTGCGGCATGGGTTGCTGCGAAGGCGCGGCCGCGACCGGCATAGGCTGAGGCGAAGGGGGAGCCGCAGGAGCGGGAGCAGCGGCCGGCTGAGGCGCGGCGTTAGCCTCCACCACCCCGATCAGGTTGGACACCATCTCCTTGGCGACATCCAGCGAAACCAGCTGCATAATCTCGCTATCGATCAGATCCTCGACCTCCATGCGGAAAGACACTTCCACCATGGGCTCGTCGGGGCTCGTCACACTGGTGATATTGGCGTCGCCCGAGAAATCCAGCAGATTGCAGGCCGGAGGCGCGATATCGATCTTCTTCTTGAAAACCGTCGACATCGACGTCGCCACCGAACCCATCATCTGATTCATCGCCTCGGACACCGCGCTCATATACAGCTCGTTCAGCTCGGCCGGCGGATTAGTGCCGTCGCCGCCCATCATCAGATCGGAAATAATCAGCGCGTCCTGCTCGCGGATCGCCAGGATATTACTGCCGGTCAACCCGTGGGTATACCCCACCTCAATGACCAGATACGGCAGCGGGTACTGCTTCTTTATCTCGTTGATGCTCGAAATGCGCACCTTAGGAGTAGTGATGGACACGCGGCGGCTCAGCAGGATCGACAGCGTCGTCGCCGCGCTGCCCATCGAGATATTGCCTATTTCGCCCATCGCATCCTTTTCGATGTCGCTAAGGTCTCCCTCGCCGCTCGCGACAGGTTCCCCACGCAACAAGGCGTCTATCTCTTCTTGCGAAAGAAAGCCGTTATTCATCACCATCTTCTCCTTTGGATATTATTTGCGTTATCTGCACAGCCAGCTTCTTGCCGGAGATACCCGGCTTGCAGCGGAACTTCTCGTTGCTGCCGACCACTATTTTCAGATCGTCTTCCACCCTCGTCTCCAACTGGAGCACATCGCCCGGGTTCAGCCCCAGCAGCTCGTGGACGTTCACGCCGATACAGCCCAGCTCCACCACGATCGGAATAAGCGTTCTCTCCAGCTTGCGCTGCAGGGCGTTGATATTCTCGTCCGTCAGCTGCTTGGCCATTGACGAAGCCACCCAGTAAGTAGTCGACAGCTTCGACATAATCGGCTCAAGCACCAGATACGGGATGCAAATGTTCAGCAGCCCCTCCGCCTGGCCGATTTTCGCCTGCAGCGTAATGATGACCACCATATCGTTGGGCGGCACGATCTGCGTAAACTGAGGATTGGTCTCGATCGCGTCCATCCGCGGCTCCAGGGCGATCACCTGCTTCCACGCCTCCGTGAAACTCTCCAGCGTTTTCGCCAGCACCCTTTTAACGATGACCTCCTCGATATCCGTAAGAGGGCGGGGCTTGGCGGGTGGTAACCCGGGGCCGCCGAACAGGCGGTCGATGATCGAAAACACGATGTTCGGATTAAGCTCCAGAAGCACGCTGCCCTTCAGGGGACGCATCTGGAAGATGCTGATAACGCTGGGGTTGGGCAGCGAGCGGATGAACTCCTCATATGTAAGCTGATCGACCGAAGCAACATTGATATTGACGAACGAGCGGAGGTGAGCAGCCAGGTATGTATTGAGAAGACGGGCAAAATTCTCGTGAAGCATGTATAAAGTGCGGATCTGATCCTTGGAGAACTTGTCCGGGCGCTTGAAGTCGTACACCTTGACCTTGCGCTGGGTCTGCTCGATCTTCATCTCTTCCGCCGAAACGACACCGGTCGACAAAGCTGACAACAACTCGTCTATTTCCGACTGGGAAAGCACGTCGGAACCTGCCACGTAACCACCTCCTTCCGCGTGGTCGAAACCTTACTGGAGCACGAAATTCGTGATAAAGACCTCATAAACCCGATCCTCGCCCAAGGCCTTATTAACCTCAGCCTTGATAAGCTCTTTCAGCCGTTCCTGGCGGGACGGCTCGAAATCCTCGACCTTCTGGGACCGCAGCAGCTGCACCACCGCGTCTAGTGATTTAATTTCATCGGGCGAGGCGCCTTTTCCTCCTGGAGCCGGCGCATTCTTCGCAGGTTTTAGCTCTAATATGACACCGATTTTCAAATATCGACCCGAGGTCACGCCGCCGATATTCACGATCAGCCCTTCCTTGGGATCGCCGAGCTTCAGGAACACTCCCGGCTCACGCGCTGCCTTCCCTTCCGACCGGGTACTGATCACCTTCGTAGCGATGAAGTACGAAATACCGCCGGCTAAAATCAGCCCAACGACAATCAGACCGACAATCAACATCACTGAAAACTTCTTGCCGCCTTCTTCGGCCATGCCACAACCCCTCCAGTCATATGTATATCATCGGTCAGAACCTAATCATCGGCCTGAGCCTGCGGTTTTTTCCTCTTCGTAGGCGCCAGGAAAGCCTCCAGCTTCTCTTCGACGATGCGCGGATTGTCCCCGGCCTGGACAGACAGGATACCCTCCAGAGTAACCTCATACACAAGCACCTGATGGGCGCTGCGGTTCTTCAGCTTGCCGGCGATCGGCAGGAAAAAGATATTCGCGGAAAAAATGCCGTACAGCGTCGCGAGAAACGCCGTGGAAATTGCCGGTCCGAGCGACTCGGTATCCGTCAGGTTGCCCAGCACGTGCACCAGGCCCATAACCGTCCCGATGATACCCATCGTCGGCGCATAGCCGCCGGCGGCGTCGAAAATACTCGCGCCCTTGTGGTGGCGCTCCTGGATGAAAGCCAGCTCCGTCTCCATAATGCTGCGGACCAGCTCGGCGTCCGTGCCGTCGATAACGAGCTGCATGCCCTTTTTGAGGAACTTGTCTCCGATCCCGTTCAGGTCTTCCTCCAGAGCCAGCAGGCCTTCGCGGCGGGCCTTCTCCGCAAAGCTAACCAGCGTCGCGATCAGGCTGCTCACGTCGTGCTTCTCGTCCTTGAAGGCGATTCGCATCAGCGTCGGCACCGTCTTAAGCTCCTCAAGAGTAAACCCGATGGCGGTCGCGCCGATCGTGCCGCCGAAGATGACCACGAACGCCGGCAGGCTGATAAGGCTGACAAGATGCCCGCCCTCCAGAACCACTGAAATCAGCAGTGCCCCGATGCCGACCACCAGGCCGAGAATTGTCGTCAAATCCATACCAGCACCTCAACTATCGCGTATTGCGGAACATCGCCCGGCGGTATTCCATTACCCGCCGCACCACCTCGTCCATCCCTTCGGCGACGATCAGCTTCTTGCCGTTCGTGAGCGTTATCACCGTATCCGGAGTTTCTTCGATAGTTTCGATCAGTTCGGCGTTCAACACAAAATCGTGATCGTGTGATTTGAACTTGGTCAGCTTAATCATCCATAAGCCCCCTTATAACCCCGCCCGCGGGCGGGAGTGAAAACACCCCCGCCCCGGGCCCGGGGAATTACCGTTTCAGATTCGCCAGCTCCTGCAGCATCTCGTCGGTTACCGTAATAATCTTCGAGTTAGCCTGGAAGCCGCGCTGGGTGATGATCATATTCGAAAACTCGTTCGCCAGATCGACGTTGGCCATCTCCAGCGTGCCGGGGTTGAACTTCCCGCGGCCGCCGGTGCCGCTCTCGCCGACCTGGGCCACGCCCGAGTTGTTCGACTCGGCGAACAGATTCTCGCCCACCTTGTTGAGACCGGCCGGGTTGTTGAAGGTCGCCAGCGCCACCTTGGCCAGATTCTGGCTTTGGCCGTTGGTGAACTTGCCGACGATGATCCCCGACGGGTCGATCGACGTCGTGTCGAGCGTACCGGCCGCGTAACCGTTCTGGCCCGTCGCCTGCACCGTCGAACTGCCGCCGAACTGGGTGATATCCATATCAAGAGCTATCGACATCGGATCTGCGCCGGTGGTGGTGAAACCGACAGGTCCCGTGGTTCCCGCGCCGGTGGTAGCAACGGGATTAAAGATGGCTGCCGCCGCTGTTGGCGCAGTACCATTTGTCAAATTGAGGTTATATGTTGTCCCATCAGGAGCAACAAAGCTCTTTGTCGTTGGATCGGCAGCAAGAGTGCCAAAACGGTACGCGCCTCCAACCCAGGTAAGATTGCCTGAATCGATCGGCGTCGTGGAGGAGCTGCTTGGGTCGGTAATGCTATATGTCCAAGACGATGCACCGGTATTCGTGAAAGTGACCTTGAACGCATGCGGCATGCCGTCGCTGCCGAAAACGGTGAAGTTGTGCGAGGACGTGGTTCCGACGCTCGTATTGTCCAGCTTAAAATCGGCAGCCGCGGCGAAATTAAGTGTGCGGCGGGCCGGGTCGGCCGTCATCGCCACGTTCGTCACGCTGGCCAGCGTTCCGTCGGTATTGAAGGTTATCTCCCGCAGCGAGTTGGTCACTGCGCCGGTCGCGTCAGGGACCTGGACATAACCCAGCCAAGTGTTGGTGCCGGTCTTGACGAACGTCTGCTTGACCTCGTGGCTGTTGCCGAGCGAGTCGTACACGTCCCGCGAAGTGTTGATCGTTGTGCCGATAGCCGCATCGGCCGACAGGTTGTTGGCGTAGGTGATCTCTGTCGACGCTTTGGCCGGCATGGCCGCCCCGACCGGGATCTGGATGTTCGAGACATCGCCGGCGGTGTTAATGACGCCGGTGTTGTCGGCCATCCAGCCCATCACCTTGTAGCCGGTGCCGGGCACCAGATAGTTGCCGTCGGTGTCGAAGTCGAAGTTGCCGGCGCGGGTGTAGATTTTCTGGGCGCCGTTGCCAAGGATGAAGAAACCCGAACCCTGGATCGACAGGTCCGTACCCTTGCCGGTCGGCTGGAACGAGCCGTCGGTGAAGATGGTGTCAATGCTGGCCAGGCCCATGCCGAGGCCGACCTGCATCGGGTTGGTGCCGCCGCGGTTGCCCTGGGCGGACGCCGCGCCGGTGATCGTCTGGCTTAAGACATCCTGAAACTGCACGCGGCTGCCTTTAAAACCGACGGTGTTTACGTTGGCGATGTTGTTGCCGATTACGTCCATGCGGGTCTGGTGGTTCCTCAGGCCCGAGACGCCGGAAAACAGCGAACGCATCATAACAAATGACCTCCCTAAATTCTTGCGCGCGTTGCGCCGGCCGCGTCATTCGTTCGGCGGCCGGGGGGCTTCCCGAGAGGTCCAGCCCTACACAATCACTGCGCTGTCGATGTTGGTGAAAACATTATCTCTGATATTGGCGCCATCCATGGCCGTGATGACCGTCCGGTTCTTGACGCTTACCACAAGCGCCAGGTTGTTCATCAGGATGAGCGAGTCGCGCGCCCCTTTCTGGGCCGCCTTGTCCACCGCCCCGGAAATCTTGGCGAGATCGCCGCGGTCAAGCTGGATGTTGCGGCTCGATAACCGCTGCAGAGCGTGCTGGGAAAACTTCACCCCGGTCAGCTCCTGGGCGAGCACCTGATTGAACGACTGGCCTTCGGGCGTCTTTGCGGAAGGCTGCGCTGGCGGCGCCTGGCCGGGCTTCTGGACCGGCAGAAGCGGTTGCTGATAGTAGATGCGATTGTCGGTCATACCCGTGCGCCCCCTTTACGCGTTCATTACCTCGGCCACCTGTCCTACGCTGATCAGGCTGCCTTCGATGACCAGCTTCTTGTTGCTGTCGAACCCGGTCACCTTGCCGGAAAGCACATGTCCGTCGGCGTCAGCCCAGGTCACCGTCTTGCCGACTAGCTCATCGAGATTCTCCGGCACCGTCTCCTTGATCCTGGATATGTCCAGCAGCGTGTCCTCAAGCTGGAGCTTCGGCTGGCCGTTCACCATCTTGACCGACTTGACCGTGCCACTGAGATTGTAGCCCAAACCGGTGTTAAAATCGACCGTCTTGCCGATCAACGCCGTGGCCCGTGCCATAAGCTCGGTGGTGTCCACCAGCGGCTCGACGGTGGCAACCTTGTCGACATCGATCTGAGTGTCGCCGATCATCAGCTTCGGCTGGCCGTTGACTATCTGGACTCCGGTAACAACGCCGGATAGTAACTCGCCTTTGTCGTTGGCCCACGTCACCAGCGAGCCGATCATGCTCGTCGCCTTCGTCGTCTGCATCATCGTGTTCATGTTCTGCATCTGCTCCAGGCCGGAAAACTGCGCCATCTGGGCGATGAAATCCGTGTCGTTCATCGGCGAGAGCGGGTCCTGGTTTTGCAGCTGGGTGATCAGCAGCTTCAGAAACTCGTCCTTGCCCATGGAATCGTTGGCCTGCCGTGTCGTCGTCGTCCCTGTGTCCGTCGTGCCTGTCGTCTGACCCGTGCCGTATACTGTCGACATTTTCTCCCTCCTTTCCCTTATACTCGGTAATCGATGCCCGTCCCGCCGGCTGTCGTCCGGGCGCTGACCGCCGTGGCCGCGGCTAGCGGTTCGGCATAAGCATCGTCGCCGCTCGGCCGGCGCGCCGGCTGCGGCATCTGCTGCTGGGGCGCGTGACGCTGGTCGTTGGCGAAGAAGTGATCGAGAGAAGCATACACGCCCACGTTGTCGACCTTCAGTCCCTGGTTGGCCATATCCTGCCTCAGTTGGGGCAGCGAAGCCTCGATGGCGGCGCGGACCTCGGAATTCGAACTGTGGAAGGTGGCGCTGACCGCACCGCTGTCCACCACGATCTTCAGCGTCAGCTCGCCTAAGTGTTCGGGCTTGAGCTTGATGACCATCTCGCTGTTCTCGGCCCGGGTAATCAGACGGGCGTGGTCGACGATCTGGCCGGCGACATCGTGCGGGTCCTGAGCGGGTGCCGATTGCGCGCCCTGCGGGGCGGCAGCGTCGTTAGCCGCGTTGGCCCGGCTGGCCGCCTGCTCCATGAGGCCGGCGAACACCTGACTGGCGTTAGCTGGTTGCGGTTGCGGCGCGTCGCTTGGCGGCGTCTGCTGGAAACTCTCGGCCGTCTGCGCTCCGTCGTCGCCCGAAGACGGCGACTTGCCGCCCGCGGCAGCCTGCACCGGCGCTGCCTGTGTCGCCTGCGCGGCGGACGCTTCATGAGCGTTCGTCTCTGCGGCGGTTGGCGAGGGCGCTGGAGCGGACTCCACTTGCTTGTGCGGCTCGCCCGCTATCGCCGCCTGCGTTACCGCTGCCGGCGACGTCTGTTGCTGCCCTGCCGCCTCCTGACTTGGCGCGTCTGTCGCGGGTTGCGCGACCGGCGCCGGCATATCCGTTGCGGTCGGAACAGGCATTGTCTGCATCTCGGGACTCGGGGCGGTTGCCGTCGCCGGGGTTGCCGAAGGTACTGCGGGAGCGGTCGGAGCATCCTGCCCGGCAGGCAGTGTCTGTCCGCCGGTGAAGGCCGGCGTCTGTTGCAGGGACTGCTGGCCGGTAAAGGCCGGCATCTGCTGCGGCGTTTGCGCCCCTTCCCGGCCGGCCGGCTGGCTTACCGCCTCAGGCAAAACCGACTGAGGAGCGACAGGTGGCACGGGAACGGCAGTTTGTGGCGTCGGCAAGGTCTGAACTGCTTGGGAAGCCTGGCCCAGCGCGGTCTGTATCGGCGCGATCGCCCCTGCCTGCTCCTGGGCTGCCTGCGGCTGCGGCGCGGCCTGCTGCGGTCCCGCCGTCACCTGCAGCGACGCCAGCAGCGCGGCGAAATTCAACATCCCCGGTGAAACCGCCGGAGCGGACTCGCCGTCGGGCGTGGTCTCCGCGTCCGCTTTCACGCCTTCGCCCCCCTGCGGCTGCCCGGTGTCCACCAGACCGGCGAACATCGCCCCGAAGCCGCCGTCGTCCTTGCCCGGCGAAGCAGCGGGTTTTGCCTGCCCTTTCGGCGGCGCGGCCGGCGGGGCCTCGAAGGCCACTTGCATCAAAGCTGCATCCATTAATTCACCTCCTTTCCGTGAAGCTATCTATATACCAAAAGGCCGGCCACTTACATGGTCTTGCCTTTCAGCATATCCTGAGTGAGGCGGGCGGCCCGCCGGGCGTCGAAAAGCGACATTATCTTGGCCACCTGGCTGTCCTCCATCTTTCCGAGGATCGCCAGGACGGTCGGGTCGTCGAGCTGATTGAGGATCGGCACCGCCTCGTCGGGCTTCATCTCGGAGTATAGGCGGGCCAGCCGGGAAATGCGCTTGGCCTCCTCCTTCTTCGCTTTCGCCTCCCTGGCCTTTAGCTCTTCAGTCGATACGGCGGCGGGGGCGGGAGCCGGGGCGGCCTGGACCGCCGGCGCGGTTTCCGGCGCTGGCGCCGGTTTCTCCGCCGCCGCTTCGGGCGGCAGGTCGACGGTCGCGAAATTGGTCGCCGGCTGCTTAGCGAAGTAACGGCCGATTACCGGGTAAGTGGCCAGTTTGTAGCGGGCGGCCAGCGCGTCTAAATCGACGAACTTCAGGTACACCGCGGCGGCGAAACCGCCGCCGGCCAGCATCAGCACCGCCAGCAGCGCCAGCAGGGCCTTGAGAAGAAAGCGGAACCTTTTTTTCTTGGCCGCCCCTTTCGCGACCGGTTTATCTTTTTCAGGCGGTTTTATTTTTTCAGCCATGGACGGTATCAACCCACCTTTAAGCTAGGATCAGCCGCACAGGCTCAAAACCCTATTGACATAGGCCCGCGTCTCCGGAAAAGGAGGCACGCCGGCGTGCTGCCGCACCGCGTCCGGCCCGGCGTTATACGCGGCGACGGCCTTGACGACGTCGCCGTCGAACGCGGCGAGCATCTGCTTAAGATAGCGGACCCCGCCGTCGATATTCTCGCGCGGATCGAAAGTATTGCCAACCCCCAGCGCTTGGGCCGTATCGGGCATAAGCTGCATCACGCCTTTCGCCCCGGCGGACGAAACCGCCTGCGGCTGTAGGTCAGACTCCGCCGTAGCCACCGCCAGCGCCAGGTTGGCGTCGACACCGTGCCGCCTGGCGGCCGCCTGGACCATCGCCGCGATCTCCTGCCGCCCGGCCGCGGTCGTCCTGACCGGCCCGCCGGAGCTTTGCGCCTTGGTCATAGCCGCTGCGAAGCCGTCAGTCCTGACCGGCTTCGCCGGCGTCAAATGTTGAAAACGCTGTTCTATGGCGGCGATGCGCTGCATCACCCGCTGCATGCTCTCCATAGTCTCCCTCGCTAACCGTTGCGGGCGAAGGCCTGCAGTCCCAGCTCGTCCAACAGCTTCTGCTCTTCGAGCAGCGCTTCGGCCTGATACTGGGCAAGCCGCTTCTCACGCAGTTTTTCCACCAGCTTGCGGGCCCTGGCGGCCTCCTCCAGCGCGGTCAGGCATTCCTGCCGCCTGTGGGCGGCCGTTTCCACCCGAATATGCTGACGGGAAATATCCCCTTTAAGTTTATCGTTATAATCCCGGAACATCTTAAGCACAGCCACCGTTACCGGCTCGGAAAGCGTGCGGCGGTAATCGGCCACATGGGCGGCCAGCTCCGTCTCCAGGACGGTCAACCGATCCCGCTCGGCCGCATACTGGGCCGTGGCCTCGGCCAGTCTTATCTGCGCCTGCTCCTCCTGCATGCGGCGGAACTTCAACAACGTCTCCAGGCGGAACTGGAACGGCCGCATCGCGGATCACCTCGCCAGAAAAAATTTACGGAGCCAGGGTCAGCATCCGGGCAACCGCGTCCCGAAGGTCGGTATGCTCGCGGACGCTCTGGCGGAGAAACTCCCGGATCGGGCCGATCATCTTGATGGCCTGGTCGATGGCAGGATTGCTGCCGTGGGCGTAAGCGCCGATATTGATCAGGTCTTCGGCCTCGCGGTACGTCGCCAGCATTGTCCTGAGCTTCTGGGCGGCGTCCCAATGACCCTCGTCGACTATCTCCAGCATCAGCCTGCTGACGCTCTGGAGGATATCGATCGCCGGGTAGTGGTTCTGGGCCGCCAGCGCCCGTGAAAGCACAATATGGCCGTCAAGGATGCTGCGCGCCGCGTCGGCGATCGGCTCATTCATATCGTCGCCGTCCACCAGCACCGTATAAATGCCGGTTATCGACCCCTTCTCCCCCGCCCCGGAACGCTCCAGCAGCTTGGGCAGCAGCGCGAACACCGACGGCGTATAGCCACGGGTTGCCGGCGGTTCGCCGACCGTCAGACCAACCTCGCGCTGGGCGACCGCGAACCTCGTCACCGAATCCATCATCAGCACGACATCCATACCCTGGTCGCGGAAATACTCGGCAACCGCGGTGGCCGTCATCGCACCCTTCAGGCGCAGGAGCGCCGGCTGATCGGAAGTCGCCACAACGACCACCGCCCTTTTCAGCCCCTCCTCGCCGAGATCGCGCTCGATAAACTCGCGCACCTCGCGACCGCGTTCGCCCACCAGCGCGATGACGCTGATATCGGCCTCCGTATTGCGCGCCACCATTCCCAGCAACGTGCTCTTGCCCACGCCGCTGCCGGCCATTATCCCCACCCGCTGGCCGCGGCCGAGGGTCAGAAGGCCGTCGACCGCGCGGACGCCGACGGAAATCTTATCAGTAATCCGCTGCCTGGAAAGCGGCGGCGGCGGCACGGCATGGAGCGGATATTCCGCGGTCCCCGTCAGCGGCCCTTTACCGTCGATCGGGTTGCCCAGCCCGTCGATAACACGGCCGAGCAAACTCCGGCCCACCTTAACCGTCAGCGTGCGCCTGGCCGAAACCACCCGGCAGCCGGGACCGATCCCGTGGAGCTCTCCCAGCGGCATAAGCAGCACGCTGCTCTCGCGGAACCCGACCACCTCGGCCGGCAGGCTGAACCCATCGTCCGGCGAGGTGATATAACACAAATCCCCCAGATTGACCCGGGGACCTTGGGATTCGATCAGCAGGCCGATGATCTTGCTGACCTTGCCCACCTGTTGGATCGAGTCTATACTTTTCAGCCCATCCACATAACGGGCGATATTCACGGCCGTCATGGCAGCAAATCCTTCAACGCCGCCTTCACCATCTCAAGCTGGGTATCGACACGGGCGTCCACCGTCCCGAACGGCGTTTCCACGATGCAATCGCCGTCCCTGAGCGCGCCGTCGGCCACCACCGCCACACTGGCGGCGCGCGCCATGGCGGCCTGCAGCTCCGGCCGGGCGGACAGCACCAGCTCGTAGCACTCCGGATTAACGCGGATCGTAATCTGTTCCTGATCCTGCACCCTTTCGAGCGCCGCCCTGACAATCGGCAGGATGACCGTCGGGTTCTCCGCCACCTCGCGAGCCAGCACCTTGGAAGCCACAGCCAGAGCCAACTCCACCACCTGCCGCTCGGCGCCCGCGAGCGCCTCGTCGGCCTGCTGCCGGGCGAGCGCCAACAGTTCGGTCGCCCTTTCCGCCGCTTCGGCGACCGTCCCCCTGGTCTGCTCCCGGGCCTGCTCCAGACCGGCGGCCTCGCCGTTCACCCGGCCCTCGGCAAACCCCTTCTCATAACCTTCGTCATACGCCTCGCGCCGCAGCTTCGCGGCATCCTCATTGGCGGCCGCCACCACCGCGGCCGCCGTCTCGCGGGCCGCGGCAATAATAGTGACCGCCTCGCCGCTCGCCGCAGAAACGACATCCTCTTCGGCAGCCGTCTCCTCCGCTTCCGGGAGCGGCTCCTCGTCGACCTCCGGCTCGGGCAGTCGCGGCGGCGAATATGTAACTACATGCGGCGTATCGCGCAGCGACACGCTTTTGAAAATCCTAGACAATTATCTCGTCTCCTTTACCGCGGGAAACAATAATCTCACCCGACTCCTCGAGACGACGGATAACATTGACCACCTTTTGCTGCGCCTCTTCCACATCGCGGATGCGCACCGGGCCCATATATTGGATCTCCTCGCGCAGCATCTCCGAAGCGCGTTTCGACATATTCTTGTAAACCTTCTCGGCGACCTCGCTCGACGAAGCCTTGAGCGCCAGCCCCAAATCCTTGGAGTCGATCTCGCGCAGCACCAGCTGCAGCGAACGGTCGTCCAGCAGCACGATATCCTCGAACACGAACATCCGCTTCTTGATCTCTTCCGCCAACTCGGGATTCTGAATCTCCAGATTCTCGATAATCGTCCGCTCGGTAGTCCGGTCCACCCTGTTCAGCACCTCGACGATCGCGTCCACGCCGCCTGCGGCCGTAAAATCCTGCGTCACCAGCGACGATAGCTTGCGTTCCAGGATGCGCTCCACATCCTTGATCACATCCGGCGAAGTCCTGTCCATCATCGCGATCCGCTTCGCCACGTCCACCTGCCTGTCGGGCGGCAAAGCCGACAAAATCGTCCCCGCCTGATCGGGCTGCAGATAAGCCATAATCAGGGCGATTGTCTGGGGATGCTCGTTCTGGATGAAATTAAGCAACTGAGCCGGATCGGTCTTGCGGGCGAAATCGAACGGCCGTATCTGCAGGCTGGAAGTCAGGCGGTTGATAATCATCATCGCCTTCTCCTGCCCGAGGGCCTTCTCGATAATCTCGCGGGCGTAATCGATACCGCCGCTCGAAATATACTCCTTGGCAAGCGCCATCTGATGAAACTCCACCAGCACCTTATCCTTGCTCTCCTGGGTAACCTTGCGCTGGTTGGCGATCTCCAGAGTCAGCTTTTCGATCTCATCTTCCTTCAGGTGCTTGAACACCTGGGACGCCACATCCGGGCCGAGGGAGATGAGCAAAATCGCCGCCTTCTGCTTGCCGCTCATTTCTGAGGGCTGATACATCCTTCACCCTCCCGCCTACTCCTCGTTAATCCACGCTTTGACCAACTGCGCGACCTCGTCCGGCTTAGCCTTCGCCATCTTCGCGATCGCTTCACGCTGCGCGGCGCGTTCCTTCTCCTGGGGCGTCAGCTCCTTCGCCGCCGCCTCCATGATATGGGTCGGCTGCTGGACGGGTATCTCCATCACTTCGGGCTCCTCGGGCTGCCGGCGGCGCAGGAAGGTACGCACCACAAACAGCAAGGCGAGCAGCGCCACCGCCGCGACCCCCAGCTTCATATACAGAGCCTGCTTCTGCTGTTCCGCCAACTCCTGCTCCTCGCGGCGCTGCCGGTCGGCAAGCTCGGTACTGAACGGGATGCTCTCCACCGAAATCATATCGCCGCGGGCGGCGTTAAAGCCCACCGCCGAAGACACCGCCTTAACGAGGCTCTCCCGCTGGGCGTTATTAACATTCGCGTCCACCAGCACCGCCACCGTCAGGCGGCGGATCGAGCCGGGGGCTACGACCGTCTTTTCCTTAAGCTCATTAATCTCATAATTGCGGGTTGTTTCCTTCTTCTCATACTGAGACTGGCTCTGATTGCTGGTCACATAACCGGGGATGTTCGTCGTCGTCCCGGGCACCCCGCCCTGTTGGGGAGTCGTGCCCTTGAAACTTTCGTTAACATCCTGCGAACTCCTGATAATCCCCTTATCGTCAACCACCGGCTCGAACACCTGGCGGTCGACCGTCCGTAAATCGAAATTCAGCTCCACGCTCACCCGCACAGCCGTCTTATTCGGGCCGAGCACCTGCTCCAGCAGCGACTGAACGCTCTTCTGCAGATTATCCTGGACCTTCTTCGTCATCTCCAGTTGGGTAAGCGTGACAGCGCTCGGCAACTGCTTCTCGTCCGGCTGATCGTTCAGCACGCGCGCGAAACTATCCACCACCGTCACGTTCTCGGGCTTGAGACTCTGGATGCTGTGGGCCACCAGATTCACAATCCCTTTTACCTGCTCGCGCGACAACTGGGCTCCCCGGCGCAGCTTAAGCATGATCGACGCCGTCGCCGGCTTCTCGTTGCGCTTGTAAAGGCTATCCTCCGGCAACACGATATGCACCCTGGCCTTCTCCACCTCGGCCATCTGCTCGATCGTGCGGGTCAACTCGCCCTGGAGAGCCTGCAGATAATACACCTTGTTCTGAAACTCCGTCGCGCCAAACTTATTCTGGTCGAAAATCTCAAACCCCTTATAGCCGCGGGGCAAGCCCTGGCGCGCAAGCTCGAGACGTACGCGGTACACATCCTTCGACGAAACAAGGACAGCCGTACCGTTATTGCCGATCTCATAAGGGACCTTCGACTCCTTGAGTTTTGCGGCGACCTCGCCGGCATCCTTGGCATCCATTCCGGTAAAAAGGGGAACATAATCAGGCCGTCCCCCCCACCATACGCTCCAACCGATGATGGCCACGAACAGCAGCACCGCCGCGCCGACGATCATATACCTTTCCCGCTTGCCGATATTACGCCAGAGGCTGATTGACTGTTCCTTCCAGTCGGCCATGGTTCCACCTCTCCAAGTGACGATTAAGGACCGAGGCTAACCCCGTAAAACTAAACCTGCATCCGCATCATTTCATGATAAGCCTCGACAACCTTGTTCCGCACCTGCATAGTAAGCTGCAGCGCGATCGACGCCTTCTCGGTAGCGATGACAACCTCGGAAACATCCTGAATCTTGCCGGCGGCCAGATTCATCGACGCCTGCTGGGCGTCCCCCTGAAGCTTGTTCACCTCGCCAAGGCTGTCGGCGAGGAACTGGCCGAAACTCTTGCCGCCCTCAGCGCCTGCCGGAGACGCTCCGGCGGCCGTACGGTCCGCGCCTGCGGGCGCAAGCGCAATCCGATCAACACGCATAACGCTTCCTCCTTAGGCCTAACGGCCGATTTCCAAAGCCTTCGAAGCCATACCCTTGGCGGCATTGACCGCCGTCACATTCGCCTCGTACGCCCGCGTGGCGGTCATCATATCGACCATCTCCGCCACCACGTTCACATTCGGCATCGCCACATATCCGTCGGTATTGGCGTCAGGATGATGCGGATCGTAAACCATCTTAAGCGGCGACTCATCCTTCACGATCCCGACCACCCTCACCCCGGCGCCTCCCTCGAGGCTGGCGGCCAGCACCTGGCCGAAAACGGAGCCGTCCGAACGCGGGGCGAAAACCACCATCTGGCGGCGGTAAGGGCCTCCTTCCGCCGTCCGGGTCGAATTGGCGTTGGCGAGATTATTGGCGATCACATCCATGCGCAGGCGTTCGGCCGTCATCCCGGACGCCGCGGCGTCAATAGCCCCGAACATCCCCATCGTCAGTTCCCTCCTCTAATCACCGACTTCAAATTGGAAAAATAAGTGCCGAGCTGCTGGGCGACCGCGTTGTAATAAATCGAGTTCTTAGCAACGTTCGCCATCTCGGCATCGATATCGACATTATTACCGTCGGTCCGCATGGTCGTCCGCGTATCGGTCACCACCGACGGCGCGGAAACATCACCACCCTGGCGCCCGGCCAGATGCTTGGCGTGCGTGCGGGCAAGCGGCAGCTTCCCGCCAGACATCGCCTCCGCCAGCTTGTCCTCGAAAACCACATCGCTGCGCTTGAAACCGGGCGTATTCACATTAGCGATATTGTTGGCGACAACCTTGTGGCGCAGGGCAGCAGCTCCCAGCGCCCGCTCAAGGACCGACTCCTGAGGTGACGATAAAATCGATTTGACCACAAGATAGCCCCCCTATCCGGAGAAAAATGACGACAGGAATACTATATCTTTTGCATCATTCTACATAATTCAGGAAAATCCTTTTACAAATTTCGCGATAACGCCCTTCCGTCCTCTAAATTTCCGTTAAAATTATGGAAATATCGTCATAATAAGTTGTTAACCGTCATAAATCGACAAAACGCTCCATGTCTGCCCCACGAGGACAACGCCCCCTTGCTTCACCGGCATTTCTGCCGCCGCTACTATAGAATTCGTCGCCCGCGGCAAAAAAGTTAAGCACATTAAAACGGCCCGCCGATAAGGCGGGCCGTTGTGGTTCTCCCCTACTTTTTAAGCTTCTTCAGCTCATCGAGCAGGCGCTCGTTCAGCACCTTGATATAAGTCCCCTTCATCCCCAGAGACTTCGACTCGATCACACCCGCGCTCTCGAACTTCCGCAGCGCGTTGACGATCACCGACCGGGTAATGCCCACGCGGTCCGCGATCTTACTGGCAACCAGCAGGCCCTCGTTGCCCTCTAGCTCGCCGAGAATATGCATCACGGCCTCCAGCTCCGAATACGACAGCGTCCCAAGCGCGACCTGCACGGTAGCCTTCTTGCGGGCCTCCTCCTCGATCTTCTCGCTGCGGTCGCGGAGAATCTCCATCCCGACAACCGTCGCGCCGTACTCCGCCAGGATAAGGTCATCGTCGTTAAACTCCCGCTCGAACTTCGCGACGATAAGGGTGCCGATGCGCTCGCCGCCGCCGTGGATGGGGATGATCGTCGTAAACTTGTCGTTGGAGATACAAACCGTCTTCTCGGCGAACGCGCACAAACCGTTTTCCAGGCGCAGGTTGGGAGAAGTCTCCTGGATCTTCAGCAAAAACTCCACATAACGCTCGGGGAATTGCCCGCGAAGCAAAACCCGCTCCCGCATGATCTCGCACTCGAACTGGTCGATGAGCGCGTAGCCCAGCACTATCCCTTCCCTGCTCACGATATAGACGTTCGAACTCATAACCTGGCTCAGAACAGATGAAATCTCTTCGTATTTGACTTTGTCGGATTTTTGCAGCAAACGATTAATTTTCCGGGTACGGTCCAACATTGACGACACTGTGATCAATCCTGCCTTTCGCTAGACATTTTCTCTCTAAACTACTACCTGTTATCAGAGGTTGTTTCCGCGGCCGGCCGCAAAACCGGCCGCCGCCCTTCTCCCCTAGAGAATAAACTGGCTCAGATCCTGATTGACGACAATCGCGTCCAGCTTGCCCTTGACATATGCGCGATCGATGCTCACCTTCCCTGCCTCGGTATCGGGAGCCTCAAACGCGAGATCCTCGAGCAGCTTCTCGAGAATGGTATGGAGCCTCCGCGCGCCGATATTCTCCGTCTGCGCGTTCACCTTACAGGCGATCTCGGCGAGCTCGTCAATAGCATCTTCGCCAAATTCGATGGTAATCCCTTCCGTCGCCAGCAAAGAAGTGTACTGCTTGATCAACGCGTTTGCCGGCTCGGTCAGAATCTGCTTAAGATCGTCCTTCGACAGGCTCGCCAGCTCCACCCGTATCGGGAACCTGCCCTGCAGCTCGGGAATAAGGTCCGAAGGCTTGGAAATATGGAACGCGCCCGCGGCGATGAAGAGAACATGATCGGTCTTGACCGGTCCATGCTTCGTGACCACCGTCGAACCTTCCACAATCGGCAGTATATCCCGCTGCACCCCCTCGCGGGAGACATCGGGGCCGGCGTTTTTGCCCCGGCCGGCGATCTTATCGATCTCGTCGAGAAAAATGATCCCGTAGTTTTCCGCCAGCGAAACCCCCGCGGCGGCCACTTCATCCATATCGATAAGCTTCTGCGCTTCCTCCTGGGCGAACACCTTGCGGGCTACGGCAACCGTTACCTTACGCCGTTTCTGCTTTTTAGGCAGAAGATTTCCGAGCATATCCTGAATATTGATGCCCATTTCTTCCGCCCCGGTGCCGGCGAACATCCCCATCATCGGCGACGCATTGTCTTCCACCGTTATCTCGATCAGCTCCTCCTCCAACTCGCCGCGCTCCAGGCGGGAACGCCACCAGTCGCGCGCCGTGTTCGGCGCCGGTTCCTCGGACGGCGGCGGCGGTGTCGCCGGCTGTCCGAGTCCTCCGGAAAAAAGCATCTCAAACGGATTGCGGGCCGACTCCTTCTTCGCCGAAGGCAGGAAATGGTCGAGAATGCGCTCGTTCGCGAGCTCCCTGGCCTTCTCGGCCATCGCCGTCATCCGCTCCTGTTTCACCATGCGGATGGCCGTCTCCACAAGATCGCGGACCATCGACTCCACATCGCGGCCGACATAACCGATCTCCGTGAACTTCGTCGCTTCCACCTTGATGAACGGCGCGTTGACCAGCTTCGCCAGCCGGCGGGCGATCTCGGTCTTGCCCACGCCCGTCGGGCCGATCATCAGTATATTCTTAGGAATAATCTCCTCTTTCAGCTCCGCGGAAAGCTGCTTGCTGCGCCAGCGGTTGCGCAGGGCCACCGCCACCGACTTCTTCGCCTGGCGCTGGCCGACGATGAAATTATCGAGCTCGGCGACAATCTGTCTTGGCGTCAACTCTGTCAAGATATTCCCCCCTTCGCTACAATTCTTCCACAGTTATATGATTATTGGTATAAACGCAGATATCGGCGGCGATGGTGAGCGCCTCACGGGCGATCTCGGGCGCCGTCAGCGACGAATGGGCCGCCAGGGCGCGGGCCGCGGCCAGCGCGTAAGGTCCCCCCGATCCGATGGCCGTCACGCCGTCGTCAGGCTCGATCACCTCGCCATTACCGGAAATAATCAGCATATTATCGGCATCGGCGACGATCAGCAGCGCCTCCAGCCGGCGCAGCACGCGGTCCAGGCGCCACTCCTTGGCAAGCTCGACCGCCGCTCTCATCATATTGCCGTTATACTCCTCAAGCTTCTGCTCGAACTTGGCGAACAGCGTAAAGGCGTCCGCCACCGAGCCGGCGAACCCCGCCACCACCTTGCCATGATACAGGCGGCGGACCTTCTTGGCATTGTGCTTCATGACGGTATTCTGCCCGAAAGTGACCTGGCCGTCGCCGGCGATCGCCGTCTTGCCGTTCAGGCGAACGGCTACGATAGTCGTGGCATGAAACACTGGCATTCCTCCTATGCGCGCGGATGCGCCTGCGAATACACGGACTTGATCCGCTCCTTGGTGACGTGGGTGTAAAGCTGGGTCGTCGATAAATTCACATGGCCCAGCAGCTCCTGGACCGAGCGGAGGTCGGCGCCGTTATTCAAAAGATGAGTCGCGAAAGTATGGCGGATGGTGTGAGGGCTTACATGCTTGGTTATCGCCAGCGCCTCCACATATTTATCGACAACGCGGCGCACGCTGCGATCAGTGAGCGGGCCGCCGCGCTTATTGACGAACAGTGTCTGATGGTCTTCCCCCGCCGGCACCAGCCGCGGCCGGGCCAGATCCAGGTACAGCTTCACGGCGGCCACAGCCTTGCGGCCCACCGGCACCACCCGCTCCTTCGCCCCCTTGCCGTACACCAGCGCATAGCCGCTGTCCAGGTCGACGTCCCGCACCGCCAGGCCGGCCAGCTCGCTGACCCGCATCCCGGTAGCGTACAACAGCTCCAGGATGGCGGCGTCGCGCCGCCCGAGGCTGCTTTTGTCCGGCAGCTCCAGCAGAGCGGTCATCTCCCCCGGATCGAGGAAGCTAGGCAGCCGCTTCTCCAGCTTTGGCGTCCGCACCGCGCTGAACGGGTTTTCCGCCAAAACCGCCTCACGGCACAAATGACGAAAAAAGGACCGCAGTGCAGCCATCTTGCGGGCAATGGTGCGCCGTGCGTAGTCCTCATCCTTGAGGTTGGCGAGATAAGCCCGTATCAGAATCGGCGTGACAGCGGCCAGCGGAACTTCGTCCATACCCAGCTTAGCGGCGGCGAAAGCGAGAAAATGGTCGAGATCTGCCCGGTAATTCGTTACAGTATGGGGCGAGGCATTCTTCTGCACCTTGAGATAACGAAAGAAATCCGAAAGGTAGCAAGTTGCTGTTTCCATAGTTACCACGCTTAATTGTCGATTTTCCGCAAAAGAAAAATCACTAATTTATAGTAGCACACTAGTCTGAATTATGCAATAATGCGGCAAGTTTTTTTGAAAATTATTTTCCGACTATTCCAATAAATTCACGCAATTCCCGCAAAGCCCGTTCGGCGATCCGCCGATTCTTCTCCTTCTTGTCGCGGATGCGCGCCTCCAGGGGCGGCAGCAGGCCGAAATTCACATTCATCGGCTGAAAATTGGCCGGATCGGCGGTGGTGATATAATGGCACAAAGCCCCGTGGGCAGTCGCGGCCGGGAATACGACCGGCTCAAGCCCCTTCGCCAGCCGGGCGGCGTTGACGCCGGCCACGAGACCGGCGGCGGCCGATTCTACATACCCCTCCACCCCAGTGATCTGGCCGGCGAAAAACAGGCCGGGCTCGTTCCTCATCGCCAGCGTCGGCGCAAGGATGCGGGGCGAATTCAGGTAAGTGTTGCGGTGCATCACCCCGAACCTCACGAACTCGGCCCGCCCGAGGCCGGGAATCATCCGGAACACCCGCTCCTGCTCCGGCCACTTGAGGTGGGTCTGGAACCCCACCATATTGAAAAGCGTGGCGGCGGCGTTGTCCTGGCGGAGCTGGACGACGGCGTAAGGCAGCGCGCCCGTCCTTGGGTCGCGCAGCCCCACCGGCTTCAGCGGCCCGAAGCGTAGCGTGTCTATGCCGCGGGCCGCCATCGCCTCCACCGGCATGCAGCCCTCGAAAAACACCGTCTTCTCAAACTCCTTCACCGGCGCAGTCGCGGCGCTCGTGAGCTCGTGCCAGAACCGCTCGTAATCTTCCTTCGTGAGCGGGCAGTTCAGATAATCGTCGTCGCCTTTCCCGTAGCGGGATGCGCGGAAAATCACGTCCATATCGAGCGAATCGCCGCTCACGATCGGCGCGGCCGCGTCGTAAAAATACAGATACTCCTCGCCGGTCAGCCCGCCGATCGCCCCCGCCAGAGCCGGCGAGGTCAGCGGCCCGCTGGCGACCACCAACGGCCTTTCCGCCGGCAGATCGGTAGCCTCCTCGGTCACCACCCGCACCCGCGGGTGATCGGCCAGCGCCCTGGTAACGAAAGCGCTGAAAGCGTCCCGGTCCACGGCCAGGGCCCCGCCCGCGGGGACGCGGCAGGCGTCGGCGGCCCTTATTATCAGCGAATCGAGCTGACGCATCTCTTCCTTGAGCAGGCCGACGGCATTCTCGATCGCCGCCGCCCGGAGCGAATTGCTGCACACCAGTTCGGCGAACAGGCCGCCGCGGTGGGCCGGGCTCATCACCTTCGGGCGCATCTCGTACAGCTCGACATCCACACCCGCCGCGGCGATCTGCCAGGCGGCCTCGCTGCCGGCCAGTCCTGCGCCGATAACAACCGCCTTAGCCACGTTTGCCGCCCGCTTTCCGTTTGGCGCTCGTCCGGCGCGGCTTAGCCGGCCGTTTGGTCGCGGCCGCCGCTTCCGCCTCCTTCGCGCGGGTCGGACAGTTGGCATTGCCGCACATGACCGTAAACCGCCCCTGGCGGAAATTGTGCCGCACCTTGAACGAACCGCAGGTCTCGCACGTTTCCTTGAGCGGCGTGTCCCAGGTGGTGAACTGGCATTCGGGATAATTGGCGCAACCGAAAAACACCTTGCCCCGCTTGGTGCGGCGCTCCACCACCGCCCCCTCGCAAAGCGGGCATTTGACCCCCGTATCCTTGAGGATCGGCTTGGTCGTCCGGCATTCCGGAAAGCCGGGGCAGGCGAGGAAATTGCCGAACCGGCCGTGCTTCACGACCAACATGCGGCCGCAGTTGGGGCACGGGACATCCGAAACCTCCACCGGCAGCTCCACATTGCCGATCTTCTCGTCGGCGCTCGTAAGCGTGGCGGCGAACGGATCGTAAAAATCCTTCAGCACCTTCGCTCGCGACACCTTCTCGTCGGCGATGCCGTCCAGGCGGTCCTCCATATCGGCGGTGAAATCCACATCCACGATATCGGGGAAATGCTCCTTCAAGAGATCGACGACCACGAACCCCAGGTCGGTCGGCTGAAACTTCTTCTCGGCTTTCAGCACATAGCCCCGCTCCTGGATGGTCTCGATGATCGGCGCGTAAGTGCTCGGCCGGCCGATGCCCTTCTCCTCCAGCACCTTCACCAGCGACGCCTCGGTATAACGCGGCGGCGGCTCGGTGAAATGCTGCTTGGGCAGCAGCTTCTGCAGCTTGAGTTCCTGTCCCTCCGCCACCTCAGGCAGCAGGGCGTCCTTCTCCGCCTCCTCGCGGCTATCGCCGTAAACGGCCAGATAACCCGGAAACTTCAGGACCGAGCCGGTGGCCCGCAACCCGAAGCGGCCGGCGGCGATCTCCACCGTCAGCGTGTCGTACACGGCCGGCGCCATCTGGCTGGCGACAAACCGCTCCCAGATCAAAGTGTAAAGGCGGAGCTGATCGCGGCTGAGACTGCGCTGCACAGCGTCCGGCGTGAGTTCGAGACTGGTGGGCCTGATCGCCTCATGGGCGTCCTGGGCGTTCTTCTTGGTGCTGTAGACCGGCGGCCTTTCGGGCAGATACTCGCTCCCGTGCCGGGCGGCGACATAGCTCCTCGCCTCCTCCTGGGCCGAGGTCGCCACCCGCGTCGAATCGGTGCGGATATACGTCACAAGGCCGACCGGGCCGACCCCGGCCACATCGATGCCTTCGTACAGCTGCTGGGCGAGCAGCATCGTCTTGCGGGCCGTGAACCCCAGGCGGCGGGACGCATCCTGCTGCAGGCTGCTGGTGATGAACGGCGGCGACGGATTGCGGCGGCGCTCCCTTTTCTTAACCTCGCGGACGCGGTAATCCGCCTTCTCCAGCTCCCCGGTTATCTTCCCGGCCTCAGCCTCGCTGCCGATCTCCGGCTTCTTGCCGTCCACCGCCACCAGCTCGGCGTCGAACAGACCGCCCTTCGGCTTGGCGCGCAGCTTCGCGGTCACCGTCCAGTACTCTTCCGACACGAACGCCTGGATCTCCCGCTCGCGGTCGCAGATTAGGCGCACCGCCACCGACTGCACCCGGCCGGCGCTCAGACCCTTGCGCACCTTGCGCCACAGCAGCGGGCTCAGCTTATAGCCCACAATGCGGTCGAGAATACGCCGGGCCTGCTGGGCGTCGACCCGCGAAAGGTCGATCGGGCGCGGATGCTTCACCGCCTTCTGGATGGCAGGCTTGGTAATCTCGTTGAACTCGATCCGGCAGGCTTTATCCTCGCCGATGCCGAGCAAGTGAGCCAGGTGCCAGGCGATGGCCTCGCCTTCGCGGTCAGGGTCGGTTGCCAGATAAACGACGCCCGCCTTTTTGGCCTCATCCTTCAGGTTCTTGATCAGGTCGCCCTTGCCGCGGATGTTGATGTACTTGGGGGCGAAATCATGCTCGATATCGACGCCGAACTGGCTCTTGGGCAGATCACGGAGATGCCCCATCGACGCCCTTACAGTGTAATTCTTGCCAAGAAACTTCTCGATCGTTTTCGCTTTTGCCGGCGACTCGACCACGACCAGCGCTTTACTCACCCGATTCCCTCCCAGGCAGGCGGACATAGCGTTGCCCGCCGAACTCGGCTGCCAGATCCTTCAGCACGAGCTGCAATAATATATATGTAACAACCGGGGCCGGCAAACCGACCCTCATGATCAATTCATCCACAGTCAGCGGCGTATCGCAGCTCAGGGCGGCCCAAACCCGCCCCTCGTCCCCGGCTGGCTCCGGCCGGCCAGGCCTGCCGTCGGCCGCGCGGGTCAGACCGTACTCCTCCAGGATATCCGCCGCCGCCGTCACCGGCTTGGCGCCCTGCTTGATAAGCTTATTGGCGCCCGCGCTGGTGGCGGAAAAGATACTGCCAGGCACGGCGAACACGTCGCGTCCCTGCTCCAGCGCCCAGTCGGCCGTAATCAGCGACCCGCTCTTCTCGGCGGCCTCCACGACCGCGACGCCGCGGGCCAGCCCGCTTATTATCCGGTTACGCACCGGGAAATGGTGCGGCAGCGGGTCGGTCCCCGGCCAATACTCGGACACGATCGCCCCCTGCTCGGCGATCCGCGCCAGCAGCCGGCCGTTCTCCGGCGGGTAGACCACATCCACCCCGCAGCCCAGCACCGCCACCGTGTAACCGCCGGCCGAGAGCGCCCCTTCGTGGGCCGCGCTGTCCACGCCGCGGGCGGCGCCGCTCACCACCCCCGCGCCCGCCGCCGCCAGACCGGCCGCCAGCGACAAAGCCGCGTTCCGGCCGTAAGCCGACGCCCGGCGGGCGCCGACAACAGCGATCAAAAGCTCGTCCACCGGCAGGCGGCCGCGGTAATACAGCACCTGCGGCGGGTCGAAAATCCGCCGCAGCCTGTCCGGAAAAGCGGCGTCGGCGGCGCACACCACGCCGATCCCCTTCTGCTCCCAGGCCGCAGCCATTTTGTGTATATCTATCTTTTCCCGCTGGGCAAGTATATTATTACCGATCGTCTCGTCGAGGCAGCCGCACAAAAACAAATCGCGCCGCGAAGCCATCCAGGCCTGTCGGGCGCTACCGAAAAAGGCGACCAGCGAATTGAGCCGGGAGTTGCCCAGACCGGGAACCATGGTCAACGCCGCCTGATAATACCTCTCCACAACCCGCTCCTCCGCACATAAAATACATTGGCCTAATTATAACCAGGAAAAAATTATCAGTCAAGGCTCTATTTGACCAACCGGTCGAGAATCAAACGTCCTACCGCCTCCGCCGCCCCAGGCCGCCCCAGGTCCAGAGCGGCCGAACTCAACGCTTCGAGCCCAGCCGCTCGCTCCGCAAGCATACCGCCCGCCAGGGCCGCAAGTTCACCCGCAGATTCCACCCTCACCGCCGCGCCATGCGCGGTCAGGAAAGCGGTGTTCGCATCCTCCTGCCCCGGTATCGGGCGGAAAATCAGCAGCGGCAGACCCCTGGCCAGCGCCTCGGCCGCCGTCAGCCCGCCCGGCTTCGACACCAGCAGATCGGCCGCCGCCATCAGCACATCGACGTTATCCACAAACCCCAGTGCCTCTAACGTGCAAAACTTCAACCTGCCGGCCTCAGCCGTCAGCCGTCGCCTCAGCGCCTCGTTCCGGCCGGCCACAGCCACCAACTGCAGCGGCCGCGCCAGCGCCTCCAGCCCCGCGACAATCTCCGCCATCGGCAGCACCCCGGCGCCGCCGCCCATGATCAGCACCACCGGCGCATCCTCGCGCAGCCCCAGAGCCGCCCGCGCCTCCCTTTTACCCAGCGGCGCGGCGAACCGCCCGTCCACCGGGATGCCGGTCACCGCGCTGCGCTCCCGCGGCACACCGGCGGCGGCGAGATAATCACGCAGCCCTTCATGCGCCACGCAATACATGCCTAACTCCGGATACACCCATAAGCGATGGACCACGAAATCGGTCACCACCGCCACCGTCGGCGCCGCCAGGCGGCCCCGCGCCGCCAAATGCGCCACCAGACCGGCCGGCGTAGCGTGGCTCACGACGACCACATCCGGCCGCGAAACCGCGATATACCTTTCCATCCGCCCCGCCAGAAACCCGCTCACCGCCGCCCGCCCGGCCAACGCCAGGCGGCTGCTGTTGCCCCAGCCGTAAGCCGCCCCGTACGCCTGCGGAAAAACATCCAGCACCTTCAAATAACCTGCGAGAATCGCCTTCCCCAGCCGCGGGCTGAAGAAATCGAACACATTCGCGAACTCGGTCGCCACTCCGGGCGCCAGACGGCGCAAAGCCGCCCCCACCGCCTGGGCCGCCCGCACATGGCCGGCCCCCACGGGCGCGCTGATGAACAACACCTTGCGCCGCTCTTCTCCCACAGCCCTAGCCTCCCTGGCGCAGCTTCCCGAAAAACCTCACCGTGCCGTCGTCGCAGGCCGCCGCCAACTCCCCGGCCGTTTTCCCGCCGTACACCGGCGCCTCGCCGGCGATCTCCGCCAGCGGCACCAGCACAAAACAGCGCTCGTGAAAACGCGGGTGCGGCAGCGTCAACTCCGCGGCTTCAAGCACAACATCGTCATAAAACAACACATCGATATCCACCGTCCGTGGCCCCCAGCGGACCTTGCGCTCGCGCCCGAGAGCGCGCTCCACCGCCAGACAGGCCGCCAGCAACTCATGCGGCGTCAACGTCGTACTGACACTCGCCACCGCGTTGAGGAAATCCGGCTGGTCGGTATACCCCAACGGCGCCGTCTCATACAGCGACGACACCCGTTCCACCGTCACCCCCGGCCAGGCGGCCAAGCGAGCCACAGCCGCGGCGATATTCCCCTCGCGGTCGCCCAGATTCGAGCCCAGCCCCAGGCAGATCACGGCTGCCTGCCCTGCGTCACCTCCACCTGGACGAAATCCAGATGCCCCGGCAGCGTCACCCCCGGCTTGCGCACCCGCACCGTCGCCGCCGTCACCGGGCCCTTCACCAGCACCTCCGCCAACTTCGCGGCCAGAGCCTCCAGCAGCTTGAACTTGTTATTTTCCACCACCGCCCGGATATCCTCGTACGCGCCCACGTAATCCAGCGAATCCGCCAACTCGTCCGTCTCGCCGGCCTTCGTCAGATCCATCGTCAGCTCCGCGTCCACCGCGAATCGCTGCCCCATCTCCCGTTCATGCTCATACACCCCGTGATAACCGTAAAACATCATATTCTGCAGCGTAATCTTACCCATTGGGCATCATCTCCTCCATAATAGCATCCGTCACACGCGCCACCCTGGCCATCTCCCTCACATCGTGCACCCTCACGATCTGCGCCCCGCGCATAATCCCGCACGCCACCGTCGCCGCCGTGCCCGCCACGCGATCGCCCGGCGGCAACCCGCCCAGCGCCTCGCCGATAAACCGCTTGCGCGACGTCCCCAACAGCACCGGACAGCCCAGCGCCTTCAGCTCGTCGAGACGGTTCAACACCTGCAAATTATGAATCGGCGTCTTCCCGAACCCGATCCCGGGGTCGACGATAACCTTCTCCGCGGCCACGCCCGCCTCCGCCGCCAGCACAACACTGCGGCGCAGAAAATCGCACACCGCCGCCATCACATCCCCCTCATACTGCGTACCCGCCTGATTGTGCATCACCACCACCGGCGCCCCGTACCGCGCGCACACCTTTGCCATCGCCGCGTCGCGCTGCAGCCCCCACACATCGTTCACAATATGCGCCCCCAGCCTGAGAGCCGCCTCCGCCACCGACGCCTTATACGTATCCACCGACACCGGCAGCGGCGAAGCCGCCAGCACCCGTTCCACCACCGGCAGCAGGCGCTCCATCTCCTCCTCCGCGTCCACCTCCGTCGCCCCGTATGGGCGGGTCGACTCGGCGCCGATATCGATCACATCCGCGCCGTCCGCCGCCATCGCCTCCGCGTGGCGCAGCGCGGCGTCGATCCGATTATAGCGGCCCCCGTCCGAAAACGAATCCGGCGTAACATTCAAAATCCCCATCACCACCGTCCGCCCCGGCCGTATCACCAGCTCGCGCCCCGGCCACTCATACCGCCGCGCCGGAAACGCCTCCTCCGCCGCCAGCGCCCGCTCCACCGCCGCCGCCACCTTCGGCAGCCCCCACGGCTGCAGCTTAAGCTGCGCCAGCGCCAGGCGGTACTGCTTCAGCGTAGCGCAAATCAGCACATCGCTCTCCGCCACGCTCAAATCCGCCGTCCCCCGCGCCAGCGCCACCTCGCCCCCCTTGGCCAGGAACGTCTGCTTCAGCAGATTGGCCGCCTTCGCCGGCACCTTATCAAGCCTCACTATCTTAAATACCGCCTTCGCGGACATAATATTAACCCCGACCGGGTCGCACCCCAGCCCGGCCAGTTCGGTCCGGGCCGAATCCTCGCTTTCAAGCCTTAAAAGCCGCGGGTTGAAATTCATTCACGTCCTCCTCTTGCTGTAAAATACAATTTTATTGTATCATGGGTATATGCATTAAACAAATTTCCCCAATAAAGCAAAAAACACACGAAAAACCCTGCGGAGGTTCCCGTATGAAACAGCGACTCTCGCCCGACAAATTCACCTTTCCGGCCGAAGAAATCAAAAGCGGCCTTTACAGCGACTGCTACTTCAACCGCACTCGAGACATCCTCATCGCCGACAACCGCCACCCCAGAGTCGTGATGCAAATCTTCCAGCGCCAGAACGCCGTCATCTGCGGCGTCGACGAAGCCCTCGCCATCATCAAAAAATGCGCCCACAACCCTGAAAACCTCGTCATCAACGCCCTCTACGACGGTGACGAAATAGCCCCCTGGGAAACCGTCATGACCATCGAAGGCGACCTCGCCGACTTCGCCCACCTCGAAACCGTCTACCTCGGCGTCCTCTCCCGCCAGACCAAAGTCGCCACCAACACCCGCCGCTGCGTCAAAGCCGCCGCCGGCAAACCGGTCTTCTTCTTCTCCTCGCGGTTCGACCCCTGGGGCACCCAGGCAGGCGACGGCTACGCCGCCCACATAGGCGGCGCCGCCGGCGTATCCACCCCGGCCAACGGACTCTACTGGGGCGCCCAGGCCATCGGCACCATCCCCCATGCCCTCATCGCCACCTACAGCGGCGACACCCTAGACGCCACCTATGCCTTCGACCGCCACATCGACCCGGCTGTCAACCGCGTCGCCCTCGTCGACTACGACAACGACTGCGTCGCCACCTCGCTAGCCGTCGCGCGGGCCATGGGCGGCAAACTCTGGGGAGTACGCCTCGACACCAGCGATACCCTCGTCGACGCCTCGGTAATCCCGCAGATGGGCGCCTTCCGCCCCACCGGCGTCTGCCCACAGCTCGTCCGCAACGTCCGCACCGCCCTCGACGAAGCCGGCTTCCCCCATGTCAAAATCATGGTATCCGGCGGCTTCAACGCCAACCGCATCACCGAATTCGAAACCGCCCGCGTCCCGGTCGACATCTACGCCGTCGGCGCCAGCCTCTTCGCCGACAACATCAACTTCACCGCCGACATCGTCACAGTCGACGGCCGGCACTGCGCCAAAGTCGGCCGCAGCTACCGCCCCAACCCCCGTTTAGCAGTCGTCGAATAAAAGGGGAAGTAGCCTATAAGCCGAAAAAGTCAAACCCGGAACGAAAGTTCCGGGTTCTCTTATTGGATGAGCGAGGCGTCTAAAAAGCTTCAGATGCAAGGAGCACCGGAGATAGACAGCCTCCCTTTTTACTTGCTCTCGCCGCCCGCATTGGCAGCCATTCCCGTCATCTGGTCCGACATCGCCGCCAGCGCCTGGCTATGGGCCGTCAGCTTCTGGATAGTCTCAGCCTGATGCCCGGCCACCGCCTCGATCTGGGAAATCTCGCCCGCTATCTTGGCGATCGACGCGCGGATCTCGGCCAGAATGCTCGTAATCTGCGTCGCCGACCCAGCGCTGTTCACCGCCAGCTTGCGCACCTCCTCGGCCACCACGCCGAAACCGCGCCCCTGCTCCCCGACCCTCGCCGCTTCGATCGCGGCATTCAGGCCCAGCAGATTGGTCTGGCTGGCCACATCCTTTATAAAGCCGACAACCTTGTCGGTATCGCCCACCTGACGGGTCGCCTCCACCGACATATCTTTCAGGCAGCGCCCGCTGGCCGCCAGCTCCTCGGCCTGGGCGAGTATCGACTGGATCGACTCGCTCAGCTCGCCCGCCGAACCGGAAAGCTGCCTGGCCGCATTCAAAAGCGTCTCCCGGCGCTCCAGCGACTCGTGAACAGCGACCGCCCCCACGACCCGGCCGTCTTCGACCACCGGCAGGCTCACCGCGATATACGGAACGCCGTAAACCTCCTTGGCCACTTCGACGACGACCCGCTCGTTCATCTCCATCGCCTTATGGCCCGCCGACCCGGGTTTTATCTGGTCTCCGATCGTCACCGAGCCGGCAAGCTCCGCAATACAGTTGCACGCCAGCCACTTCTCACGGTCGCAGACCGCCATCCCCACCCGCCCCGTCATCAGCTTCGGGATATGCTCGGCCACCCTGCAAAAACTAGCCAACAACTCCGACATGTCACCCACCTCGTTTTACCAAATAATAGTTATCTATAACAATAAGTATAACTCCATAAAATGAAAAATCAATATTTTCCGTCATCAATTGTCGTTATGCGCCTCCCGCCTGCGTTCAACCCGCCCTGAAAATGTCCATATATTTCCAGGAAATTACGAACCAGCCTACCTGGGCGGATTACCTCTCGCCTTCAAGAGCGCACAAGGCGAAAAGCGGCTTAGGAGCGTTCTCACAAAAGAAGGCATCACAATGAGACTTCCAGGTGCAATACATTGTCCATTAGTCGAGCAAGCCGGCCGCCCCGCCTGCTCTATAACCCTCACCGCGCATATACCCCGCCGACTATCCTCAGTTCCGCGCCCGCGCACAACCCCTCCCCGCGACGCACGCCCAACCTATCCCGTTCCGTCAACCCCCCGTTCCACCAGTTATTCCATGCCGAACAATGTCGACTTTTGACTAGTTGTAAAAAACAGCAATATTACAACTTACATAGTAGCAAAAGATTTACTTTAATACTAATTACTGATACGGTTCCGATATCCCCGTCCGATCTCCGCCGCCCTACACGCCGAGCAGACTCTCCTTGATGTTATTGCGCAGATGGATAGCCTCCGCCACCGCCTGCGCCGTCAGCCGCTCCGCCCCGTCGAGGTCGGCGATCGTACGCGCCACCTTCAGCACCCGGTCATAGCCGCGGGCGCTCAGATTCAGGCGCTGAAACGCCTGTTGCAGGAGACTTTGCGCGGCGTCATCCATAATACAGGTCGCTTTCACATGGCGATGCCCCATCTGCGCGTTGGCCCCCAGCCCGTACCTGGCCAGGCGTCGCTGCTGCAAAGCCCGCGCCCGCTCTACCCGTGCGCGGATGGGCGCCGACGGCTCGGTCGCCGCCTCGCCGGCGATCTCCCGGTATTCGAGCCGCGGAACGCCGATATTGATGTCGATCCGGTCCAGAAGCGGCCCGGAAATCTTCTTCACATAGCGGCGGATATCACCGGGCGTGCAGCCGCACTGCCGGCTGGCGTCCCCAAAATAACCGCACGGACAGGGATTCATCGCCGCCACCATCATAAACTTAGCCGGATAAGAAAGCGTGGCGTTGACCCGCGAAATCGTCACCTCCCCATCCTCCATCGGCTGGCGGAGCACCTCCAGCACCAGGCGGGGAAACTCGGGCAACTCGTCCAAAAACAGCACGCCGTTATGGCTCAGCGTCACCTCGCCCGGCCGTGGCACCCGTCCCCCGCCGATCATCCCCGCGTCGGACACGGTATGGTGCGGATTCCTGAACGGCCGGTGCGCCACCAGCCCCAGCCCGGGGCGCAGCAGGCCGGCGATGCTGTAAATCTTCGTCACCTCCAGCGCCTCGCCGTCGGTGAGCGCCGGCAAGATCGACGGCAGGCGCCGGGCCAGCATCGTCTTGCCCGATCCCGGCGGCCCCACCATCAGCACGTTGTGGCCGCCGGCGGCGGCGATCTCCAGGGCGCGCTTGGCCGCCGCCTGCCCCTGAACCTCGGCCATATCGTCGGCAGGCACGCCGCCGGACGGCGGACAGTCCGTCCTGGTCGACGGGGACAACAGGCGCTCGCCGCGCAGATGGGCCACCGTTTCCTCTAACGTCGCCGGCGCGAAAACGGACAGCCGGCCGGCGTAAAGCGCCTCCTGGGCGTTGTCCGGCGCTACGAAAATAGCCTCCAGGCCCCGTGCGGCGATATCCATCGCCATCGGCAGAATACCGGCGATGCCTCTCAGCCGCCCCTCCAGCGAAAGTTCGCCGATGAACGCCCCCCGACGGCAGGCCTCTGCGTCCACCTGCCCGCTGGCCGCCAGGATACCGAGAGCAATCGGCAGATCGAGCCCCGAACCGTCCTTGCGCATATCGGCCGGCGCCAGATTGACGGTCACGCGGCGCACAGGAAACTCCAGCCCGGCGTTTTTTATCGCCGCCCGCACCCGCTCCTTCGATTCCTTCACCGCCGCATCCGGCAACCCCACGATGTCGAGCCCCGGTAAGCCGTTCGCGATATCCACTTCGACCGTGACAAGAGCGCCGTTGATGCCGAGCGTCGCCGCGCCGAACACCTGCGCGTATGACATACTCCCCTACCTCCCGCTCACCCGCGTGTTTTCCCGCCCGCCGCGTGATTATAGCCGTCAGCGGGCAACCATCAAAAAATCGACGACGAAAGAACTCATGGTCGCCATTGTATTTACTTTTCGAGGAAATTCGACCAAATCCTTCCTTAAGAACACCCGCTCGCCAGCAGTTTTACGGCGTGCAAAAGGCCCCCCGCTAATATCGGGGGGCCTGCCTGAACAATCGTTGGTAAGGCGCTACTTGCCGTTAATTTTCTTGCCCACTTCGGCAGTGATATCCACACTGCTGTAAATGGCCACACCTTTTTCGATGACCACCGGCAGACCCTTTTCGGTCGCATACTCCTGGACGGCGGCCGCCACCTTGGCCTGGATAGCCGACATCAGCGTGAACGCTTTGGCGTCAAGCTGTTTTTTGAGTTGGTCGAATAAGACGGTCTGCTCATTGGCGTTCATATTCGCCGCTTTTTCGTTGAATTCTTTTTCCGCAGCCGCGGCGGCGTCCTTGATCGCCTGGCCGGCTGCCGCGGCGTCCGGGTGATGCGCGACAAGAAAAGCCATATCGACGCTGTAGATGCCCGCGGCAGGCGCTGCGACGGCTCCGGCGGGTGCTATTGCCTGAAAAACAGCTGCCAAAAACAGCGCGGCGACGAAAACGGCCATCCGTTGCCCGGACTTTTTCGCGATAACGAGCACGATTTTACCTCCTACTATTCGCAAAGGCCCCAAAAGGCACTTGAATGGTAAATTCTACAGCAATGCTCTAATACCTTCAACTGCAACCCGAAACGCAAACAAAACATCTCAGCCGCCGCGCGCTTGTGCGGAAATGCAGAGCGCCCCCCCGGATTGCGCGGCAAAAGCCGGGGCATATCTCAGGGGGGCGCGCTGCTCATATTGACAGGGGGAAAAACTCTTTTGCGGTAAGTACTTGATCGCCGCTAACGAAGTTGCGCAACAGGTTGCCTAATCGTCAGATGGTGCAGGTGTCTTCTTCTCCCAGGAACAGCAGGAGCAGGATGATGATTATGATCACAACCACGATCCCATTGCCGCCGCCGCAGCCGCCGAAGTAACGGCCCATGCCCATTCCTCCTTTGTTCAGAGTCATAATATCCTATGTCAAACCTGCCGTAGCGGTTACACCCCGTCGGCTGCCAAACGCTGGATAAATGAAAAAGACCCCGCGATAAAAGCGGGGATTAGCGTGTATTTTGTATTTTTTAGCGTGCCGACGGAAGGCGCAAACCGCGGCTCCCATGTTCCGGCTGAACGCGCCGTACAACTCGCTTCGTGCGCCTTCAACCGCCGATTCCTCACAGTCCCTCCCACCGCTTGAACAGCTCATGCTCCACCCCCAGCGCGTCGCACACCTTGCCGACCATCATGTCGACCAGGGCCGCGACATCCTGCGGGTTGTGATAAAAACCAGGGCTGGCGGGCACGATGCGCACGCCGAGGCGGGCGAGCTTCAGCATATTCTCCAGATGGATGGCGCTCAGCGGCGTCTCGCGGGGCACCAGCACCAGCCGGCGGCCCTCCTTGACCGCCACGTCAGCCGCCCGCGTCAGCAGGTTGTCGGCCAGACCGGCGGCGACCGCCGCCAGCGTCCGCATCGAGCAGGGAGCGACCACCATCGCGTCGGCCCGGAAAGAACCGCTCGCCGGCGCCGCGCCGTAATCGTCCGGCTCGTACAGCCGCTGGACGAGCGCCGCCACCGCGTCGCGGCCGACGCCACACTCATGCTTCAGCACCGTCCAACCGTTCTCGGAAACGACGGCGTGGACCTCGCAGCCGCCCTTCCGGAGCGCCGCCAGCAGCCGCCAGCCATAAACAGCGCCGCTGGCTCCAGTTATCCCAACGACAACCCGCACACAAACTCCTCCGTACACACAATTCTCCTCGTCAACGGCCGAACGCATTCTCAATATGGTTTATTTTTAATACATTACCCGACAGCATTACCTCGATCACATCGAACCGCATCGGCCGGTCATACAAACCGTGGTGCTTCATAAAGCACAGCGCCGTCGCCATCAGCTTCTCCTGCTTGCGGCGAGTCACCGCCTCCGCCGGCGTTCCGTAGAGCCCGCCCCGGCGCGTCTTGACCTCGGCGAACACCACCGTCCCGCCGTGCTTCGCCACTATATCCACCTCGCCCGTTCTGGCCCGGTACTTCAGCGCGAGGATGTCGTAACCCGCCGCCTTGAGGTGAGCGGCGGCCGCCTGTTCGCCGGCGTCGCCGGTGCGGATGTGCTCCATCGCCGCCTCACCTCTCGGCCACGTCGGCGATATACAACCGGCTGTTCTTCGACAGGTCGATCTCCACCAGCCTGTTCATCCGCCGCTTTTGCTCGTCGGCGATAACCCGCACCACCGGCTTGGTCTTGTACTCGTTGGAAATATCCACCACCACGCCGATATGGTTGTTGCTCAGCCGCACCACCGAACCGATCGGATAAGGGGCGATGTTACCGGCAAAGTGATCGACAAGCTCGGGGTCGAAATACGTGCCCGCCGCCTTGGTGATGATCGCTAAAGCCTCGTAGACCGGCACCGCTTTACGGTAAGTCGCGTCCGAGGTCAGCGCGTCGTACACGTCGGCCAGGGCGACGATCTGGGCGAACTGATGGATCTCCTTGTTGGCCAGGCTGCGGGGGTAGCCGCTGCCGTCGTAGCGTTCGTGATGCTGAAACGCGCAATGCGCCGACATCAAACTGACATCTGGGTTCTTGCGCAGGATATCGAAACCGTATTGAGGGTGCCTGCGGACCTCGTCAAGCTCGGCGAGGGTCAGCCGCTCGGTCTTATTTAGTATTTCCGGCGGCACCAACAATTTACCGACATCGTGGAGCAGCGCCCCCACGCCCAGGTCGCGCAGGCGAAGCTCGTCATAACCCAGGCTGATGCCCGTCATCGTCGCCAGGATACAGACGTTGACCGAGTGGCTGAAAAGATAATCGGCCTTGGTCCGCATATCGGTGAAATTGACCAGCGCGCCGTGATTGCGGCACAGTTCGTCCACCAGCGTGTTGGCGATCTTCTTCGCCTCGCCGGCATCCACCTTGCGTCCGAGCTTGATCTGATCCATAACCTGCTTGGCGGTCGCCACCGCCTCGACGCGGGCCTGCTCACTGACGACGTCGGGAATGTCGATATCGGCCGTCAGCTCATCCTCAATATAAACATAAGTCACTTCGAGATTGCGCAGGCGCTCGATATAGCGGTCCTTCAGCTCCAGGCCGGCGTTGAGCAGAATCTTGCCGTCGGCCGTGAACAGCGGCTTGGCCAGCTTCATCCCCGAGGTGACGTTGTCAAGCAATATCCGTCGCATAGCATCCTCCAGGATTACCGTTTGCGCCGCTTCTGATCTAGGCGGTACACATAGGCCAGCACCTCAGCCACCGCCTTGTAGAGGGCGGGCGGGATTTCCCGGTCCAGGTCCACCGCCATCAGCATGGACGTAAGGGCTCGGTTTTGGTAAACGGGAACAGCATGCTTTTCGGCCGCCGCCAGAATATTGTCGGCGACGATTCCCGCCCCCTTGGCGACGACCTTGGGGGCCTTGTCTTCCTTGCTGTCATAACGAACGGCCACCGCTTCCCGGCGGCGTTTCTCGGATTCGGCCATACTCCACCTCGGCGCTTACTTTTCGCTCAGAGCCACGACGGCGATATCGGCCACCGTCAGCGCCGAATCCGCCAGCGCGCCGCGCAGATCAGGCAGCACACCGCGGAATTCCTCACCGGCCTCGCGGCTGGAGAACGTCACGCGGATGCTGAGCTGCTGCTCGCCGCGAAGATGAAAAACCATGTCAACCACACCGAGGTTGTCGGTAGCCACGCACATCCTTAGCCACGTCTCGCGCACCGGCGCGGCGGGGTTATCCGCCTGCTCACGGTCGCGGGAAATATGGATATACGCCGGGTAAGCGCGCCCGTCCGCGAAAAACACCGGCATGGTGAACACCAGCACCTTCTGTCCGGCCGGCGTCTCCGCGGCCGACTCCCTCGATGCGGACATGGCAGCGGCCATCTCCCGCAGCGTCCGGCCCGACTGTTCGAGCGTCGCCGTGGGCAGCTTCAGCCACGGCAGGCTGTCGGCCACCTTCTGCCACACCAGCGCCTCCTCAAGTTCGGGCAGGTTGTAAAACGCGGCTGCCTGGCGCGCCTTCTCCGGAACGGAACGGCTCAGCGCCGCGGCCGCCTTGGCGATATCCGCCCGCACGGCCGGCGCCTGGATGTCCTCCGGCAGTTCCGACAGCAGCACCTTCGCCAGCGCCAGCAGCGTCTCGTCGCCCTCCGGGGCGGCGGCCAACTGGCGTACCAACGTCAGCAGCCTGGCGGTAAAATCACCGCTCTCGCCGGCCAAACGGGCGAAGGCGGCCGCCGCCGCCGCCGTTTCAGCCTTAAGACCGTCCGGGAAAAGCTCGCCCAAAACCGCTGCATCGGCCAGCGTCTGCGCGAAAGCGGCCAGCGATTCGCCGCCGCTCCGTGCGCCGCGCACCATCGCCGCCAGGCCGCGGGGCAGAACGGTGTCCGCTCCCGTTGCGGCCCGGCCGAGGTTAAGCGCCTCACGCGCAGTCTCTGCAGGCAGCTCGCCGGAAAGCTTCTTGAACTCACTTAAAGTCTTGCCAAGGGCGTCGAGCAGCGCCTTGATGTTGGCATCCGAAAGCAACTGGACCGCATTGCGGAAAACAGCCTGGGAGGACGCCGCCTGACCGCCGGCCTCGGCCTGCGCCCCTAGCGGGGCGGCGGTCGCCTGGTCGGTCGCCATGCCGGGATTAATCTTCAGCAAACAGACTCCCCTCCCCTCTCACCGGCGCAAAACTGCGCCGGTGAATGGCGCAAGGTCCCAAGCGGCGCAGGGCCGCCAGGTGCTCCGGCGTGCCGTAGCCCTTGTGACGGGCAAAACCGTAGTCCGGGTATTCCGCGTCAAGGGCGGCCATCAGCCGGTCGCGTTCCACCTTGGCGATGACCGAGGCGGCGGCAATCGACGCGCTCAAAGCGTCGCCGTCGATGATCGGCTGGTGGGGCATGGTAAGCAGCCTAAGCGGCACCGCGTCCACCAGCACCGCCTCCGGGGCGGGCGTCAGGGCGGCCACGGCCGCGTACATGCCCTGGACAGTCGCCTGATAGATGTTGATGCGGTCGATATCCTCCACGCCGACGACGGCATGGCTCACCGCCACCGCCGTCGCCTTGATGCGCTCGTACAGGTCGTCCCGCTCCGCCGCCGTCAGCTTCTTGGAATCGTCGAGCCCGGGCAGGCGGCATCCGGGCGGCAGGATTACCGCCCCCACCACCACCGGGCCGGCCAACGGCCCCCGGCCGGCTTCATCCACACCGGCCACCAGCATACGGCCCTGTTCATACAGGGCCCGTTCGTATTTAAAAAGATTATCGAGACGGCGCTCTTCCGCGGCCAGCGCCTCCCGCCGGCGGCGCCAGCGGGCCACCAGCCGGGCCACGGCCACCCGCGGATCGGCGCCCAGAAGCTCCAGCGTCTCCGGGGCGACGTTGTCGGCAGTCAGTGCCGCCGCCGCCTCCGCCACCGTCATCCGGCCTTTCGCCACGGCTTTCCCTCCGTACGGCGCAAATTGTGTGTCCTAATAGTATTCTTGGCCAATACCCCAAATCCTCCCGCCATAAAAAAAGGCCGGCCCCCAAAAGGAAGCCGCCCCCTTATTCCGGCGGATAATCCAATGTATACCGCCCTAGCTTGCCGTCGCGGAACTCGCTCAGCACGATCCGTCCCGCCTTCTCGTAATCGACTGCGCCGCCGCCCCTGAGACAGCCGCGCCGTTTTCCTACCTGCGCCAGCAATTCGAGGCCGTCCTCGGGCAGCGGCCCGGTCAGGTTGAAACGGGCCGTCAGCCGGTCGGGATACTCGCGGCGCAGCATATCAAGCAACACCGCCACAACCTTCTCGCGGTCGAAAACCTCGTCGCTGATCGCACCGGTTATCGCCAGGCGGAAGGCCGCCTCCTGATCCTCCAGCTTGGGCCACAGCACCCCAGGCGTATCCAGCAGTTCAAGGTTGCGGCCAATCTTCAGCCACTGCTGCCCGCGGGTCACGCCCGGCTTGTCGCCCGTCCGCACCGTCGCCGTCCCCAGCAGGCGGTTGATCAGCGACGACTTGCCGACGTTCGGGATGCCGAGGATCATCGCCCGCACCGCCCGCGGCCTGATGCCCTTGGCGGCCAGCTTGGCCAGCATCGGCGCCGCCGCCTTCTCGACCCGCGCGGCGAGTTGCTTCGTCCCGCCGCCGCCCAGCGACTCGACCGCGATCGCCTCCCGGCCCGCGGCGCGGAAAAAGGCCAACCACCGCTCCGTCCCTTCCGGTTCGGCCAGGTCAGCCTTATTGAGCACCACCACGCGCGGCTTGTCGCCGACCACCTCGTCGATGACCGGATTGGCGCTGGCGGCCGGAATGCGGGCGTCCAGCAGTTCGATGGCCACGTCCACCAGTTTTAGCTGCTCGCGGATCATCCGCTGAGCCTTGGCCATATGGCCGGGAAACCAGTTGATATGCATCGTCTTAATCTTCACAACCCATGTCAGAGATTTGTCAGGGTCGAATGTTCGCAAAAACGTCAGCTAACGCCAGGGCAAATGATAGTGAATGTCAGATGCTCTACGGCAAGGACTTGAGGTATTCTATCGGCCAGAAAACGAACACCGCCTTGCCCTTGATCAGCTCGTACGACACAAATCCCACGTCGCGGAAGCGGCTGTCCTCCGAGTTGTTGCGGTTGTCACCCATAACAAATACATGCCCGGCGGGCACGGTGACCATCGAGAAAGAGCCCCGGGTTTTTTCAAGTATATAGGTCTCGTTCTGGAGCTTGCCGTTGACGAACACCCGGCCTTCCTTGATTTCAATGGTGTCGCCCGGCACGCCGATGACGCGTTTGATGAAGTCGCGGCTAGGGTCGCGCGGGTAACGGAAGACGATTATTTCGCCCCGTTCCGGGCTTTTGAAGCGATAAAGGAATTTGTTGACGACCAGCCGTTCGCCGTTCAGGAGGGTCGGCCGCATCGAAGGGCCTTCGACCATATAGAGTTCGACGATGAAATAGCGGATGAAAAAGGCCAGGACAACCGCGATCAGAATTGATATAATCCAGTCCTTGATTTCCTCGCCGAGAGAATTTTTCAACAGTATACCTCCCTGCCGTTTGGAGCCTGCTTTCGCAAGGCTTTGTGGCAAATCCGAAAGCTCGGAGATGAAGAAAAAGGGACTGCTGCCAGTCCCAGTTTCGCTAGCGTTTTTCCTTGATTCTAGCCGCTTTGCCGGTCAGGTTGCGCAGGTAGTAGAGCTTGGCTCTGCGTACTACGCCGCGGCGCGCCACTTCGATTTTCTCGACGCGCGGCGAGTGGACGGGGAAGGTGCGTTCTACGCCGACGCCGTAGGATATCCGTCGGACGGTGAAGGTTTCGCGGGCCCCGCTGCCCTGACGCCTGATGACGGCGCCTTCGAAAACCTGGATACGCTCGCGGGTGCCTTCCACGACTTTCACGTGGACCCGGACAGTGTCGCCAGGCTTGAATACGGGGATGTCGCTGCGCATTTGCTCCTGTTCGAGTGCTTTGATAATGTCCAAGGGTGGTTCCTCCTCATACTAGACGTTCATGCCGCAGCGGGCAGCGGACCGTCCGTTTTACACAGATGGATTATAACATATGTTTACCGAAATGACAACATTTATTCCCTGTGGCCGCCTTTATCCCACCAGGCGGCGCCCAGCAGGCGGTCGAGGATGATGGCGACCGCCGCCCTGACGGGAAGATGGTTGTACTCTCCCCGGCCCCAGATGGGTTCGAGGATATGGTCGAAGCCGGCCATCACTTCCTTGTCGATGCCCCAGCCGGTGCCGAACAGCAGCAGGCACGGCCGGTCGCTCTCTTCGAGGCGGGAGCGGAGCTCGGCGTAGCCGACGGTGTTGGCGTAGCGGCGGGCGTCGGTGGTAACGACGACGGGGGTTTGGCCGGTTTCGGCGGCGATTGTCGCGACGGCGGCAGGGATGTCGGGAACGATGGCCAACACCGACAGGGCTTCGCGCCGGTCGGGGTTGTATTCGCCGCCGTAGCCTTCCCGCCAGTAGGCGAGGATGTCCCGCGCCAGTTCGGCCTGGCTGTCGTGGGGATGGATGACGAAGTAGCGGGCGAGATCGTAGGTGCGCGCCGTGCGGGCGATGTCGTGGATGTCGAAGTTGGTGATGGCGGTGGCGATCGTTTCGCCGTTTTTGTTATAGATGGGGTAATGGACGAGGCCGATGTAGACGGGGGCGGCCATATCAGCCTCCCTCCCGTTCGGCGAGAATTTCCCTGAGCAAAACGGCGTCAAGGCCTTCAAGCTCGATTTTGTCGAGCAGGTCGGGGCGGACGGCTAAAGTCCGCCTGAGCGATTCCTTGCGGCGCCAGCGGGCGATTTTGGCGTGATCGCCCGAGACGAGGATCTCGGGGACCTCCCAGCCGCGAAATTCGCGGGGCCGCGTGTACTGCGGGTATTCGAGGAGGCCGGCGGCAAAGGAGTCGTGTTCGGCGGCGTCAGCGGCGCCAAGCACACCGGGAATCAGGCGGGCGACGGCGTCGGTGACGACCATGGCCGGCAGCTCGCCGCCGGTGAGGACATAGTCGCCGATCGAGACGGCTTCGTCGACGAGGTGCTCCTTGACCCGTTCGTCGACGCCTTCGTAGTGGCCGCAGACGAGGACGAGGTGGTCGTAGCCGGCCAGTTCGCGCACCTTGGCCTGGTCAAGACGGTTGCCGCCCGGACAGAGAAGGATAACGCGCCGGCGGCCGGCAGGCTCGCCGGTGAGGCTCTCTACGGCCAGAAATAGCGGGTCAGGCTTCATGACCATGCCCGAGCCGCCGCCGAAGGGGGTGTCGTCGACGATGCGGTGCTTGCCCTCCGCGAAGTCGCGGGGGTTGACGACGCCGATGCTCAGGAGGCCGGCGTCGCAGGCCCTTTTTATGATGCTGTGGCCGAGGGGGCCGTCAAACATTTCGGGGAAGAGCGAGACTATGTCGATGCGCATGTCAATCCCATTCTTCCTGCAATCTTACTGTCATCCGTCCGCCGGGTACGTCGATCTCGCGAACGACGTCCTTGAGGGCGGGGATGAGCAGCGGCTTTTTGCCTTCCTGCTCGGCGATGTAGACGTCGTTCGATCCGGTGGAGATGACGTCGGTAACGGTGCCGAGGCAGGCGCCGGTTTCGTCGTAGACTTTGAGGCCGACGATGTCGAAGATGTAGTAGTGGCCTTCAGGCAGCTTGACGAGTTCCTCGCGGTTTACCACGAGGAGCTTGCCGCGCAGGTTATCGACGGCGTCGCGGTCGTCAAGGCCGCGGAACTTCAGGATGACGAATTGCTTATGGAATTTGGCGCTTTCGACGGCAAGGACGCGGCCGTCCTCCAGCCTGACTTCTTTCATGGTGAGGAAGCGGTCGGGGAAATCGGTCAGCGGGATAACACGAACGTCACCCCGCACGCCGTGCGGGGCAACTGCCTTGCCTATCGTTATGAGTTTCGCGTCAGTCATGGCTAGGAGCGGAAAGCGATGATCTTGCCGTCTTCGAGCAAAATCTCGGCGCCCATTATTTCATGCAGATTGTCGCCGACGCTGACCGTGACCGATCTTTCCATGGTGCCCTGAACGACTTCCGAGCCGATTTCGAGCGCCGCCGTTTCCTTGAGCTTCTCGGTCATGTGGGTCTTGAATTCGACCCGCTTGGCTTTCTCGGCGTCGATCTGCTGACGCAGGGCGGTGAGGCCCTGGGCGTCCACCTTGGCCTGCTCGGTCATGACGCGCTTGGCATGGAATTCGATCTGCTGCAGCTCCATGTCGGCTTTGCGGATGGCGTCCTGGATCTCGGCCGCCATCTGGGCCTTGAGCTGCTCGGTGACTTTGGCCTTGACGGCCACCGGGCATTTCAAAGTCATGCTTTCCATTTTTTTCAGCACCTTTTCAGATGATTTCCACCATGACCCGCTGGTTTTCACGGGTGGCCGCGGCTTTGACGACGGTGCGCAGCGCTTTGGCGATGCGGCCCTGCTTGCCGATGACCTTGCCCATGTCCTCCGGCGCGACCCTGATCTCGTAGACGGTGACGCCCTTGTCTTCATTGGCCGTGACGCTGACCTGGCCGGGGTTTTTAACGAGGGATTTGGCGATAACTTCTATCAGTTCTTTCATTAGTTATCACGCTTCTTTCTTGGTGCGCTTGACTTCATCCCACTTTTTCATGATACCGGCCTGACCGAAAAGGTCTTTAACGGTGTCGGTGGGTTGCGCGCCTTTCTGCAGCCACTCGATGGCCTTTTCCTCATCGATTTTGATGATGGCCGGCTCGGTAGTGGAGTCGTAGTGGCCGAGGGCTTCGATGAACCTGCCGTCGCGCGGGGAACGGGCGTCGGCAACGACTACGCGGTAGAAGGGGCTTTTCTTGGCGCCCATGCGTTTGAGTCGGATTTTAACCGCCATGTTACAATTCACCTCCTTTATAAAATAACCAATATGCGGGGTTTTATCGCATGAAAGGCAGCTTGAAACCGCCTTTTTTGCCGCTTTTCTGGTGCTGCTGGAGCTGCTTCATCATCTTGCGGGCGTCGACGAACTGCTTCAGGAGGCGGTTGACGTCCTGGACGCGGGTGCCGCTGCCGGCGGCGATGCGCTTACGGCGGCTGCCGTTGATGATGTTGGGGTCGCGGCGCTCTTTCCGGGTCATCGAGCGGATGATGGCTTCGACCTGCTTGAGCTGCTTTTCGTCGAGTTCGGCGCCCTGGAGCTTTTTGGTGAGGCCGCCCATCCCGGGGATCATGCCGAGGATCTGGTCGAGGGAGCCGAGCTTGCGGACCTGCTGGAGCTGGTCGAGGAAGTCGTCGAGGGTGAATTCCTCTTTGCGGAGCTTCTTCTCAAGCGCCTGGGCCTTGTCGAAGTCGATGGCCTGCTCGGCTTTTTCGATGAGGCTGAGGACGTCGCCCATGCCGAGGATGCGGGAGGCCATGCGGTCGGGATGGAAGGGCTCGAGGGCTTCGAGCTTTTCGCCCATGCCGGCGAACTTGATCGGGCAGCCGGTGACGGCCTTGACGGACAGGGCCGCGCCGCCGCGGGCGTCGCCGTCGAGTTTGGTGAGGATGACGCCGTCGAGGCCGAGGTCGTTGTTGAAGCTTTCGGCGACGGTGACGGCGTCCTGGCCGGTCATGGCGTCGACGACGAGGAGGATTTCGTGGGGCCGGACGGTCTGTTTGACAGATTTGAGCTCGTCCATGAGCTCGGCGTTGATGTGGAGACGGCCGGCGGTGTCGATGATGACGATGTCGTTGGCGTAGGCCTGGGCGTGTTCGATGGCCTTTTTGGCGATGACGACCGGCTTTTCCTTGTCGCCGAGGGTGAAGACGGGGATTTCGAGTTTTTCGCCCAGCACTTCGAGCTGCTTGATGGCCGCCGGGCGGTAGATGTCGGCCGCGACGAGCAGGGGGCGCTTGTTCTGCTTTTTGAGCAGAAGGGCTAGCTTGCCGGCGGTGGTCGTCTTGCCGGCGCCCTGGAGGCCGACGAGCATGACGACGGTGGGCGGCTTGGGCGAGATGGCGATGCGGCTCATGGTGCCGCCCATGAGGGCGGTGAGCTCGTCGTTGACGATCTTGACGACCTGCTGGGCGGGGGTGAGGCTTTCGAGGACTTCGTGGCCGATGGCCCGTTCCTTGACCTTGGCGACAAAGTCTTTTACGACCTTGAAGTTGACGTCGGCCTCCAATAAGGCCATGCGCACCTCGCGGAGGGCGTCATTGACGTCGGATTCGGACAGTTTGCCCCGGCCCCTGAGTTTTTTGAACGTTTGCTGGAGTTTATCGGCCAAGCCTTCGAATACCATAAGGGGCCTCCTTTCAGCGGTCGGTAAGTTGGCGGAGAAGTTCGAGCGCCTGATCGGTCTCGGGCAGGCGGCGGGTTTCCGCCGGCAGGGCCTCAAGGCAGGCGCGGACTTTGGCGATGGTTTCCCGGTCGCGGCGCTGACGTTCGACGAGGCCGAGCTTTTCCTCGTATTCGACGAGAAGCTGCTCGCCGCGGCGGAGGATGTCGTGGACGGCCTGGCGGGAGACCCGGAATTCCTCGGCGATCTCGGCGAGCGAGTCGTCGCCGAGGTAGTGCATTTCGATGCAGCGCTGCTGCTTGTCGGTAAGCAGCGCGCCGTAGAAGTCGTACAGTTCTGCTATCCTGAGTACCTTATCGAGCATTTGCTTTTCCCTCGCTGACAAGGTCAATACCTTTACACCTGCTAAGTATAGAGGAAAAAAGGGCGGCTGTCAAGTGCCAGGGGTTGACAGGAAAAGTTAAACTAGCACACTCTGGCATTTATATTACCACTCTAAATATCCTAGGCTGTCGGGGCGACAATTTTGGCAACGATTCTATCTACTACATTTTCCAGTGTATTGCTTGTGCGTCTCTTCTCTCTGGCCAGTTTTATAATTTTTGCTACTATATGTGGATTCTTAAGAGCATGTTTACGTTTTGGAATACAAAGATCATCTTGACACTCTTTTAGTAATTCCTCGAAAAGAACATTACCGACCTCTTCTTGCAAAATGCTCTCCAGATCAATTTCAAAACAGGTATAATGACCTCCAACTAATGTAAAAGGCCATTCCTCTACTCTCGCATTCATTAATCTGAGTAATCGCTTGTTATCTTCTGGATTAGCATTTTTTCCGCCCTTGTCACCATCCCAAATCACATATACCGGAATACCGAGTTCATGAAAAATCGTAGCCGGTCTATCAATATTCGTCTTTCCTCCACATGGTATCACAGCGACTCCCATACTTTCAAAAATATGTCCCTTAGATTGTGCAATTCCTAATATAGCTGCCCTATCATCTTCACCCTCAACCAAAACTACAACGTTAGCAAAGAAACCTTCGTTCATCCAAGGTGTCATTATGGCCTGAAGCCTTGGCTGTAGTGTTTTCCCAGTATATTTCGGACCAACGCAACCGTCAGCTTCCCAAATCTTTTTTGCAACACTATCTAAAGATGTACTGATAATTTTTGTAATTTTGGGCATCCCTGAATTATCAACTTTTCTTAATAACCTTACCTGATTTATCCGGTCTATTCCAACGAAAAGTGGGGAATGAGTTCCATAAATAACTTGTGTCTTTTCAGCAACTCCTGGCGTCATGCCACTTGCAAGTTTAAGTAAGATATCCGCGAAGTACCTCTGTCTACTAGGGTGTTGATAAAGCTCAGGTTCTTCAATTCCAAGCACGAGGTTTGGTAAAGAAGGCTTAAATGCAGGCTTCTCTCCCCAATCATCACCATCGGTTGTTTTTTGCATATGCTCAGTAGCTGTTTGCGCTAACACAAGATGTTGTAACATTGTTAGAATGAAAGCTCTTTGAAGACCATGCCCGGTACGAGCGACATCCGAAGAGTAACCATCTTCAACAAGCCTAATATCTGCCTGTGGCATTGGAATAGAGATTTCCTGTAACGGCAGCCATTTTAAATCAACCTCGGCATCTGGAACGAAAGTTTGTAACGTTTTTGTCATATTCACTGATAAAGTCGATAACTCCGTTAACTTAGTAGGGTCCATTAACTCCTCGTACTTTTTCTGTGTTTCTTCTTTTAGGTTTTTAACGGTGTCCTTATTGGCAATTATACTTCGTACCACAAGATCCATTAATCCCGTCAATACCGAACCGCGCCCCTCCGCCGCATCATCAGATGCATTACGTACTGCTGGAATGAATAGAAACTTTGTAAACTTCCCCAGATATCCTTGTCCAACACCTCTAAAACCAAAAAATTGGCCATCGTCCCTTTGGCGGTTACACTTAGCTAAATTGAAGCCCTCCCATGTTCTCAAGGTTGTTTCTACGACGGCTAATGTAGTCCACGCGGGTAGAGTAGAATACTCAGGCTTGTTGCGAAGAGCATTATAGGCTTCTTTAGCTGTTACTCCACGGTCTTTAATTTGCAAACCTTCTCTTACTCCTTGAAATTCCGGGTTCATGAGTATAGAACCGTGATATTTCGCTGTGGTTTTTCCGCTATCCCACGAAAATACTCGTTCAACCGTGAGCGTATCTCCCTGCATATATTTTGAAAACTTTTCCTGCGCCTCATCGCTCAAATTCTTAAAAGTTACCGCTACAGTAATGTCCCTTGTAACGTCTTTATTGTAATAATCACCCATATCTATCTTGGGCGTTGGACTATAGAATATTTCCAGTGCTCGAAGAAAAGATGATTTCCCCGCTCCATTCACTCCGACAAGTGCTGTAAGATCATCGCATAGCAGCATTTCAGCTAGGATTGAACGAAAGTTTGTTACACGAATACTTTCGATAATCATATTCTCTTCCCGCCTTTTGCTAATGATTATTATCGGCACCTTTCTACATTTTCCTATAATTTCCTCCACAGATTACAGTGTACTAGCGCGATTTGAATAAAAATCATTTGCCTTCTCCCCATCCCTTCCCTGAATAGCCGGAGCTGTTCAGAAGTGTCCAGATGCTAGGCGGCTCCGAGGACGCTCGCGAAGACAGTACACGGGACGTACGGCGAGCGAGCGCCCGGAGGACCAACAACGCAGATGGGCGCTTATGTGCGGCTCCATTGAAACCGAGAGGCAAACTCGCAGATGGGCGCTTATTGGCTCCCTTGTGATTGCCATCTATCTTTAAGCTGATGACAAAAACAACGGTTTCCATTTATACTAATAGTAAATATTGGGTGAAACCGGCTATCATGGAGGAAGCGAACCGTGAACGTATTTATCGCCCGCCAGCCGATTTTCGATGTGAACGAAAAAGTCGTCGCTTACGAGCTTTTGTTCCGCGGCGCGGACCAGGACAGCTACAACGCGGCCGACGGGGACCAGGCGACGCGGGATGTTATCGTCAATTCGCTGCTGGTTTTCGGTCTCGACCGGCTGACGGGCCATAAGCGGGCATTCGTCAATTTTACCGAGAATATGCTGAAAAGCGAGGTCACCGCTTCCATTCCCAAGGAGCTTGTGACGGTGGAAGTGCTGGAGAACATTTTCCCGGACCGCGATGTTGTCGCGGTGTGCGAAAATCTGAAAAAGTCCGGCTACCAACTGGCGCTGGACGATTTTATTTTCCGGCCGGCGTATCGGCCGCTGCTGAGCCTGGCGGACGTGGTCAAGGTGGATTTCCGCCAGACTGTCGGTATCGACCGTCTGCGGGTGATCAACAAGGTGTCCCAGCCGGATGTCGTTTTTCTGGCGGAAAAGGTGGAGACGCGCAAAGAGTTTCTCGAAGCGCGTAAATTCGGCTATTCGCTTTTCCAAGGCTATTTTTTCAGCCGGCCGGAGATACTGTCGCGCCGGGATATTCCCGGACGCGGGGCGCATTATCTGCATATCATCAACGAGGTGAACGGCCCGGATCTCGATTTCGGCAAACTAGAGTCGGTCGTCAGCCGCGACGTGGCGTTTTCGTATAAGCTGCTGAAGTTCATTAATTCGGGCTTTTTCAACTTCTCCGGAGAGATCAAGTCGATAAGGCAGGCGCTCGTTTTGCTGGGGCAAAAGGAGATTGTGCGCTGGGTGACGCTGCTGGCTCTGCGGGAGTATGACCAGGACAGGCCGGAGGAGATAATCAAGGCTTCGGTGGTCAGGGCCAGGTTCGGGGAGCTGCTGGCGGCGAAGACTTGCCTGGACCCCAGCTGCAGCGATGTTTTCTTCCTGGGGATGTTTTCGCTGATCGACGCGCTGACGGGCTGCCCGCTGGAGGAGATGCTGGCGGAGTTGCCGCTCTCGGCGGCGATAAAAAATGCGCTCCTCGACGTCGGCGAAAAGAACTGCCTCCATTACCTGTACCAGTGCATTCTGGCGTACGAGCGCGGCGAATGGGCGCGCATCCCGGCGCTGCTGGCGATGCTGGGGATAGACGAGCGGGATGTCCCGACGGCGTATGTGAGCGCCGTCGAGTGGGCGGATTCGCTGGTGTATTGAGCGCAAAGCTCGCGAAATGGAGGAATTGAAGAGCGCGTCACAGAATTAAAACTCCCGGAGAAATCCGGGGTTTTATTATTTCCCGCTCCCCTCTCCCCTATCTAATAGCCTTGAACTGCCGGGACCGTTCAGAAGTGCCCAGATGCAAGGCGCACCGGAAAAGCGCGCCGCGCCGCGTACTCGCATGTACGCAAGCAAGCGCTTTGAGGAGCAACGCCGCAGATGGGCGCTTATGGGCGGTCCCAACGAAAGGATAAAACGCCAATGTATATTTATCTCGATATCGTACCCCACTTCACCTGCGCCTGCTGCGGCCGGTGCTGCCGCAACGACTGGCTGGTGACGGTGGACGAGGCGGGGTATGAGCGCAATCGGGCGTTTTTCGCGCAATCGGGCCGCGCCGGCGAGTTCGCGGCGGCGTTCCGGCCGCTGGCGGGGCGCAGGGCCGCGGGCGAGTTCGCGGCGATCAATAAGCGAGCGGACGGCGGGTGCTGGTTTTTGCGAAAAGACAATTTGTGCCTGCTGCATCGCGAGGCGGGACACGAGCACCTGGACGAGGTGTGCCGCCTTTTCCCCCGTTACCCGATTCGGACGGCGCGGGGCGTGGAGGTGACGCTGAGCTTTAGTTGCCCGGAGGTAGTGCGGCTGGCTGCGCGAACGGAGCCTTTAGAGGTGGTCCGCGCTGAGGAGCCGCCGACGAATATAGAGGCGGACAGTTTCACGGCCGAGGTTTTTCCCCGCCAACAGCCCCAGGACAGCGTGCTGGGCTTTTATTTCGAGCTTGAGCGGCATTTCATCGATATCATGCAGTGCCGCGGCCTTACTGTGGCGCAAAGGCTTGATTTCCTGGCGGCGACGGCGGCCGCGCTGGACTCCCTGCCCCGTTCGCCGGACACAGGCCGCGCGGTGGACCGGCTGATCCGGGGGAATTACGACCGCCTTGACGAGGCCGAGGGATCGGGCTGTGCGGGGCCGGGGCCGTCGGCTATCCTGCTGGAGCATTTTTTCGTGAATCTGATTTTCAAGAAGGTGTTTTACCTCCACGGGCTGGCGGGAGCGACGCGGCTGCTGGGCGCGCTTGGGCGGCGGCTGGCGGCGGCGGCCCGAACGGACAACTTAGAGCGCGTAAAGGCGGCGGTGATGGCGGCGGAATTCGAGTACTGCCACAACCGCGTGGCGCTGCAGAGGATCGTGGCGGGGAAGTGAATTGAAGCTATTGCGTGCATATGAATATAGGCTATACAAACACAAAACACCGGATATTCTCCGGTGTTTTTTTCCGTGCTAATGCGCCGCGACCGTTCAGAAGTGTCCAGATGCAAGGCGCACCGGAAAAGCGCGCTGCGCCGCGTACTCGTATGTACGCAAGCAAGCGCTTTGAGGAGCAACGCCGCAGATGGGCGCTTATCAACGGTCGCCAAAGAGTGCGGCCGCAAAGTCGGATGCGACAAAAGGCCGCAAATCCTCCATCTTCTCCCCCACCCCGATCCATTTGACCGGCACGCCTAGCTCGCTCTTGACGGCGACGATGACGCCGCCTTTGGCGGTGCCGTCGAGTTTGGTGAGGACGAGGCCGCTGATTTCGACGGCTTCTTTGAAGAGGCGGGCCTGGCTGAGGGCGTTCTGGCCGGTGGTGGCGTCGAGGACGAGGAGGACTTCGTGGGGGGCGCCGGGGAGCTCGCGGGCGATGACGCGGTGGACTTTCTTGAGTTCTTCCATGAGGTTGGATTTGGTGTGGAGGCGGCCGGCGGTGTCGACGATGAGGAGGTCGGTGCTCCTGGCTTTGGCGGCCTGGACGGCGTCGAAAGCGACGGCGGCGGGGTCGGAGCCTTCTTTGTGGCGGATGACTTCGGCGCCGATGCGGCTGCCCCAGATTTCGAGCTGTTCGCTGGCGGCGGCGCGGAAGGTGTCGCCGGCGGCGAGGAGGACGCGGCGGCCCTGTTCGCGGTAGTAGTGGCCGAGTTTGGCGATGGTGGTGGTTTTGCCGACGCCGTTGACGCCGACGACCATGATTACGGTGGGACCGGTTTCGGCTTCGCGGGGGGCACCCTCCCCTTCCGCCAGGATGGCGGCGATACGGGTTTTGAGGAAGGGTACGAGGTCGTCTGGGCCGTTTATTTGTTTGGCTTTGATGCCGGATTTGATGTCGGCGAGGAGGGCGGCGACGGTTTTGACGCCGACGTCGGCGGCAAGGAGGATGGCTTCGAGGTCGTCGAGGAATTCGTCGTCGATGGTGGCGTAGCCGCTGACGAGTTGTTCGACTTTTTCGGTGAAGCCTTTGCGGGTTTTTGTGAGGCCTTCTTTAAGGCGGTCGAAGAAGCCCATGGTGTGTTAACCTGCCTTGTCCATGAATTTGACGGAGATGAGTTTGGAGACGCCCGATTCTTCCATGGTGACGCCGTGCATGACGTCGGCGGCTTCCATGGTGCCTTTGCGGTGGGTGACGACGATGAATTGGGTGCTGCGGGCGTAGTCCTGGAGGAATTCGCTGAAGCGCTGGACGTTGGCTTCGTCGAGGGCGGCGTCGATTTCGTCGAGAACGCAGAAGGGCGTGGGGCGGTACGACAGGAAGGAGAACAGGAGGGCGATGACGGTGAGAGCCCGCTCGCCGCCGGAGAGGAGGGCGAGGTTCTGCTGTTTTTTGCCGGGCGGCTGGACGACGATTTCGATGCCGGTGCCGAGGATGTCGTCGGGGTTTGCCAGGAGGAGCTGGGCCCGGCCGCCGCCGAAGAGGCGGACGAAGAGTTCGCCGAAGTGTTCGTTGATTTTGGCGAAGGCGGCTTTGAATTGTTTGGCCATGGTGGCGTCGATGTCTTTGAGGATGGTGAGGAGGTAGTCTTTGGCGGCGGTGAGGTCGTCGTACTGGGTGCGGAGGAATTGGTAGCGTTCCTGGATGCGGGCGTATTCTTCGATGGCCGCGGGGTTGACGGGCCCGAGGGCCTCTATGGCTGCGGCGAGTTCGTCGACGCGGGCGGCGAGGGCTTCGGGGTCGTCGGGCCGGAAGACGGCCTGAGCCTGTTCGCGGTCGAGGGAGTAGTGGTCGCGGAGCTGTTCGGTGCAGTTGGTGACTTCGTAGCCGTGCTTGGCTGCGAGGAGGTCGAGCTCGTGGAGGCGGGCCTGGCTGGCGTTTTGGCGGCGGCGCAGGTCCTTGACCTCGCGTTCGAGTTTTTGCTGTTTGGCGAGGACGCCAAGCTTGTCCTTGAGGACGGCGTCGCGGTTTTTTTCATGGTCGGCCTTTTGGGCGGCAAGGGTTTCCTTGGCCTGGACGATGCCGGCGAGTTCGGTCTCGGCGCGGGCGATCTCCTGCCCTATCCGGTCGATGTCGCCGCGCAGGGAGTCGATCTGCCTGACGAGGCGGCTTTCGGCTTGTTTATATTGTTCGCAGTTGGCGGCAATTGCATTTACTTCCTGCTCAAGGGCGGAGAGTTTTATTTTGCTGTCGGTGAGGGAGCCGGCGAGGGCATCGCGGTCGGCCTGGAGTTTTTTGAGGTCTTCCTGCCAGCCGGCGATGAGGCGCTTGTGCTCGTTGTCGCGTTCTTCCATGACGGCGATGGCGGCGGCGACGTCGGCCATTTTACCGGCGATGGCGGCGGCTTCGGCGCGGCTGGCGGCAAGTTCGGCGTCGATGGTGGCGAGGGCGAGGTCGAGGCGTTTGATTTCCTGGCCGGTTTTTTCGGCGTGTACGGTGAGTTCGGCCTGGCGGACTTCGAGGGTGCGGCGGCGGCTGTGGGCGCCGGCGATTTTTTCGTCGAGGGCGGCAAGGTCGGCCTGGAGCTGGGCGGTCTGCCGGCGGCGGGCCGCGAGGTCGGTTTCGCGGGTTGCCATGGTTTCGCGAAGGGTGGCGATTTCGCCGCTGCGGCCGAGGAAGCTGGCTTCGCGCCGGCCGGTGCTGCCGCCGGTGATGCTGCCGCCGGGGCTCACAAGCTGGCCGTCGAGGGTGACTATTTTGACGCCGAAGGCGGCGCCGCGCGCTATGCGGAGGGCGGCGTCGATGTCGGCGGCGACGACGGTGCGGGCGAGAAGGTAGTCGATGATGGGCCTAAAGCGCGGTTCGCATTCGACGAGGCCGGCGGCGAAGCCGAGCGCGCCGTGGGCGTGAGCGGCGGCGATTTCGGCGTCGCGGGGGCGGGCGGGTTTGATGGTGTTGAGGGGCAGGAAGGTGGCCCGGCCGAGGTTGTGGTTTTTGAGGTGTTCGACGGCGGCTTTGGCGGTGTCGTCGCTGGCGACGATGATGTGCTGGAGGGCGCCGCCGAGGGCGGTTTCGATGGCGATGACGTGGGCGCCTTCGACGGCGATGATTTCGGCGACGGCGCCGTGGACGCCCTGGCGCCAGGGGCGGTCGCTTTTGAGGACGCTTTTGGGTCCGCGGCCGAAGCCTTCGTATTCTTCCTGCATGTCGCTGAGGACTTTGAGGCGCGAGGCGAGCTGGCCGATTTCGCCGGCGAGGCGGGTTTCGGCGGCTTTATTTTCGGCGAGGGCGGCGTCCTGCTGGCGTTTGCGGTCCTGGAGGCCGGCGACGGTGGTGTCGGTGGCGGCGAGGTCCTGGTCGAGGGCTTGTTTTTCCCACTGGACGCTGCCGAGCGATTGGGTGGTTTCCTGGAACTGGCCGGCGAAGGTTTCCCGTTCTTTTATGAGCTGCCCTTCGCGCTGGTTTTGGTTTTCCTGGTCGCGCTCAAGGGTGCGGAGGGCGTTTTTCTGGGTGACGAGTTCCTGGAGGTGGCCGAAGGTTTCGTCTTTGGCGGCGTCGATTTTGGCTTCGACGGCGGCGATGGCGGCGGCGGCCTGAGTGAGGGCCTGGTCCTGGCCGGCGAGGGCGGCGCGGAGTTCTTCGGCCTGGGCGTTCTTGCGGGCGTGGCCGGCCTGCCACTCTTCGAGGCGGGCACGGTTTTCCCGCTTTTCTTGTTCGAGGCGGTCGATGTCCTGGATTACCCGGTCGCGGCTCTTTTGCTCCTGGCCGATGCGTTCGTTGAGGACGGCGGTTTTGCCGTCGAGACGCTCGATTTCGGTGGCGGCCTGAGTGAGGGCGGCTTCGGCGTCGCGCAGGTTTTCGTCGAGCTCGGCGAGGCGGTCGATGAATTTTTCTTTGTCGGTTTCGGCGACGGTAAGTCTGGTGGTGACGGCGATGTCTTCGTCGGTGAGGGCGGCCTGCTCGAGGGTGACGGATTCGAGGTTCTTTTCGGCTTGGGTGAGCTTGTGGAGGAGCAGGGTGACCTGGCAGGAGGTTTGCTCGGCGGCGAGGTCGTTGTAGCGGGCGGTGCGTTCGGCGCTTTCGGCCATGGGGCCGAGCTGGGTTTCGATTTCGGCGGTGATGTCGAGGACGCGGGTGAGGTTCTGCTCGGTGTCCTCAAGTTTGCGCAGGGCTTCTTTTTTGCGGTTCTTGTATTTGACGATGCCGGCGGCTTCCTCGAATAGCAGGCGCCGTTCCTCGGGCTTGCTGTTGAGGACTTCGTCGATCTTGTTCTGGCTGATGACGGTCATGGATTCGCGGCTGAGGCCGGCCTCGAGGAGCAGGTCGTGGATGTCTTTGAGGCGGCAGGGGGCTTTGTTGATGTAGTATTCCCCGTCGCCGGAACGGAAGACGCGGCGGGTGATGGTGACTTCGCTGAATTCCAAGGGCAGGAGGCCGTCGGTGTTGTCGAAGACGAGGGATACTTCGGCAACCCCCAGCGGCCGCCGTTTGGCGCTGCCGGAGAAGATGACGTCCTCCATTTTGTTGCCGCGGAGGTTGCGGATGTTCTGTTCGCCGAGGACCCAGCGGACGGCGTCGGAGATGTTGCTTTTGCCGCTGCCGTTGGGGCCGACGATGGCGGTGATGCCGGACTTGAATTCCATTTCGGTTTTTTCGGCGAACGATTTGAAGCCGTAGGCTTCGAGTTTGCGGAGCAGCAAGTCCAAAACCACCCTCACTACAAGATGTAGTATGTAATCAAGTTTTTACCACTTCTTATGGTATATACGACATATTATCGAAAAACCCTGTTCGGTGACAGGGCCATATGGGCGAACGGCATAAATAAAGAGAGGCTCATCCGGTGATGAACCTCTCATTATCATCCCCACTAGGCATTTCCCCAGTTCAGCGCGGCTCGACGATGAACCGGATGGCGGTGCGCTCCTCCCCGTCAATGGAGATTTCGGTGAAGGCGGGAATTGTGATGAGATCGATCCCGTTGGGCGCGACAAAGCCGCGAGCGATGGCAACTGCCTTGATGGCCTGGTTGACCGCTCCCGCCCCAACTGCCTGCACTTCGGCCGAGCCTCTCTCTCTGAGTACGGCAGCGAGGGCGCCTGCTACTGATTTTGGATTTGACTGCGCGGATACTTTGAGTACTTCCATACCATAACCCCCTTTTGCGGTAAGAGCTTCGTTGGGTATAAGGTATTCGCCATGTTTCCTAAAAATTCCTTCTTTGGTATTTTTTAAGTGCTAAATAACATCGCTTTATTTAATATATATGTCAGATTACGGTGGAAGACGGCGATTTCGCCGCGCCGCGGCCAGTCGGCGGCGAGGCGGCAGCCGGCGAGGCGGTAGGTTTTTTCCCAGTAGAGGAGGTTGGCGTTGCTTATTCCGCGCACGACGGAGGCGTCGCGGGGGTGGTGGCGGATGAGCATTTCACCGGGGGGGCGGCCGATTTTTTCGAGCAGGCCGGCGACCATGATCCGAAAGAGGTAGGCTTCGGTCATTGCGCCGAAGGCGGGGTGATAGGGGCCGGCGAGGACGGCGCCGCCGCTGAGTTCTTCGCTGGCCTGGAGACCTACCCTGATGGCGGGAATGCCGTTGTTTTCGCACCGGTTTTTGAGGTAGGCGGCGCGGGCGACGGCGGCTCCCAGGGTGAGCGGACGGTATGCGCCGGCGGCGGCCATGGCGGCAAGTTCGGTGCCGGCAAGGACGACGGCCGGGTAGATGCGGATGAAGTCGGGGGCGAGGGCTAGAACCTGCTTGGTGGTGGCGATTAGGCTAATCCAGTCTTCGCCGGGGAGGCCGGGCATGAGCTGGAGGCCGCATTTGAGGCCGGCGTCTTTGATGGCGGCGACGGCGGCGGCGGTGTGGCCGGCGGTGTGGCCGCGGGCGGCGGCGGCGAGGACGCGGTCGTCCAGAGACTGGGCGCCGAGTTCGACGGTGCTGACACCGAAGGCGGCCAATCTGGCGAGCGTTTCCCGGTCGATGGCGTCGGGGCGTGTGGAGAGACGGATGGCGTTTATCTGGCCGCGGTCGAGCGCCGCTTTGGCGGGGGCGAGGAGTTCTTCCTGCCAGGCGGCTGGCAGGCAGGTGAAGGAGCCGCCGTAGAAGGCGATTTCCCAGGTGGCGGCGCGGCGCGGCTCGGCGAGGCGCTCGCCGATGAGGGCGGCTACTTCGGCGCCGCCGGGCGGGCGGTCTACGCCGGTTATGGTCCGCTGGTCGCAGAAGACGCACCGGTGGGGACAGCCTTGGTGGGGTATGAAGACGGGGATGATGCTGTGGCGCATTGTTTCACATCCTGAAGAAGTTGCGTTGGTTTAAAGGCGAAAAGGATGTTTAAAAGTCCGCGGGGAGCTTTTAAACATCCTTATATCTGTTTCAGTCGCTGGCGCCGAGTTGTTCGACCGCCCGGCGGGCGGCGCTCTGCTCGGCTTCCTTTTTGCTTCTGCCGTTGCCTGTACCGAGGAGGACGTTGTTGACGCTCACGGCTACCGAGAAGGTTTTGTTGTGATCCGGCCCGCTTTCGCCGATGACTTCATAGCTGATTCTGACGTCGCCGTTCTTCTGGGCGATTTCCTGCAGGATGGTTTTGTAGTCGCGCCCGAAGTCGCCTCCGGATATAGCTTCGAGTTCGCCGGCGAGGAGGCGCAGGACGCATTCGCTGGCGGCGGCGAAGCCGCGGTCGAGGTATACGGCGCCGACGATGGCCTCGAAGGCGTCGGCGAGGATGGAGTCGCGTTCCCTGCCGCCGGAGGCTGCTTCCCCCCTGCCGAGGAGGAGGTGGCGGCCGATGCCGAGTGCTTTGGCCCTGCGGGCGAGCGTGGGTTCGCAGACGAGGGCGGCTCGCGCTTTGGTAAGTTCGCCTTCGGGCAGGCTGCCGAAGCGCCGGTAGAGGTATTCGCTGATTACGAGGTCAAGTACGGCGTCGCCGAGAAACTCCAGCCGCTGATTGTGGGCCAGGTGGCCTGTTTTGCGTTCGTTGGCGAAGGAGGTGTGGACGAGGGCCTGGCGGAGGAGGGCCGGGTCGGCGAAGGCAATGCCGAGGGCGCGGCCAAGGTCGTCCGGCGGGTCGCTCTCCTGGCGGCTGTCCATGGCGTTAGCCGACGTATTTCTTGACGAGGATGGTGGCGTTGTGGCCGCCGAAGCCGAAGGAGTTGGAGATGGCGACGTTGACGACCTGCTTGCGGGCCTGGTTGGGAACGTAGTCGAGGTCGAGCTCGGGGTCGGGTGTTTCGTAGTTGATGGTGGGGTGAATCATGTCGTTGGCGACGGTAAGGGCGCAGACGATGCATTCGATGCCGCCGGCGGCGCCGAGGAGATGGCCGGTCATGGATTTGGTGGAGCTGACGGCGAGTTTTTTGGCATGGTCGCCGAAGAGGGCTTTTATGGCCAGGGTTTCGTTTTTGTCGTTGAGAGGGGTCGAGGTGCCGTGGGCGTTGATGTAGTCGACGTCGCTCGGCTTGAGGCCCGCGTCGGCGATGGCTTTGGCCATGACTTTGCCCTGCTGGACGCCCTCGGGGGCGGGGGCGGTGATGTGGTAGGCGTCGGCGTTGGCGCCATAGCCGGCCATTTCGGCGTAGATTTTCGCGCCCCGCGCTTTGGCGTGCTCGAGTTCTTCGAGGATGACGATGCCGCAGCCTTCGCCCATCACGAAGCCGTCGCGGCCGCTTTCGAAGGGCCGGGAGGCTTTTTCGGGGGCGTCGTTGCGAGTGGACATGGCTTTCATGGAGCAGAACCCGGCCATGGCGGCCGGCGATATGGTGGCTTCGGTGCCGCCGCAGACCATGATGTCGGCGTCGCCGCGCTGGATGATCTTGAAGGCTTCGCCGATGGAGTTGGTGCCGGTGGCGCAGGCGGTGACAACGGTGAGGCAGGGACCCTGGAGACCGAAGGTGATCGAGGTGAGGCCGGAGGCCATGTTGGCGATCATCATCGGCACGAAGAAGGGGCTGATGCGGTTGGGTCCTTTTTCGAACAGGACTTTGTACTGGTCGTGGAGGGTTTCCATGCCGCCGATGCCGGTGCCAACAAGGGTGCCGGCGCGCTCACGGTCGATTTTGTCGAGGTCGAGTTTGGCGTCGTCGATGGCCATACGGGTGCAGGCGATGGCGAACTGGGTGAAGCGGTCCATGCGCCGCGCCTCTTTTTTGTCCATATAGTTGCCCGGCTCGAAGCCCTTGACTTCGCCGGCAATCTGAGTGGCATAATCACTGGCGTCGAATTGGGTCACTTTGGTTATTCCCGATTTGCCGGCCAGGAGCGCGCTCCAGAATTCTTCCAGGTTGTTGCCCACTGGCGATACTGTGCCCATTCCTGTTATAACAACTCGTTTTTTCACGTATTTCACCTCGCGTTAGTCATTTGTATCTTCAACTTCGTTAGCTTCTTTGAGAAGGCGGGCGAAAATTTCTTTGACAGGCAAGATGGCGTCTATTTTATGAATGTACTCGCCGGTGAATACCAGGCCTGTTTCCGTATCACCCTGCTGGGCCCTGATGAGGGCCTTGATGATGCAGAAGTTGCGCTCGCAGTGTTTGAGGCATGCGTCGCAGGAGTCGGGCACATCGACAGTACCTTCAAGAATTTTCTCGGCAAAGGGGTTCTTAACGGCCCTCCCCGGAAGGCCGACCGGACTTTTTATGAGGACTACGTCTTCCGGTTTGGCTTTGAGGTAGAATTCCTTGAGGGCGGGGGCGGCGTTGGATTCTTCGCTGGCCATGAAGCGGGTGCCCATTTGCACGCCGTCGGCGCCGAGTTTGAGAGCCTCGACGATGTCGCGCCCGTTGATGACGCCGCCAGCGGCGATAACGGGAATTTTGACGGCGGCTCTGACTTCGGGAACGATTTCTTTCATGGAACGGTCAGTGCCGAGGTGACCGCCGGCTTCCTTGCCTTCGACGACAACAGCCGCTGCGCCGAGCGCTTCGGATATTTTGGCCAGTTTGGCGCTGGAAACGATGGGAACGATTGGGGTGCCGGTTTCCTTGCCGATGGCGAACATGTCGCGGGAGAAGCCGGCGCCGGCGACTACCACGTCGATGCCTTCTTCGATGGCTGTGCGGACAAGGTCAGGGAATACTCTCGCGGCCACCATGGCGTTGATGCCGATTAGTCCCTTGGGGGTGAGCGAGCGGGCTAGGCGGATTTCGTGGCGCAGTTCGTCCAGTGTCATACCAGATGCTGCGATTAGGCCAATGCCGCCTGCTTCGCCAACGGCGGCCGCCAGTCTGGCAGTGGAAATTCTTATGGCCATGCCCCCCTGTATGATGGGCACACGCGCAACCAGCTTCCCTATCCTTAGTTCAGGAAGTTTCAAGAAACAACTCCTCCATTCGCCGGACAATTACCCTCAAGAAAGTCCCGCGAAACATCTTCCACGGGACTTTCTTTTTTTAGGTAATTTTTTAACCCTGCTTTTCCTTGTCTATGTACTCCACAGCGTCCCTAACCGTCTTGATTTTTTCGGCGGCTTCGTCGGGTATCTCGATGTTGAATTCCTCTTCGAAGGCCATGATAAGCTCGACGATATCGAGCGAATCCGCACCCAGGTCATCGATAAAGGTGGAATCCAGACTAACGTCGGCTTCGTCTACGCCGAGTTGTTCGACAACGATTTCTTTTACTTTGTCAAAAGTCGTCATTATGTTCACCTCCTTCCGGAACATCCTGGGTAGTCAGGTTACATTACCATGCCGCCGTCGACGTTTATTGTTTGGCCGGTAATATAGTTTGCCGCGTCCGAAGCCAAAAATAACACGGCTTCCGCGACATCTTCCGGCGTACCCAGGCGACTGAGCGGTATCTTTTGGGCTAGGTCGGCCTTGGCCTGCTCGGAGATGGCTGCCGACATGTCGGTGGTTATGTAGCCGGGGGCAATGGCGTTGACGGTGATGCCTCTGGCGGCGAATTCCCTGGCCGCCGATTTGGTGAAGCCGATGACGCCGGCCTTGGCGGCAGCGTAGTTGGTCTGGCCGGCGTTCCCCATGATGCCGACGACAGAGGTCATGTTGATGATTTTGCCGGCACGCTGTTTGATCATGACTTTGGCGACGGCCTTGGTGCAGTTGAAGATGCCTTTGAGGTTGGTGCTGATTACGGCATCCCAGTCGTCTTCTTTCATGAGGGCGAGAATGTTGTCCCTGGTGATGCCTGCGTTGTTGACGAGGATGTCGATGCGCCCGTAGGCGGCGATGGCGGCTTTGACGAGTTCGCCGACGGCTTGGGAGTCGGCTACGTCGGCCTTGAAGAGGATTGCTTCGCCGCCGGCTTGTTTGATGTCTTCGACAGTTTTTTCGGCGGCAGCGAGGTTGCCGGCGAAGTTAACGACGACTTTGGCGCCCTCGCGGGCGAGGCGGAGGGCGGTGGCCCGTCCTATGCCCCTGGAAGCGCCGGTTACAATTGCCACTTTGCCATCTAAAAGCATTTTAGCGAACCTCCTTGAAATAATCAAGGGTTTTTTGCAGGGAGAGGTCATCTTCGACGTTGAGGGTTACGGCGTCCTTGGCGATCTTTTTGGTGAAGCCGGTGAGAACTTTGCCGGGCCCTGCTTCGACGAATACGGAGGCGCCGAAGGCGACGATGGCGGCGACGCAGTCTTCCCACAGTACGGGGCTGGCCGCCTGGCGGACGAGGGAGGCTTTGATGGCGTCGCCTTTGGTTACGATCTGGCCGTCGACGTTGGCGACAACGGGGATGGCGGCGTCGCTGACGGTTATTTTGTCGAGTTCGGCGGCGAGTTTTTCGGCGGCCGGCTTCATGAGGGTGCTGTGGAATGGGGCGCTGACCGGCAGGGGAATGGCCCGTTTGGCGCCGGCCTGTTTGAGTGCTTCGACGGCGGCTTCGACGGCGGCTGTGGCGCCGGCGATGACTACCTGACCGGGGCAGTTGAAGTTGACGGCCTGGACGGGACCGGCCTGCTGTTGGGTTTTTTCGCAGATGGCGATGATTTGGTCGCGTTCGAGTCCGAGTACGGCGGCCATGCTGCCTTCGCCGAGGGGGACCGCTTCCTGCATGAGCTGGCCGCGTTTGCGGACAAGGCGGACGGCGTCGGCGAAGCTGAGGGCGCCGGCGGCGACGAGGGCCGAGTATTCGCCGAGGCTGTGGCCGGCGACGATGGCCGGGGCAAGGCCTTTTTCGGCCAAGACGCGGTGGCAGGCGACGCTGACGGTGAGGATGGCGGGCTGGGTGTTGTAGGTTTTGCGCAGTTCTTCCTCAGGGCCGCCGAAGCAGAGGTCGGTGATGGAGAAGCCGAGGGCGGCGTCAGCTTCGGCGAAGGTGGCACGCGCCACCGGGTATAGGTCGTGGAGGTCTTTGCCCATGCCTACGGTCTGGGAGCCCTGACCGGGAAAGACGAAGGCCGTTTTTGTCATTGTTTAGCATCCCCTTTGCAAGGTGGCTTTCGCGCGTTTGCTAACGCCGTTCCAGGCCGGCGAGCACGCGGGGTATGTCGCCGATTATTTCGGCGATGATGGCGGCGGCTGGTTTGATTTCGGTTATCATGCCGGCGATCTGGCCGATCATGACGGAGCCGTTTTCGATGTCGCCGTCTACGGCGGCGGCTTTGAGTGTGCCGGCGCCGAGGCGGTCGAATTCCTCGGGCGGCGCGCCGCGCCTGTCAAGGGCGGCGAATTCTTTGGCGAGTTTGTTGTCGAGGACGCGCACCGGATGGCCGCCGGCGAGGCCGGTGATGACAGTGGAGCGTTCTTTGGCCTTGACGACGACTTCTTTGTAGTCGTGGTGGGCGGTGCACTCCTGCGAGGCGACGAAGCGTGTGCCGATCTGGACGCCTGCGGCGCCGAGAGCGAAGGCGGCGACGACGCCGCGGGCGTCGGCGATGCCTCCCGCGGCGATGACGGGGAGTTTGACGGCGTCGGCGACCTGAGGGACGAGGGTCATGGTGGTTACTTCGCCGACATGGCCGCCGCTTTCCATGCCTTCGGCGATGACGGCGTCGACGCCGGTGCGCTCGAGCCTGCGGGCCAGCGCTACGGAGGCGACGACGGGGATGACGCGGGTGCCGTTTTCTTTGAGGGCGGCGATGTATTCCGCGGGGTTGCCCGCCCCGGTGGTTATGACGGGGATTTTTTCGTCAAGCATGACCTGCATTACTTCCCTGACGAACGGCGACATGAGCATTATATTGACGCCGAAGGGTTTGGCGGTGAGTTCCTTGGCTTTGCGGATCTCCGCTCTGAGGGGCTCCGGGGGCATGTGGCCGGCGCCGATGAGGCCGAGCCCGCCGGCGTTGGAGACGGCGGCGGCGAGTTCGGCGGTGGCTACCCAGGCCATGCCGCCCTGCAGGATGGGGTATTCGATGCGCAGTAGCTCTAAGAGCCTGCTTTTAAGCAATAGTTTTAGCCTCCTTGCACCACTTTATGACGCACGAGGCCCAGGTGAGGCCGGCGCCGAAGCCCACGGCGACGATGACGTCGCCGTCTTTTACGCGCCCGTCGTCGATGGCTTCCCTGAGGGCGATGGGGATGGAGGCCGAGGAGGTGTTACCATAGCGGTCGACGTTGACGATGACTTTTTCCATCGGCAGTTTAAGGCGCTTGGCGGCCGACTGGATGATGCGGATGTTGGCCTGGTGCGGGATGAGGATATCGACGTCCGCGGCTGAGAGGCCGGCGTGGTCGAGGGCTTTGAAGGCCGATTCGCCCATGACTTTGACGGCGAATTTGAAGACTTCGTTGCCGTTCATGTGGACGAAGTGCTGGCGATTGGCAACGGTTTCGGCGGTGGCCGGCAGGCGGGAGCCGCCGGCAGGAAGCTTGAGGAGGTCGCCGCCGGCGCCGTCGGCGCCCATGTTGAAGCCGATTATGCCGCAGCCGGGAGGGCATTCGCCGAGGACGACGGCGCCGGCGCCGTCGCCGAAGAGGACGCAGGTGTTGCGGTCGGTGTAGTCCATTATCCGGGTGAGGGTTTCGGCGCCTATGACGAGTATTTTTTTATAAAGGCCGGTTTTGATGAATTGGGCGCCGGTGTTGATGCCGTACATGAAGCCGGAGCAGCCGGCAGCGAGGTCGAAGGCGGCGGCGTTGTCGGCTTTGAGGTTTGCCTGGACCAGGCAGGCGGTCGAGGGGAAGAACATGTCGGGGGTGGCTGTGGCGACGATGATGAGGTCGATTTCGTCAGGGCTGGTTTTGGCTTCGGCGAGCGCCTTTTCGGCGGCGCGGGTGGCAAGGTCGGAGGTGGCCATGGAGGGGTCGACGATGCGGCGTTCGCGGATGCCGGTGCGCTCGACGATCCATTCGTCGGAGGTGTCGACCATTTTTTCCAGGTCTTTATTTGTCAGTATTTTTTCCGGTACATAGATGCCCAGCCCCAGTATCCCTACTCCCATATCAGTCTTCATTGGCGATGTTGCCCTCCTTAGCGATGTTTTCGCGGATATGTTCGACAACTTTTTTTTCGGCGAATTCTTTGGCTACCCTGACGGCGTTTTTGATGGCTTTGGCTTTCGAACTGCCGTGGCAGATTATGAAGCCGCCGTCGACGCCGAGGAGCGGCGCGCCGCCGTATTCGGCGTAGTCGAGCTTTTTCTTCAGGCCTCTGAGGGCCGGGAGTACGAGGAGCGAGGCCGTCTTGGCCAGGAAGCCGGCGTTTTTGATGGCGTCTTTGACGAGCTGCAGGATGGCGCCGGCGAGCCCTTCGCCGAATTTGAGGACGATGTTGCCGACAAAGCCGTCGCAGACGACTACGTCGACGCCGCCTTTGGGGATGTCGCGCCCTTCGACGTTGCCGATGAAGTTGAGGGTTTTGGCGTGTTGCAGGAGCGGATAGGTGGCAAGCACCTGGTCGTTGCCCTTGGTTTCTTCTTCGCCGATGTTGAGCAGACCGACACGGGGTTTTTTGATGCCGAGGACGTATTCGGCGTAGATCGAGCCCATTACGGCGCTCTGGAGGAGGTGCTTGGGTTTGGCGTCGGTGTTGGCGCCGGAGTCGAGCAGGATGGTGGTGCCGGCGAGGTTTGGCATCGGGGTGGCAATGGTCGGGCGTTCGATGCCGGATATGCGGCCGAGGCCGAAATGGGCGGCGGCTACGGCCGCGCCTGTGCTGCCGGCCGATATGACGACGTCGCATTGGCCTTGTTTGACCAGGCGGGTGGCTACGACGACGGAGGCGTCTTTTTTCTTGCGGATGGCGGCGCCGGGATGGTCGGTCATTTCGATGACCTGGCTGGCGTGATGGACGCTTATGCCCATGGCCCGCCAGTCGCCGGCTTTATCGAGCAGGGGGGTTATTTTCTCTTCGTCGCCTACCAGGATTATCTGGCAACCGTATTCGCGGGCCGCGTCGACGGCGCCGCGGACGATTTCGTCCGGTGCGAAGTCCCCACCCATCGCATCTATGGCAACCTTCATTTTATCTCCCCTCGTAGTCTAACGAGACCATGATGAATTTAGAGCGGAATACTTCCTGTTTTTCGTTCCTAGTCTTTACCCAAACAAAATATTTATTGCCTCTTTTTTTCACTACTTCGGCTTTGGCTACCAGCTTTTCGCCTGCTGTGACGGGTATTTTGTACTTGATGTTGGCGACTCCGGTGACAGCCGCCGGCGCATCGAGGACGGCGAGGGCGAGGGAGTTGGCCTGGGCGAAGATGTAGTGTCCGCCCGTGACTTTGGTTTTTTCCATGACCATGTTGTCGTCGACGGTCATGACGGATATGCCGGACCGGCCAAGTTCGAGGTCGACGAGTTCGCCGATGACGTCGCCGGTGCCGATGGCCTTGAGCTTGGTGCGAGCTTCTTCGGCCATTTGTTTGGTCCTTTCCCTGAGCTCCGGTATGCCGAGCGCCAAGCGGTCAAGTCTGATGGTCTGGACGCTTACCCCCATCGCTTCCGCCAGCGCGTCGTCGGTCATAAAGGGGCTGGTTTGCAGTTTTTCCAGCAAGGCTTCATGCCTGAGCTTCTTCTGGGGGCGTGTCACATTATCACCTTTTTTATCAGTAAGTATTATAACCTAATACTAGTATAGCGAGGGTTTTTGCGTTTTGCAAGAAAAAAACAAAGCAAGATAAAAATGGCATTTTGCCTTTTATCTTGCTCATTCGGAGCCTTTTTATACAGGGGCTTACTCGGCGGCTTTCACTACTTCCTTGCCTTTGTAGTAGCCGCATTCGGGGCACACGCGGTGCGGCATTTTCATTTGATGGCACTGAGGGCACTCGACGTAACCGGGTGCGGTTAGTTTCCAGTTGGCGCGGCGCTTGTCGCGACGAGCTTTGGACATTTTGCGCTTGGGTACTGCCATGGTCCGTATCCACCTCCTTGCGGGCCGGCTATAGGGCCGCCGTTCGTGTATGCGCAGGTTGTTTTGGTTGCGCTATTGTTTCGGTAGTAGTTTTTCCAGCGCCGCGAGTCGCGGGTCGATGCTGGCGGTAACGCAGTTGCAGGGATTTTCATTGCGGTTTGCGCCACAGACGGGACACAGGCCGCGGCATTCTTCGTCGCAGAGGGCTTTGAGCGGTTCGGCGACGATGAGCGCCTCGCGCACGATTTCGGTAATGTCGATTTCGTCGCCGTGGTAGACGAGCGCGTCCGGGTCGGTGGCGGCGGAGCCTTCTTCGCGGAAGGTTTCGCTGAAGGTGACGGCCACTTCGCGGGTGAAGTCGGTCAGGCACCTGTCGCAGTTCAGGGCGGATTCGCCTTTGATTTCTCCGGATATGGCGAGCAGGCGGCCGGTGTTGACAGCTTCCCCGGTTACTTCCAGCCGGCCTCTGAGCCAGAGTTCGCCGGCTTCGCCGGTTAGCTCTTCGACAGTGCCGTGAAAACTAAATGATTGGCTGGCGCCAATCGCTTGTCGAAGCTGCGCGATGTTAATTTTCATCATTTTCCACCCCAACCTTCATTAATTATAGCGACAGCACCGGGGTTTGTCAAGAAACAGGCTTGTTCTCCGTTATTATTCCCGCTGACGGCTGCTTTCGCTGCGGAAATGCGGTTTTTCGCTGGGGCGGGAAAAAGGTTGCTTCATATAAAATATGGGTATGAAAAAGGGAGGGTCTCCCCTCCCCTGTCCGTTCTTATGAGATGCTGACGGATAAAACCGCGCCGAGAGGCAAGCACGCCGCAGAGGAAGGCTTGTCAACGGCCGGAATTATACGAGGTTGGCGCAGATTTGCTCGGTGTCCCTGGCGATGACCAATTCTTCGTTGGTGGGTATGACGAAGATTTTGACCTTGGCGCCGTCGACGCTGATTTCGGTGGCTTTGCCGCGAACGTTGTTTTTGACGGGGTCGATGCGGGTGCCGAGGAATTCGAGCCCCTGGCAGATTTTGTCGCGCATGGAGACGGAGTTTTCGCCGAGGCCGGCGGTGAAGACGATGGCGTCGACGCCACCCATGGCGGCGACGTAGCCGCCGATGTATTTGCGGACTTTGTAGGCGAAGACGTCGAGGGCGAGTTGGGCCCGTTCGTTGCCTTCATTGGCGGCTTCCTCGATGTCGCGGAAGTCGCTGGAGATGCCGGAGAGGCCGAGGACACCGGATTTTTTGTTGAGGTAGGTGTCGATCTGGTCGGGGGTGAGGCCTTCTTTTTTCATCAGGTAGGTGATTATCGCCGGGTCGATCTCGCCGCAGCGCGTGCCCATGACCAAGCCTTCGAGGGGGGTGAAGCCCATGCTGGTGTCGACGGATTTGCCGTGTTTGACGGCGGCGATGCTGGCGCCGTTGCCGAGGTGGCAGGTGATGATGCGCAGGTTGGTGATGTGTTCGTCCATCAGTTCGCCGGCCCGCTGGGAGACGTAGCGGTGCGAGGTGCCATGGAAGCCGTAGCGGCGGACGCCGTATTTTTCGTAGGCTTCGTAGGGCAGGCCGTACAGGAAGGAGTATTTGGGCATGGTCTGGTGGAAGGCGGTATCGAAGACGCCGACCTGGGGCGTTTTGGGCATCAGTTCGGCGCAGGCGTTGATGCCGAGGATGTTGGGCGGGTTATGGAGGGGCGCCAGGTCGATGCATTCTTCCAGGGCGTCCATGACTTGCGGGGTGATGAGGACGGAGTCGGCGAATTTTTCGGCGCCGTGGACGACCCGGTGGCCGATGGCGTTGATTTCCTGCATGCTTTTGAGCACGCCGTGTTCGGCGTGGGTAAGAGCTTCGAGGACCATTTTGATGCCGATGCTGTGGTTTTTGATGTCGGCAGTGAGGACTACTTTTTCTTTACCGGCGGGCTGATGGGTCAGCTGCGCACCTTCCAGTCCGATGCGCTCTACCAAGCCCTTGGCCAATACCGACTCGTCGGTCATGTTGAAAAGCTGGTATTTGATCGACGAGCTTCCGCAATTGACCACAAGGATTACCATGTTGATTCCTCCAATGCTGTTTCGTCATATCTGGTCTGACCACCAGACTACATATTTACTTTGCCTTCTTCGACACCCGTATTATTTTCCCTGCCTTTCAGCGAGACTATTATCAAAAATATGTATTTGCCGGTGGAAGGATTTGGGGCGCCTCAGGACGAAGGCTGTGGCAACGAAGATGCGGAGGTATTGCTTTGATGCGCGCGGTGGGTATTGTGGCCGAGTATAATCCGTTTCACAACGGACATCGCTATCATGTGGAGGAAACGCGCCGCTTGTATGGGGATGCGCCGATTGTGGCGGCGATGAGCGGTAATTTTATGCAGCGCGGCGAGCCGGCGCTGTTTGATAAGTGGACCCGCGCGGAGATGGCGGTGCGCGGGGGTGTGGATCTGGTGCTGGAGCTGCCGGTGGCTTTCGCGGTGCGGAGCGCGCAGTTTTTTGCCGCCGGTGCGGTCCGTTTCCTCTATTCTCTTGGAGTGGTGGACTGGCTTAGTTTCGGGGCGGAGCACCCTGAGCTGGGGGCGCTGAAGCTGTTGGCGGCGGCGGTGGACGATGAGACGGTGCGGGCGGTTATGCGCAGCCGGCTGGACGCGGGCGAGACTTACGCCGCCGCGCTGGGAAAGTCGTTGGCCGCCGCGAGCGGTCTGCCGCCGGCGATGGTGGCTTCGCCGAACAATATTTTGGCGGTGGAGTATCTGCGGGCTATTGAGAAGTTTGCGCCGTATATGGTCCCCTGCCCCGTCGCCCGTCAGGGCGCGCATTATCATGAGAAGGTTGTCGCGGGGGCGATCGCGAGTGCTACGGCGATCAGGGGAGCGCTGTTGGGTGGGCGAACGTTGGAGGCTTTCGGGGCCATGCCGCCTTCCGCCCGGGAGCTGGCGGAGCGCTGTATGGCGGAGGGGCGCGGACCGGTGTCGTGGGGCGGTTTGACGGTTGTTTTGCTGGCCGCGTTGCGGCGGGCGGCTGTGGCTGAGTTAGCGGAGCTGCCCGATGTTACGGAGGGGCTGGAGTACAAGATGAAGGCCGCCGGGGCTGCCGGCGGCCTGGAGGGGTCTTTGGCGGTTCTGAAGAGTAAACGGTATTCGCTGACCCGTCTGCAGCGGGTGCTGGTGCATGCTTTGCTGATGACGGATCGCAGGACGGTGGCGGGGTGGGACGAGTGTGGCCCGCTGTATGCGCGGGTGCTGGCGTTTAGCGGGCGGGGGCGAGAACTGCTGCGGGCAATGGCGAAGACGGCGGCGGTGCCGGTGGTGACGAAGACTACGCATTTTCTCCATAGCCGCGATCTTGACGGAAGGGAGCTGACGCCGCTGCAGGCGATGCTGGCTTTGGATGCGCTCGCCACGGATGTGTACAGCCTGGGGATGCCTAACCCTGAGTGGCGGCGCGGGGGCCGGGATTTTCGCCAGTCGCCGCTTTATGTTGCTTGTCGGCCAGTAGGTTCCTGAGCCGGGGGAGGCCTGCTTCCATGGCTCGGGCGCCAAGGTCGACGCATTCGTCGATTTCGGTGAAGGAGCTTGGCGAGATGTGGCCGACGTCGGGTTTGATCAGCAGGTCGCTGTAGTGCTGGCGTTGTTTGAGGAGCTGCCGCTCAACGATGTCGATGGTTTGGATGATGATGTCGAAGATGTTTGTGAGGGCGGCGACTTCGCCGGTGGGAACGAGGTCGACGGCGATGACGATGTCGGCGCCCATGCTGTGGACGACGTCCATGGGTGTGGGGTTGACGACGGCGCCGTCGATCAGGAGACGGCCGTTGTATTCGTAGGGTACGAAGACGCCGGGTACGGATATGCTGGCTCTTACGGCGTGGGCGACTTCGCCGTCGCGGAAGACGACTTCCTCGCCGGTGTTGAGGTCGGCGGCGACGACGGCCAGGGGGATGGCGAGTTCGTCAAAGTTTTTGCGCCGCGTGAGTAGCTTTATGGTTTCAAGGGTTCTGTCCCCGGCGACCAGCCCCATTTTGGGGATCACAAAGTCGATCCAGTGGCGGCGCTTGAGGTTTTTCGCCAGTTTGAATATCGTTTCGCTGTCAAGGCCGGATGCGTAGAGGGAGCCGATGAGGCTGCCGATGCTGCAGCCGGCTATGTAGTCTACGGAAATACCTTCGCGCTCCAGAATTTTGAGGACGCCGATGTGGGCCAGGCCTCTGAGGCCGCCCGAACCCAGGGCCAATCCGATGGTCGGTCGCGTCATGTGTGCCTCCTGTCTGTGAGGGTGTGTTGGGGTTATATTAACTCTCCCGCCCCAATATATATATTAGCAGACGCCGGGGTTGAGGAGGGGAGTTAGATATGGGTTTGTGGGGAAAAGGGCGGCGTTACCGTTCACGCTTGCTGACATTTTTTATGGCTCTCGCCACGGTTTTCGTGACCGTTGCCATGGTGCAGTACCCCAAAGACGCTTTCGATTCGGCGATTATGGGGCTTAATCTCTGGTGGAACGTCGTTTTCCCCGCTTTGTTGCCTTTTTTTATTTTGTCAGAGATTCTGATGGGTCTGGGGGTGGTGCATTTTATCGGGGTGCTGCTTGAGCCGCTGATGCGCCCGGTGTTTAACGTGCCGGGTGTCGGCGCTTTCGCGCTCAGCATGGGACTGGCTTCGGGGTATCCGATGGATGCGGTGATAACGAGCAAGTTCCGCAAGAACCGGCTTTGTACGGCGGTGGAGGCGGAACGGCTGCTGTCGTTCACCAATACCGCCGACCCGCTGTTCATGTTCGGGGCGGTGGCGGTGGGCATGTTCGCGATGCCGGAGCTGGGGGCGACGATCGCGCTGGCGCACTATTTATCCAGTTTCCTTGTGGGGATCGTATTCCGCTTCCACGCCCGTGGCCGCGACCGTCTCACTCCCGAGGAGGCTACGCCGCCCGGCAATATCATTATCCGCGCTTTTCGGGCTTTGTATAACGCCAGGCAGGAGGATAAGCGGTCGATGGGCCAATTGCTCGGCGACGCGGTAAAATCTTCGATGAATACTATTCTCCTTATCGGCGGGTTCATCATCGTTTTTTCCGTTTTCCTGCGAATCGTGTCTGTGATTGGGGTGACGGCCGTGCTGGAGACGGCGTTCGCCTGGGTGCTGGGCGCCGTGGGCTTCAGCACTAATCTGGCGCCGTCGCTGGTAAGCGGCTTGTTCGAGATCGATATCGGCGCGATGGCGGCTGCCCAGGCAAACGCGCCGCTGGTGGAAAAGGTGGCTATGGCCAGCGCGATCATCGCCTGGAGCGGATTATGCGTCCACGGACAAGTGGCCAGTATCGTAATTGAGTCAGGCATCAGGATCGCGCCGTATATTTTCGGCCGCTTGCTGCACGCCGTGCTGGCGGCGCTGATAACGCTGCTGCTGATGGATTCCGGGGGAATTTTCCCGACTGCGTTGAGCGTGCCGGCCGCGGTGATGCCAGGGGGCGGCTGGTCGCCGGTATTCTGGCTCACCCGGTTTGAGCAGATGGGGTATGTGGCGCTGCTCTGCACGACGCTGCTGATAGCGCTTTCGCTGGCTTGGCACATTGGCCGCGGGGTTAGGCTGATGATAAAAAAATAGGGAGCGCGTCGCTCCCGGAATGCGTATATTCACCGGCCGCCTTCCGGCGGCTAGTCTTTTTGGGCCTGATGAAGCTTGCCGTGGCTCTGGCGGACGACTTCGAGCGTTTTGGCGAGATTTTCTTCGAGATAGCCGAAGACGTCGTCGGCGTAGGCGACGGCGTCGCCGCGAAGGTCGCGGGCTTCTTTGTGGGCCTGCTGGAGGATCTCGTTGGCCTGTTCCTGGGCCTGACGGGCGATGACGTTCTCGTCGGCGAGGCGGTGAACGTAGCTTTTGCCCTGGTCGACAATCCCCTGGGCTTCTTTCTGGGCGTCTTCAATGATGCGCTGCCGTTCGCTGAGGACGCGATTGGCTTCCATCAGTTCGCCGGGCAGCACTTCCCTAAGTTCGTCGATCAGGCGGCCGAGGTCGTCTTCGTCGATGACCCGTTTGTTGGTGAAGGGCACCCGCGAAGCCTCCAGGAGCAAGCCTTCCATTTCTTCCAATATCTCTTCTACTGTCATGCCATTATCCTCCTCCCCTGCCTGGGGTTCAGTCCTGGTTGAGGCGCTCGATAATTTTCGCCGCCACGGCCGCAGGTACGAGCCCGCTGATGTCGCCGCCGAATTTGGCCAGCTCCTTGACGCCGGTGGAGCTGACGAAGGAGTAGTCGGCGGTGGTCATCATGAAAACCGTTTCCATCTGGGGGTCGATCTTTTTGATGAGCAGCGCCCGCTGGAATTCGTATTCGAAATCGGACAGGGCTCTCAGGCCGCGGACGATGATGGTGGAATCCTGGCGGCGCACGTATTCGTATAGCAGTCCGGAAAAGCAGTCGACTTGTACGTTGGGAATGTGGGCGGTGGCCATCCGCAGCATTTCGACGCGCTCTTCCATGGTGTAGAGCGGTTTTTTGTTAGGGTTGTGGAAAACGGCGACAATAATCTTGTCAAAGATGCTGCTGGCTCTGGCGAAGATGTCGAGGTGGCCGTTGGTTACAGGGTCGAAACTGCCGGGGCATACTGCGATACGCACTGATGAGCCCTCCATTCAGGTGGTGTGTTCGAGAAATGTGAGCAACGTTTCCCCGTAGCGTTCGGTGCGGCTGATTGTCAGGTTCACCAGGCCGGCTGGCAGCGGCTCGTGGCGCGAGTGTTCGATTATGACGACGCCTCCGGGCTTTAAGAGCTTGCCGGCGTCGATTTTTTCCAGGATGGCGGCGACCAGTCCCTTGTTGTAGGGAGGGTCGCAGAATATGATGTCGAAGGTGCGGCCGGAGCGCGCGAAGTGCCCGGCGGCGGCAAGTGCGTCCTTGCGGAGGAGTTCGGCTTTTTCGGCAAGCCTGGCCCGGTCCGCGTTGTCACGAATCAAGGCGTTGCTTGCTGGGCTGGCGTCGACGAACACGGCGGCGGCCGCACCCCGGCTGAGGGCTTCGAGGCCGAGGTTGCCGGTGCCGGCGAAAAAGTCGGCGACGGCGGCTCCCCGGATGCGGTCGGCCAGGATGGCGAACAGCGATTCTTTGACCCTGTCGCTGGTGGGCCGGACGTCACGGCCGCGGGGGGCTTTGAGTTTGAGGCCCTTGGCAGTCCCGGTTATAATCCGCATTTTTTTCATTCACCTTTTATATCTTACCACATTTATACAAAATAGTAATAGGTTCTGTCAAGTTCCCGGAACAAATTCCCGCGTTTACAGGATTTCGGGCGCCGGGGTCGAATTTGGTGTAGGTCAAGCCCGACAAGAGGTGAATCATGTTCAGACGTTTCCTGTGCTGCCTGGCGATCATCGCGGCGGCGACCGCTACGGCGGCAGCCTTGTATCTCAATTTCGGCTATATCCGCACCGCGCAGCCGGTTGTGCTGACCGCGCCGGCCGCGAACGGGATGACTGTGCTGCTGGTGCCGCTCGACAGCCGCCCGCCCTGCACCCAGTTCGTGGAGCAGCTTGGCCGCCTTGCCGGCATCCGCGTCGTGCTGCCGCCGACCGAGCTGCTGGACGAATATCGTACTCCCGCGAACCGCACCGGCCTGCGCGACTGGCTGCGTAGCCAGGCGGCGAACGCGGACGCGGCGATCGTTTCCGTCGATATGCTTGAGCACGGCGGTTTGCTGGCCTCGCGCCTCGGGACAGGGACGGCCGCCGACGCGGAGGCCGCTCTGGAAGCGCTTTCCGAAGCGCACAGGAGCAACCCGCAGCTTAAGATCTACGCTTTCAGTATTATTCCCCGACTGCTGGTCGCCGACAATGCCGATTCGGCCCGCTACCAGAAAAAGATGTTGGCGTATTCGGTTCTCAAGGACGAGGTACTGACGTTTGAGAACCCGCGGGACCGGGATAAGCTGCAGAAGGTTTCCGCCCAGCTCCCGCCGGCGGTGGTCAACCGTTACCTCTCTCTGTACGAGGCGAACACTCAGCTCAATTTCCGCCTGCTGGCCATGACTGAGGAGGGCGTGCTCGCCGGGCTGGTGATCGGCCAGGACGACGGGTTCCCTTTCGGGATGCCGAATATGGTAAAAAGCCGCCTGAGCCATTATGTGGCCCGTCGGCCTGCTTTGGCGGACCGCGTTGTCATCACCCGCGGGACGGACGAGGTGGCGCTGACGCTGCTGGGGAGGATTGCGATGCAGGCGGCGGGCTACCGGCCGAGGGTGTTCGTGAGGTATTCTCATCCGGAGGCGCCGGGGATTGTGATGCCGTATATGCCGCATTCCATGGCCCGTACGGTGGCCGAGAAGGTCGCTCTGATCGGCGGTAAGCTTGTCGACCGGGCGGATGGCGCCGATTTCGTGCTGTACGTCCATGCCGCCACCGCCAAAACGGGGCCAGGACTGCCGGCGGCGGCCGCCCGCGAGGTGAGGGAACTGATGGCTGCAGGCCACCGCGTGGGGGTGGTGGATCTGAGCGAGCATTTTCTCGCCGAAGATACGCTATTGCCACACCTGCTAAGGGGCGGCGCCGATCTGGCGCGGTTGGCAGCATACGCCGGCTGGAACACGACGAGCAATTCGCTGGGAACGGCGGTGACCCAGGCGGCGGTTTTCACCGCCGCGCTGGCGGGCAAGGGCCTTAGGACCGATAGATTGGGGCTGTACAAGTTGCAGTACGAGTTTCTTGCCAGCCGGATGCTGGACGATTGGTATTATCAGAAAGATGTCCAGCCGTTCGTAAACCGGCGGCTGAAAATGTCTAAGGTCGATCCGTACAATCTCGGTGAGCATATGCAGCAAGTCGAGGGCTGGATAAGCGGCCTGATGGCCGACCGGGCGAATACGCTGCTTCGCGATGGGCTGGCGGGGCAGACGCTGCCGGTGAGGAGCGCCGACGGGAAGCGGTATGTGGTGAACGGGCTGGCGCTGAAGTGCCGCCTGCCCTGGCAGCGGACGTTCGAGGTGAGGCTGGAGCCAACGCTGAGTTTTGCGGTTGTGAACGAGTAAAGAGCGCCCTCCCCCGCCCTATTCGGCTTGCCAATGCTGTACAGAAAACGGCCGTATCAACGGACGCAAAAAGAACCGGGGTTATTACCCGGTTCTTGTATTTGTTATCTAATTATTCTCCTTGCGCCCAGGTAGCGTTCCAGATAATATTGCTTGTTCAACGGGGTTACGGTGACCTCCTCGGCGCCGGAGCTGGCGTGGATGAATTTGCCGCCGCCGATGTAGATGCCAACGTGCGAGGGGCCGGGTTCGTAGGTGCTAAAAAAGACGAGATCGCCTGGGGCCAGGTGGCGGCGGCTGACTGGGACGCCGACTTCGAATTGGCCGTCGGCCATTCGCGGCAACTGGATGCCGAAGGTGTTGTAGACGTACCAGATGTAGCCCGAGCAGTCGAATCCGCCCGGGGACCGGCCTGCCCAGACGTACGGCACGCCGACGAATTTTTTGGCAAAGGCGACGAGTTGCTGGGCTTTGCGCGTTTCCGCCTGAGCGCGGCTCGGCTGGCCGTCGGCGGGTTTGAAGTCGCGCAGGGCTTTTATGGTGGCGGGGCCGGCAACACCGTCGGCTTCGAGGCCGACGTCGAGCTGGAACTCCAGGACGGCGAGCTTGGTCTGGGAGCCGAAGTTGCCGTCGGGCGTGTCTTCGTAGTAGCCGAATTCCAGCAGCTTTGCCTGGAGTTTATAGATGTCGTCGCCGCTCATGCCCTGTTTGAGAAGCGACGGGGACGCTGCGGCGTGGGCGGCGGCGGTGGCGATGAGCAACGCCATTATTACGGTGAAGACGATTTTTTTCGTGCGCCTCATGCTTCCCCTCCCCGCTTTTTATGCTGCAATTAAAGAAATTCGCCAAAAATAGGAAAAATCCTGTCCGGCTTTTGTTTTAATTTATATATTTTTAGGCCTGCTTTCCAGGTCTATCATGTTGACTTTTCCCGCCGGCTTGTGTATACTAAGAAACGTTGAATGACGGGGCGTAGCGCAGTTTGGTAGCGCGTTCGGTTCGGGACCGAAAGGTCGCAGGTTCAAATCCTGTCGCCCCGACCATGCAAACAAGAAGGACAGACGATTACGTCTGTCCTTCTTGTTTGCATGTGCGACGACTCTGAGCTTTTCTTGCCCATTATTTTTCAACATAGTATTATGGTAGCAACAGGAAATTTATTAAGGAGATGATGAATGTATGTCCAAAATATTACTGGTGTTGGTTTTCGTTTGCCTATCTTTTTCTTCTGCCAGCGCCGCACCGATCACAAAAACTCTCGCCGAGGATACCCTTCTGCATCCCCAGGGCGACGTTTCTGGTTCTGTTAAATTTAAAGGAGGAACGTCAGTAACTCTAAATGAACAATACGAAGTAATATCGGGAACGTTAAAATACTACGGATTTTTAATCCCTGCGTCTAAAGGCTTTTTCTATTTCTACGACAAGGACTTGCATTCAACGTTAATGATCTTCAAACCAGATACTTGCCCAATAGTATTTAATGCTCGCGGCGAGGTGCTCTCCGGTCAGATAGGTGAAGACGCTTCATTTCTCATTTGGGGCTCGGCGTCTCACGCAACTTTCAAAAAAAATACATATATTGAATTTGATGAACAAGGTTATGTCAAGACTGGAACTATATATTCTGATATTACCTTTCGCCCTCTCGGTTGGCGAAACTTCCTTCCACTCGATGATAACGCCGGTTTTATATTATTCAAAGGCGAAACAGAAGTTTTTTTCGGTCCCGGTGGCCAAGTGTCCCGCGGAACTATAGCCAAAGAATTCAAAATTAACAAAATAACATACCCTGCAGGCACGACACTCCAATTTAGTGAATCATCCGATCCACAAATAGTAAAATAATCGCTCGCGCTTTTCTCCTATAATAATAGATAGAGCTCCACAGGCGGCGGAGAACGCAGGCGTGCTGCGCCGTTGCAAAGGCTGTTACGCGCCGTTGGCAAAGGAGGCCGGTAACACGAACGTACGCCCGGCCATGGACGGCTCGCACACAGTAGGCGGGTGGCTATTGCCTATTATACCGACGGCGGACTAGGCATCGAATACAGAACGTGGGGCGAGGAGCCATCGGACACGGACGTCCGTTGGCGACGGTACGGCTGTGTCGGCCCGAGCCTTACGGCGTGTTCAGCCGCAGCTCCGGCGCACAGCCTGCGTTCTCCGCGAGAGTTGCGATAAGGAACCAAGACATGATATATTTTTCTTAAAGGAAACTTTATATAGGGGCGTCGCCAAGCGGTAAGGCAACGGACTTTGACTCCGTCATGCGTTGGTTCGAATCCAGCCGCCCCTGCCAAGGAAGAGAAAAGCACCTGCTTGCGCGGGTGCTTTTTCGATGGTCCAGTTTTGATGGGTTGAGGTTGCGTAAAAAGCTCCAGATGCAAGGCGCACCGGAGGCTGACACCACCGTTTCCTCTGCGACAACATTAATATGCGTTGTTTGCTGAGGATCGGTTTAACAGCATCGCGCGTACACGTACGTACGCTGAGGATGGCAGCCGAGGAGCAACGCCGCAGATGGACTTTTTACGCGACCGAAATTATTCGTCGTCTTCTTTGTCTTTCTTGTAGGCGGCAATAATCCCTTCGGCGATACGCTGCGGGACTTCTTCGTAGTGGTCGAAGGCCATGTCGAATTTGCCGCGACCCTGGGTCATGGAGCGAAGGTCGATGGAGTAGCGGAAGACTTCGGCCAGCGGCGCCTGGGCGCGGACTACGCCCAGCCCCCCTCCTATCGGCTCCATGCCGAGGATGCGGCCGCGGCGGCTGTTGAAGTCGCCGATGATGTCGCCCATGTAGGACTCGGGGACGGTGACTTCGACGCTGTAGACCGGCTCGAGGAGGGTGGGCTTGGCCTGGAGGGCGCCTTTTTTGATGGCGCCGGAGGCGGCGATCTTGAAGGCCATTTCCGAGGAGTCGACGTCGTGGTAGGAGCCGTCGGTGAGGTTGACTTTCATGTCGGTGACGGGGTAGCCGGCGATGATGCCTTTATCCATGGCTTCGCGGACGCCTTTTTCGACGGCCGGGAAATACTGGCGGGGCACGGCGCCGCCGAAAATGGACTCGGTGAATTCGAAGCCGGTGCCGGTGGGCAGCGGGTCGAGCTGCAGCCATACGTGGCCGTACTGGCCGTGCCCGCCGCTTTGTTTTTTGTGTTTGTATTCGACTTTGACGCTGGAGCGGATGGTTTCGCGGTAGGGGATGCGGGGGTCGCTGAGTTTGACGTCGACGCCGAATTTGCGTTTCATGCGCTCGGCGATGACGTCGATATGCATGTCGCTGATGCCGCTGGCGAGAAGTTGGTGGGTTTCGAGGTTTTTCTCGAGGGTGAAGGTGGGGTCTTCGTCGGCCATGCGGGCGAGGGCGTTGCCGATCTTGTCCTCGTCGCCCTTGTTTTTGGCTTCGACGGCCATGGTGAACATCGGCTTGGGATAGGCGATGGGGTCGAAGACGACGGGCTTGTCTTTGTCGCAGATGGTGTCGCCGGTCTTGGTTTCGGCCATCTTGGCGACGACGACGATGTCGCCGGTGTTGGCCACGGTGAGGGTGTCCTGGGTTTTGCCGCGCATGGTGAAGATGTTGCCGATGCGCTCGCTCTTTTCACGGCTGGCGTTGTAGAGGGTGGAGTCGGGTTTGAGCTGGCCGGAGAAGACGCGGATGTAGCTGAGACGGCCGACGAAGGGGTCGGCGGTGGTTTTAAAGACCAGGGCGGCGAACGGGTCGCCGGCTTTACGCTCGACGGGGTCCTTGGTGGCGGGACTGTGGCCTTTGGCGACGGCGTTTTCCGGCGAGGGGGCGTAGGTGATCAGGGCGTCGAGGAGTTGCTGGGGGCCGATGTTTTTGGCGGCTGCGCCGCACATGACGGGGCAGAATTTGCCCTGGGCCGCGCCTTTGATGAGCCCGGTGCGGATTTCTTCGTCGCTGAGTTCTTCGCCTTCGAGGTATTTCGTGAGCAGGTCGTCGTCGGCTTCGGCGGCGGCCTCGATCATGGCAAGCCTGGCTTCCTCGGCTTTGTCTTTAAGATCGGCGGAGATTTCGCCTTCGGTGTACTGGGTGCCCTGGGCGTTGGCGACGGTGTAGGCTTTCATTTTAACGAGGTCGACGATGCCTTTGAAGCTGTCCTGGGCGCCGATGGGTATCTGGATCGGGAAGATGTTGTTGCCGAATTTCTCTTTCATCTGGTCGATGGTGGAGTAGAAGTCGGCGTTTTCACGGTCCATCTTGTTGATGAAGGCGAAACGGGGCACGCCGTCTTCTTCGGCGTACTTCCAGACGTTTTCGGTGCCTACTTCGACGCCGGAGGCGGCGCAGAGGACGATGAGGGCGGCGTCAACCGCTCTGAGGGTTCCTTTGACTTCGGCGACGAAGTCGGCGTAGCCCGGCGTGTCGAGGAAATTTATTTTATGGTCATGCCACTCGCAAGGGGCCAAACCGGTGCTTATCGTTACTTTGCGTTTGACTTCCTCTGGCTCGAAATCGGTGGTCGCCGTGCCATCGTCCACTTTGCCGAGACGAGTGACAGCCCCGGTGGTGTAAAGCAGAGCTTCCGCGAGCGAAGTCTTGCCGGCGCCACCATGGGCGAAAATGCCTACGTTCCGGATTTTGTCGCTTTTGTACTCTTTCAAATCAAGTCCCCCCTGCTGGTATTGTCCTGTCCCACACGGTAGTGCGGCGAGAGTAAATGCGGTACTCTTAATTCTCTGTCTAGTGTAAATATTCCTGCTTTTCGGCGTGGAAAGAATGGGGCCGCCGACAGTCTGCGCGGAGCGTGCATAAATAGATAACCGCCTGTTTCAGGCGGTTATTAGTATTACCGTATTTAGCCATTTTTACAAAAAATCCGCAATATTCTCCGCAGCGGCCGCGGTACGGACATCGAGTAAACTTTGAGTTTCACTGCACCTCGCCCCTTCCCATCATACTCGCTATAAGTTTATGACGAAAGGGGCGCACCTGTGACAACTATTTACACGAGGCGCAGTTGCCGCCGGCGCATCCGGCGCAATTTTTACCGCCGCCGGTGCCGGGCGAGCAGAAGGCGGATAGTGTTCTGGCGAGGTCTTTGCCGCCGCAGGCCGGGCAGGATACGGTTCCGTGCCAGTCATGGCGGCAGAGTTGCTCGAAATTGGCTTTGCATTGATTGCACTTGAATTCGTATATGGGCATTTATATCACCGCTTGTTTTCCATTTCGGCGCGCGCAAGGGTGAAGCAGAGGTCGGACAGGCGGTTTACGAGGACGAGGATATGCTCGCCGAGCTGTTCGCCGCGCGCTACGCGCCATAGCTGTCGCTCGGCCCGCCGGGCGACGGTGCGGGCGAGGTCGAGGGCTGCGCCGCCGGGCGTGTCGCCGGGGATGATGAAGGCGGTGAGGGGCGGCAGGGCGGCGTCGAATTTGTCGATGAGGTTTTCGACGGCAGCGACTTCGGCGGCGGTGACGCGCGGTTCGCCGCCGATGGTAGCGACTTCGGCCATGACGGTCCAGAGGAGCTTCTGGAGGTCGTGGACGGCGGCGCGGACTTCCTGATTGACGCAGAGGGCGCGGGCCAGGCCGAGGGCGGAGTCGAGCTCGTCGATGATGCCGTAGGCTTCGACCCGCGGGCTGTCCTTGGGGACGCGTTCGCCGCTGTAGAGGGAGGTTTCGCCTTTGTCGCCGGTTTTGGTGTAGATTTTCATGGCTGGTTTCCCCTTTTAGTTGACGAGTTCGTCGGGGGCGAAGTAGATTTCGATCTCCCGCGCGGCGCTGGCCGGGCTGTCGGAGCCGTGGATGATGTTTTGGCCGATGCTGAGGGCGTAGTCGCCGCGGACGGTGCCGGGGGCGGCGTCGGCCGGGTTGGTGGGGCCCATCATGGCGCGGACGATTTTGACGGCGTTTTCGCCGCTTATCACCATGGCGACGATGGGGCCGGAGGTGATGAAGACGACGAGTTCGCCGAAGAAGGGGCGTTCTTTGTGTTCTGCGTAGTGAATTTCGGCTTTGTCTTTGGTGAGTTTGAGCATTTTGAGGGCGGCTAAGGTGAGGCCGCGCCGCTCGAAGCGGGCGATGATTTCGCCGGTGAGTCCTTTGGCGACGCCGTCGGGTTTGACGAGTACGAGTGTTTTTTCCATTGGGTCCCCTCCCCTATTCTTTTCTAGGTTGTTTTTATTGTTTCCGCGTATTCGCGGGCCCGGTCGCAGTAATGGCGGGCGGAGTCGCGGATGGCTTTGATGTCCTGTTCTTCTACGGCGCGGATGACGCGGCCGGGCGAGCCGACAACGAGCGAGCCGGCGGGAATTTCTTTGCCTTCGGTGATGAGGGCGCCGGCGCCGATGATGCAGTTTTCGCCGATGACTGCGCCGGTGAGGATGATGGCGCCCATACCGATGAGGCAGTTGTCGCCGACGGTGCAGCCGTGGAGGATGACGTTGTGGCCGACGGTGACGTAGTCGCCGATGTCGGTGGGGTGGGCGTGCTGGACGTGGATGATGGAGCCGTCCTGGATGTTGGTGTAGCGGCCGAGGCGGATGGGGGCGTCGTCGCCGCGGACGACGCTGTTGAACCAGATGCCGCTGCCGTGACCGACTGCTACGTCGCCGATGACCCTGGCGCCGGGGGCGACGAATACTTCGCCGCTTAGTTTCGGCCAGATGCCTTTGTAGGGCATGAGGCCGTTCATTTTATCAGTTCCTCGTATTTGGCGGCGTCGAGTTTTTTGAGGATGGCGACGATGAGCCGGACGGCGGCGTCGTAGTCGTCGCGGTGGATGATGCTGTTGTGGCTGTGGATGTAGCGGGTGGGCAGGCTGAGAACGAGGCTGGGAACGCCCTGGCCGTGGATGTGGATGCGCCCGGCGTCGGTGCCGCCGCCTTCGGTGAATTCAAGCTGGTAGGGGATGTTGTTTTCTTCGGCTACGGCGACGGCGAAGTCCCGGAGTTTGGGCAGCGGGATGAGGCTGGCGTCGTAGATGGAGATGGCGACGCCTTTGCCGAGGCGGCTGGAGGCCTGGTCGTCGCTGACGCCGGGGGTGTCGCCGGCGACGCAGGTGTCGACGGCGAAGGCGAAGTGGGGGTCGATGACGCTGGCGCTGGTTTTGGCGCCGCGCAGGCCGACTTCTTCTTGTACTGTTCCGACGCCATAGACGGTGTTGGGGTGGATTTCCTGGTGGAGGGCTTCGATGACGTCGGTCATTACGGCGCAGCCGATGCGGTTGTCCCAGGCCTTGGCCATGAGGTATTTTTCGTCGGCCAGGGGGGTGAAGGTGCTGTAGGGGGCTACAGCGTCGCCGGGGCGAACGCCAAACCGCTCTTTGGCGTCTTTTTCGTCGGCGGCTCCGATGTCGATGTACATTTCTTTTTTCTGGACGACTTTTTTCCGTTCTTCAGGGGTGAGGATGTGGGGCGGTTTGCTGCCGATGATGCCTGGGAGGTCGCCTTTGGCGGTCATGACGGTGACCCGCTGGCCAAGCATGACCTGCTCCCACCAGCCGCCGAGAGTGGTGAATTTGAGGTAGCCTTCCTTGGTGATGTGCTTGACCATGAAGCCTATTTCGTCCATATGGCTGGCGAGCATGATGCGAGGGTCGTCGACCGTCCCTTTCTTTTTAAAGATGATGCTGCCGATGCGGTCACGCGATACTTCGGCTTTGCCGGCGAGGCGCTCGGCCAGCAGGACCTTGACCCGCTGCTCGTAGCCCGACGGGCCGGCGACTTCGCTGATTTGTTTGAGCCATTCCAAAGTTTTGTCCATATATGTGTCCCCTCCTATCTTTAACGGTAGTGTGCGGCGAAGTGCGGGGCGCTATTCCCACACTACCATTATATGGAGAGGTTATATTCTTGTCAAAATCGATGTCGTCGTTTTAGGCCGATAAAAAAATATCCTGCTGTACACTTTGTACAACAGGCATGTCAGTCTTCCACCAATCTCCTACTTATTGTCAGGAGTAAAATAAAAATCCCTCCTCAAGATACTTTTTGCGCCAACTGTCCGGTCATTTTGCCGCGTTTGACTTCTGTGGCGTCGACATCGGCCGCGTGAAGGCTATCGACAAGGTAGCGGCAGGCTTCCCAGGGATCGACCCTGTCACCGCAGGTGAATACGTCGACAGCGGCGTAGCCGAGTTCCGGCCAGGTGTGGATGGCAAGATGCGATTCGGATATCACGACGACTCCACTAACGCCTTGGGGACTGAATTTGTGAAAGGCTACCTCGCGTACTTCGGCTCCGGCTTCGAGGGCGGCATCGACCATGGCGCGCTCCACTTTTGCGGGGTCGTTGAGGGCGGCGGCGTCACAGCCGTAGAATTCCGCCAGAATGTGCCGACCTAAGGCGTTCAATTCATCTAATACCTCCTTCGTTTATACGAATTTCAAGTTAAATTGTAGCAAATACGCCGGGAAAGTCAATATATATTTATAATATATCGCTTTCCCGGCGTATTGTGCTTTCTGACGGTCGATTACGGCCGTTTTCAGCCTTTGACGATGGTGTTTTCGAGCCGGCCGATGCCGGAGAGCTCGACGGCGACGGTGTCGCCGACCTGCATGGGGCCGACGCCGGCAGGGGTGCCGGTGAGGATGACGTCGCCGGGATAGAGGGTCATGACCTGGCTGGCGAAGGCTACGAGTTCTTCGACTTTGAAGATGAGGTCGCCGGTGTTTGAGGCTTGTTTGACTTCGCCGTTGAGGAAGAGTTTGATGTCGATGTCGGCAGGGTCGACGTCGGTGGCGATGCACGGGCCGAGCGGCAGGAAGGTGTCGAAGGATTTGCCGCGCGTCCATTGGCCGTCGCCTTTTTGGATGTCGCGGGCGGTGACGTCGTTGGCGCAGGTGTAGCCGAGGATGTAGTCGCGGGCGGCGGCGGCGGGGACTTTACGGGCTTCTTTGCCGATGACGATGGCGAGTTCGGCTTCGAAGTGAAGGTTTTGGGAGATAGCCGGGTATTCCACTTCTCCGCCCGGATGGGTGAGTGCTGAGGAGGGCTTGAGGAACATGAGCGGCTGTTTCGGAAGTTCGGATTTCATTTCCTTGGCGTGTCCGTGGTAGTTGAGGCCGATGCATACGGCCTTGGAGGGTGCGCACGGCGCCAGCAGCTTGACGGATTCGGGTTTTACGACCTGGTTGCCCATCGCCCATTGGCCGAAGATGTCGCCTTCGACGATACGGATGTTTTCACCTTCCAGTACTCCGTATCTGGTGGCCGCGCCTTGCTGAAATCTGACGAATTTCATTGTATTACCCCCTGATTGATGTGGATATATATTGATTCCTTGCCGGCCAATTTATTCCTGCCGTGCAGAAAAGGAAAACTCCCCGCTGAAGCGGGGAGTTTACGTTTAGCGCATGCGCTTGGCCTGTTCCTGAAGCTTCGCCACCCGCTGGGCTGTGGGGGGGTGGGTGCTGAAGAGGCCGGTAAGCCAGCCGCCGACGCCGGAGAAGGGGTTGATGATGAACATGTGCGAGGTGGCGGGCGTGGCTTCGTTCATGACGCGGTGCTGGGCGTATTGTTCGATTTTCTGCAGGGCGCTGGCGAGGGCCAGCGGGTTGCCGCTCACCGTGCCGCCGGTTGCGTCGGCCTGAAATTCGCGGACGCGGGAGATGCCGAGCTGGATTAGGGTGGCGGCTATGGGCGCGAGCACGGCCAGGAATACGAATTCCAGGACGCCGCCAAGGCCGCCGCCGTCTTCGTCGTCGCCGACGCGGCCGCCGAAAATGGCGGCCCACTGAGCGATCTGGGCGATCATGGTTATGACGCCGGCGATGGTGGCGACGATGGTGCTTATCAGGGTGTCACGGTTCTTGACATGGCCGAGTTCGTGGGCGACAACGCCTTCGAGTTCTTCGTAGTTGAGGGCCCGCATGATGCCGGTGGTGACGGCGACGGCGGCGTGCTCCGGGTCGCGTCCGGTGGCGAAGGCGTTGGGAACGTCGGTGTCGATGATGTAGACTTTCGGCATGGGCAGTTTGGCTTTCTGGGCCAGTCCGGAGACCATGCGGATGAGGTCGGGGGCCTGCTGGGGGGTCACTTCCCTGGCGCCGTACATGTTGAGGACGATTTTGTCGCTGTACCAGAAGCTGACGAAGTTCATGAGGATGGAGATTACGAACATGAAGGTCATGCCCCTGGTGCCTCCGAAGGAATATCCGATGGCCAGCAGCAAGCCGGTCAGGGTCGCAAGCAGCAAGGTAGTTTTTAGCGAATTCATAAGAATCCACCTCCGTTTACTTTGGGGCCTTATATTCAGTAGTATTATATAGCCTGGTGACGAACGTTTATTCTTCTCGCGGTTATCCCTCCTCCTTGTTTGATAATACTAATTATAAGTAAATTACTTATATTTAACAACCGCCAATTACGGCTTTTCCAAACGGTCTTTAATCGCTTTGAGCATATTTTCACTGTTGGTCTTCACTTTCTTCTTCAGGATGGGGTTTAGCAGGCCCGCAATCATCGGGATGCCGAATTCGAAGTCGACAGTGAGTTTTATTTCGGTGGCGCCGCCCCCCATAGGGGTGAGGATCCACTCACCTTCGAATCTTTTGAGATCGCCGTCAATTTGTTTGTAGGCGATGTGAAAGTTTGCGTCATCGAAGATGTCGCGCTCGGTCCAACGGATGACGCGGCCGTCGACGTTGGAGACCCATTTGGTGACAGTGGTGTTGTCTGTACGCTCGATAACCTCGACGCTGACCAGGTCGGCCATGAAGTCGGGGTATTTGTCCATTTCTTTGAGGATGGGGTAGATGGCCTCGCGGCCGGCGTTAACGGGCATGGAAACTTCGACGTACGGCATGAGTGCGCCTCCTTATAAATCCTCTATCATGTCCTGGGCTGCTTCGACAGCCTGTTTAAACGCGTCCAGGACGTAAGCGACGTTTTCGCGGCTGATGGCAAGCGGCGGTTCGATGCGGATGACTTTGGGGTTGTTAAGGGTGTAGGCGACGAGGACGCCGCGGTTGATGAGTTCGGACATGAGCAGGCCGCCGACGCCTTCTTTGGTGAGTTCGAGGCCGATCATGAGGCCGCGGCCGCGGACTTCGCGGACAACTTCAGGGTAGGCGGCGGCCAGTCGGCGGAGGGCGTCGATGAAGTAGCCGCCGGTGGCGGCGGCGCGCGCCGGAAGGTCCTCTTCCCTGGTTACGGCGATGGCCGCGAGGGCGGCGGCGCAGGCCAAGGGGTTGCCGCCGAAGGTGGTGGTGTGCAGGAAGGGGGCGGTGATATATTTTTCCCACAGGTGAGGACGGGCGGTAAAGGCGCCGACAGGCATGACGCCGCCGCCGAGGGCCTTGGCGGTCGTGATGACGTCAGGCACGACGCCGTGGTGGTCGACGGCGAACATGGCGCCGGTGCGGCCGAGGCCGGTCTGAACCTCGTCGCAGATGAATACGGCGCCGAAGCGGTCGCAAAGCCGCCGGACGGCGGGCAGATAATCGTCCGGAGGTACGATAATGCCGCCCTCTCCCTGGACGGGTTCGACGATTACGGCAGCGGTCTCTTCGTCGATGACGGCTTCGAGGGCGGCGGCGTCGCCGAAGGGTATATGGCTGAAGCCCTCCAGCAGGGGCTGGAACGGGGTGCGGAAGAGTTCGCGGCCGGTGGCTGTCAGGGCGCCGAGCGTTTTGCCGTGGAAGGCGCCGGCGGTGGCGACGAATTTGGGGCGGCCGGTGTGGATGCGAGCCAGCTTGAGGGCGCCTTCGACGGCCTCTGTGCCGCTGTTGACCACAAAGCTGTAAGTAAGATCGCCGGGGGTTATGTCGGCCAGAGCGGCGCACAGGTCGGCGAGGGGCTTGTCGAAGAGCACTTTGCTGGAGAGAGGCATCATGTCGAGTTGCTCTTTGACGGCGGCGATAACCCTTGGGTGGCGATGGCCGAGGCTGAAGACGCCGTATCCGCCCAGGCAGTCGATGTACTCCTTGCCGTCGATGTCGCGGATAATGTCTCCCTCAGCCTGCCACTCGACCGTGGCCAGGCCCATGAAGCGGAACAGCCGCGCTACGGCCGGGTTGATGAATTGTTCGTATTTCGCGATGGTTTCGGCGACAATTTTGTCCTTATCCACCGTCAACACCTCCTCGTAATATTGGTATTATTTTCTATCCGCCGCTGGCAAACCCTTCTTTGCCGCCCGCGCGACATAGAAAATTGTTATTGGGATAGCAGCCGCAAAATGGGCAATGCCAGCGAGACGAGGATGAGGGCGAATACCCCGTAAGCGCCTTTTTTGTTGCCGTTCAGCCGTAGCCAGCGGGCGAAGGTGAGGGCGTGGAAACCGGCGAGGGCCGAGGCGAAAATATAAATAAAATCGCTCATTTGGTACCCCTTTTGGCATATCTTTGATCACATGGATAGTATTGACACTGGAACGGTTACTTAATCGCGCGGCAAGCCGGCGCTACCCTCCACCTTGTCTGCTGAGCGGCTCGCACGGAGAACATAGCTGAACCATATATGACGGAATTACCTCCCTTTATATTGGAGAGTCTAATAATGGTTCTGTACATGCAGTAAGATGGGTCGTATTAATTGCGAGGTTGACTTCATGGACTTATTTCGTACAAAAGATATCAGTCGCACCGTCGCGGGAACGAAAAATAGGGGGCTTGCTAAGACGCTAGGAGCCGTTGATCTGGTGCTGCTGGGAATCGGCTGCATAATCGGCACTGGTATCTTTGTCCTCACCGGCGTGGCAGCGGCTAGGTTTGCCGGCCCAGGAATAACGCTGTCCTTCATCCTGTCGGGATCGGCGTGCGGGTTCGCTGCCCTCGCCTACGCGGAACTGGCTGCCATGGTCCCCGTTGCCGGCAGCGCATACACATTCGCCTACGTGGCCCTTGGTGAAATCGTCGCTTTCCTGGTCGGCTGGGCGTTAATCCTCGAATACACCGTGGGCGCCGCTGCGGTGGCCGCCGGTTGGTCCGGGTATTTTGCCGGCTTGGCGGAGGCAATCGGGTTCAGATTGCCCAAGGCATTTACAGCGGTCCCTTCTGAAGGCGGCATAGTCAACATGCCGGCGGTTATAATCGTCCTGCTCCTGACCGCTCTTCTCATCCAGGGCACTAGGGAAAGCGCATCCCTAAACAAGATTCTTGTAACCGTTAAGCTCTCGGTCGTCGCCCTCTTCCTGGTGCTGGCCGTACCCCATGTCAATCCGGTAAACTGGGAGCCGTTTCTCCCTTTCGGCTACAAAGGAATAGCCGCCGGAGCGGCCATCGTCTTTTTCGCTTATATCGGATTTGATGCGGTTGCCACCGCGGCCGAGGAGTGCCGCCGCCCGAACCGCGACCTTCCAACAGGTATCATCGGCTCGCTGATAGTCTGCACAGTCCTGTATATCGTCGTTGCCGGCGTTCTTACCGGCATCGTTCCCTACGGTCAACTGGACAACAGTGAGCCGGTAGCATTCGCACTTCATTATATCGGCATAAACTGGGGCAGCGCGGTTGTCGCCGTCGGCGCTATCTGCGGCATGACGACCGTCCTGCTTGTGTTTATATTCGGCCAGAGCCGCGTCTTCCTCGCCATGGCCCGTGATGGAATGCTGCCGGCCGTTTTGGCCAAGCTCCATCCCCGCCATAAAACTCCCTTTATCATCACCGTAATTACCGGTATAGCCGTGGCGGCGATAAGCGCCATTCTGCCGATAAGCATCATCGCCGAGCTTACCAACGCCGGGACACTGTTCGCTTTTATCGTGGCGTCCGTCGGCGTACTCGTCCTCCGCTACACACGGCCCACTGCCCGCCGGCCGTTTCGCTGCCCGGCCGTCACCATAATTGCCCCGCTGGCGGTCGTCTTCTGCTCATACCTGCTCGCCAACCTGCCTCTGCTCACCTGGAAATTCTTCGGTAGCTGGCTGGGGATAGGGTTGGTCGTCTATTTCCTCTTCAGCAGGCGCCACAGCGTTCTGGCCCAAAACCAGGATGGCTCTTCAGGGCCCAAACTGATTAAGGCCGTTCCTGTTGGTGCAGCAGCGACTGATCCTGCCGGAGTTCTCCGTTATTCTACAACCGGGATGCGCGGTTCCGGTAAGAAGCTTAGCCGTCGTCGTCTCTCCGGTCGACGTCCATAGGGAGGATAATACGAAAAAATCCTCATCGTCATCAAAGTTCTATGCTTGGAGTGGCAAAGGCACCCACAGCCGCGATGGCCGTATAGAATATTACTTCGTTGCCGAAGGGGATAACATTACATAACAAAAAACTCGCCTGTTCGGCGAGTCCTTGATTTTGCTAATATAAAGTTGGTCGGAGCGGCGGGACTTGAACCCACGACCTCTTGCACCCCAAGCAAGCGCGCTACCAAACTGCGCTACGCCCCGACACTGACAAAATCAATTGTACCTTTTTTTTAGGGCGCTGTCAAGGCTATATTATCTTCGCGCCGTGATTATCTACGTCCAGGTCGAGAGAGGCGGCTTTTACGCCATGGCGGGCAAAGGCCGCAACCATGGCGCCGCCGATGGCGGCGGAGGTCTCGCGGTGCGCGAAGGCGATGAGACAGGGTCCGGCGCCGCTGATGGCCGCGCCCAGTGCGCCGTTTGCCTGGGCGGCGGCGAGGACTTCGTCCATGCCGGGGATGAGTTTTGCGCGGTAAGGCTGGTGCAGCCGGTCTTCGAGGGCGAAGCGCAGGAGGTCGAGTCGTCCCTGGCAAAGGGCGCCGACGAGCAGGGCGGCGCGACTGACGTTGAAGACGGCGTCAGCATAGGGAACGGTTTTTGGCAACACCTGACGGGCGGCTTTGGTGGAGAGGCCGAAATCGGGCACGGCGACGACCAGCCTGAGCGGATCGGGCGGGTTGAAGCGCAGGGTTTCAGGGGTGCCGCCGGCGGTGAAGCTTACGGTGATGCCGCCGAATATGGCCGGGGCGACGTTGTCGGGATGGCCTTCGAGGGCGGTGGCCAAAACAAGCAGTTCGTCTTTGCCGAGTTTGCCGCCGGTGGCGGCGTTGGCAGCGACGAGTCCGCCGACGATGGCGGCGGCGCTCGAGCCGAGGCCGCGGGCCAGAGGAATGTTGTTGTGCATGGCGATGGTTATGCCCGGACTGGTGACGCCGACTTTATTGAGGACGGCGCTTACGGCCTGGTAGGCGATGTTGCGTTCGTTGTTGGGGATGCCGTCGGCGCCCTCGCCGGTGACGGCGAGGGTGAAGCCCGGCTTTTCGCTCAATGTGAGGGTAAGGTCGTTGTAGATGGTGCAGGCGATGCCGACCGTATCAAAGCCGGGACCGCAGTTGGCTGTCGTTCCCGGCACGCGCACTGTGACTGTCGATTCCATATTTCCTCCCCGGGGTGGCGGTCGTTATTCCCCGACCACTCTGATGACGCTGCTTATTTTGTTTACGACCGGCATGCCGCCGAGGGCGCTTAGGGCCATCCGCATGTTGGCGTCGGAAACGCGGTAGGTTATGAGGACGATTTCCGCCCAGTCATCCACTTTGCGTTTCTGTACGACGGAGTTGAGGCTGACCTGCTGGCAGCCGAAGGCGCCGGCGATGGCAGCCAGCACGCCGGGTTTGTCTTCGACGAGCAGGCGGATGTAGTAGGGGGCCTCGGTCTTGTCGATGGGGCAAAGGGGCTTGTTGTCGAAACAGGTGCAGAGGACGCGGCTGGCAACGCCATGCTGGATGTCGCGGGCGACATCGATGATGTCGGCGACAACGGCGCTGGCGGTGGGCATCTCCCCCGCTCCCCGGCCGTAGAACATGGTTTCGCCGACGGCGTCGCCTTTGACGAAGATGGCGTTGAAGACGTCGTTGACGGCTGCCAGCGGATGGTTTTTGGCGATAAAGGCGGGATGGACGCGGACGTCGACGCCTTTATCAGTTTCACCGGCAATTGCCAGCAGTTTGATGACATAGCCGAATTCGCCGGCGTATTCGATGTCCTGGGGGGTGATGCCGGTGATGCCTTCGACATAGACATCGTCCAGGGTGACGCGGGTGCCGAAGGCGATGGAGGCGAGAATGGCGATCTTGCGGGCGGCGTCAAAGCCGCCGACGTCGGCGGTGGGGTCGGCTTCGGCGTAGCCTTTTTGCTGGGCCTCGGCAAGGACGGCTTCGTAGTCGCTCTTGTCGGCGGTCATTTTGGTGAGCATGTAGTTGGTGGTGCCGTTGACGATGCCCATTACCTGGCTGATGCGGTTGCCTGCCAGGCATTGCTTGAGCGGCCGGATGATGGGTATGCCGCCGCCTACGCTGGCTTCAAAGAGCAGGTCGACGTTGTTTTCCTCGGCTGCGGCGAAGAGGTCGCGGCCGTGTCTGGCAACGACATCCTTGTTGGCGGTTACGACATGCTTGCCGGCCTTGAGAGCGCGGATTATATAGTCCTTGGCCGGTTCTTCGCCGCCCATGAGTTCGACGATGATGTCGATTTCGGGGTCGTCGATGACAGCGGCCGGATCGGTGGTGAGCAGGCCGTCGAGCGTGACCCGCCGCGGCTTGGCGGCATTGCGGACAAGGACCTTTTTCAGGGCGACTGCCGAACCCACCTTCTGGGCGATGCAGTGTTCGTTGGCGGCGAGGATTTTGGCGACGCCGGTGCCTACAGTGCCAAGACCGAGCATGCCGATGTTGATTGTTTGCTTGTGCGAATTGGCTTTCATCGAGGTCATCTCCTATTGTTAAGCTTGTCCCAGCACTTCGAGGCGCTTGACGCCATCCACCATCCTCAGTTTGTCGAGCAGGGCTTCAAGGTCGATGGCCAGTTCGACGGTTTCGAGGGAGACGGTGGCGTTAGCGACGCCCTGGAGAGGGATTCCCTGGTTGATGGTGAGGACGCTGCCGCGTTCGTTGGCGATGGTGTTGAGAACGCGGGAGAGAACGCCGGGCTTGTGCTCGAGGAGCAGGGCGAGGGTGACGATTTTTTCCTTGCTGGCTTCGTAAAACGGGAATACGTAGTCTTTGTACTTATAGTATGCGCTGCGGCTGAGCTCCATCTTTTCCACCGCTTCGTTGATGGTGCGGGCGTCGCCGCGCTTCAAGAGCTCTTTAACCTTGATGGTTTTTTTGATGGCTTCGGGCAGGATTTCCTCCCGGACTAAGTAAAATGTCGACTTGAGGCCGGACATTCTTTTCCCTCCTTTAGTATTGCACAAAAGGATAATTATCTCCGTATCGTAGACATTATAACACTTGGATTATACCAAGACAAGGGAAAAAGGGCAAAAAAAGAAGCCGGCTGGTCGTAGCCGACGAAACTCGGCGATATTATGGCCGGCTAGAAAGGCCTTTGCTGCGAAAGGGCCTTCATCGCCGGCCTGTTATGCTAGAAGATGATGCAGATCAGCCCGCCGCTCCCCTCGTTGACAACTTTCTGCAGCGTTTCGCGCAATTTGATCTGGGCGTTTTCGGGCATGGTGTTGAGTTTGTTCTGGATGCCTTCGCGCACGAGGGCGTTGAGGGATTTGCCGAACAGGTTGGTGCGCCACAGTTTTTCCGGCTCGCCTTCAAATTCGCGCAGCAGGTAGTGGATGAGTTCTTCGCTTTGTTTTTCGGTGCCGATGATGGGCGAGATTTCGGCCTGGACGTCGGTCCTGATGATGTGGAGCGATGGCGCGGAAGCTTTGAGGCGCACGCCGAAACGGTTGCCGGTGCGGATGATTTCGGGCTCCTCGAGGACCATTTCATCGGTCTGGGGCGGAACGATGCCATAGCCCGTCTGGCGTACTTGTTCGAGGGCGGAGGCGATCTTGTCGTGCTCGCGCTTGGCGACTGACAGGTCGCGCATAAGGCGGAGGACATGGTGTTCGCCGCTGACGGTGAAGCCGGTGAGCTCTTCGAGCACCTGGTAGAAGAGTTCGCTGCGGGCGGTCATTTCGATGACGGCGATGCCGCTGCCGAGGTCCATGTCGTGAAGGATGACGTCGGCGACAAAGTCGTAGCCCGAGAGGTCGTCGATGGCCCGATCGATGTCGCGCAGGCGGTGCACGTACTGGACGACGTCGTTGACCGCGCCGTCGAATTTTTGGCGAAGCCAATGATCGGCTTCGAGTTCTTCCACCCAGCGCGGCAGCGTGATGTTGACTTCCTTGACAGGGAATTCGTAGAGAACTTCCTGGAGAATGGCGTATATGTCGTCGGTGGTGAGCTGCAGGCAATCGACGGGGATTACGGGGACATCGTATTTGTTCTCCAGTTTGGCGACAAGTTCCCTGGTCTCCTTGGCGGTCGGCTGGCCGGTGTTGAGGATGACGAGGAACGGTTTCTGCAGTTCTTTGAGTTCGCCGATAACCCGCTCTTCAGCGGCGATGTATTGGTCGCGCGGCAGGTCGGTGACGGTGCCGTCGGTGGTGACGACAAGGCCGATTGTCGAATGGTCGGCGATGACCTTGCGGGTGCCGATTTCGGCGGCCTCCTGGAAGGGTATCTCCTTGTCGTCCCAGGGAGTGAGAACCATACGTGGCCCGTCTTCCTCCTCGTAGCCGAGGGCGCCGTCGACGGTGTAGCCGACGCAGTCCACGACCCGGACGCGGACCTTGACATTTTCCTTGACGACGATTTCGACCGCCTCGTCGGGAATGAACTTGGGCTCGGTGGTCATGATGGTTCTCCCGGCGGCCGACTGGGGCAGTTCGTCCTTGGCGCGTTCTTTGTCGTAAGGATCGGTGATGTTCGGCAACACCATCGTCTCCATGAACCGCTTGATAAAGGTGGATTTGCCTGTGCGCACGGGGCCGACGACGCCGACGTATATGTCGCCGCCGGTCCGCTCGGCAATGTCCCGGAACAGGTCAAATTTTTCCATTTGCTTTCGTTTCCCTCCCCCTATGTTCGTATGTATGAGCACATTAGCTCTGCTGGCCTGTCACCCCTCCCCGAAAAACGTCTTCCGCGACGGGCCGCAGAAGCTTCAGGTCCTTACTGGGGAATTGCCCGATTAATCATTACAAATATATGACATGCCAAGAAGAATATGACGAAAGACAAAAAAGAGTATGGCAACTGTCGGTGTCGAGCTATTGCGGTCATGCCCCGCACAAAAGGAAGTTTAGCGTCCACCCGGTTGGCCCTTACCACCCAATAGAGCGAATTTATTTTGCGTACAAGCAATTTATTGAGGTATCGCGCCAGGATGACGATGATAAATACAACCTGAGAGTGAAGGGCCCCGGAATCGGGCTGACGTTTAAATTCTAACGGCACAATGAAACCCCCTGGCCATTGTACATGGCCAGGGGGTTTTCAAATTTGTCCGCAAATTAAGATTACCAGTTTTCGATTTCCGCGCCCTCTTCTACTTCATGCGTCCTCCCCCGCCCCATCAGTCTGCCGACCGCTTCTCTGGGATCGGCTCCCTGGTAGAGGACACGGTGGATTTCGGCGGTAATGGGCATCTCCACTCCGAGGCGGCCTGCTAGCTGGTGGGCGGCGAGGGTGGAGCGGATGCCTTCGACGACCATGCCGGTCTCCCCTTCTATCTCCCCCACCGTTTTGCCGGCGGCGAGGGCCAGGCCGGCGCGGCGGTTGCGGCTGTGGCTGCTGGTGCAGGTGACGATGAGGTCGCCGATGCCGGCGAGGCCGGCAAAGGTTAGCGGGCTGGCGCCCATGGCGACGCCGAGGCGGGTAATCTCGGCTAGGCCGCGGGTCATGAGAGCGGCTTTGGCGTTGTCGCCGAAACCGAGGCCGTCGCCGATACCGGCGCCGAGGGCGACGATGTTTTTGAGGGCGCCGCCGAGTTCGACGCCGATGATGTCAGGATTGGTGTATACACGGAAGTAGGGCGCCATGAGGGCGTCCTGGACGGCTTCGGCGGCCTCGCGGGAGGCGGAGGCGGCGACAGTGGCGGTGGGCTGGCGGAGGGCTACTTCTTCGGCGTGGTTCGGGCCGGAGAGGGCGACGAGGCGCGCGGCAGCGGCGGGTATCTCTTCGACGATGACTTCGGACATGCGCTTGAGGGAGCCGATTTCAAGGCCTTTGGCAGCGCTGACGACGACGGCGCCGGCGGCGAGATGCTCAGCGAGGGCGCCGGCGGCAGCTCTGACGGCGTGGGACGGGGTGGCGATGATGACGATGGCGGCGCCGCGTGCGGCGGCGTCAAGGTCGGCGGTGCAGACGACGCCATCCGGGAGGACGGCGTCGGGAAGGTAGCGCGGGTTGTGTCTGGTAGCGGCGAGTTCGGCGGCGAACGCCTGACTGCGGGCCCAGAGCGATACCTGATGGTTGTTTTCTCCAAGGACGGTGGCCAGGGCCGTTCCCCAGCCGCCGGCGCCGATTACGGCAATTTTCATGGTTTGTCGGTATCCTTTTTTTCCGGCGAGGCGCTGCCGGCTTTGATTTTTAGTTCCTGGCCCTTGAGGAGGCGCTCGATGTTTGGGCGGTGGCGAACGATGACGAAGATGGCGGCCACAAGACCGAAGTAGAGGTATTCCACCCGCTCGCCGAACAGCCAGATAAGCGGCGGAGCGATGGCGGCGGCGACGATCGAGCCGAGGGAGACGTAGCGGGTAAGGGCGACGATGACGGCCCAGACGATAAAGACGATGGCGGTGACTTTTGGCATGAGAACGGCGATGACGCCGAGGGCGGTGGCAACACCGCGGCCGCCTTTGAAGCCGAGGAAGAGCGACCAGTTGTGTCCGGCGATGGCGGCGATGCCGCCAAGGAGAGCGGCCGGCGGGGTGCCGAGGACGGCTTTGCCGATGTAGACGCCGGCGATGCCTTTGGCGATGTCGGTGACGAGTACCCAGAAGGCGGGCCACGGACCGAGGACTCTGTATACGTTGGTGGCGCCGATGTTTTTGCTGCCGAACTGGCGGATGTCGACGCCCTTGAAGAATTTGCCGACAATGAGGCCGTTGGGGATGGAGCCAATGACGTAGCTGAGGGCTATTACAATAAAGTAGTCCATTTTCTCACCCCACAAAAAGCTTACAAGTAAAATATCTGGCTTAGGCCGTTTAGAAGTGCCCATATGCAAGGCAGGTCGAGGACGCGCAGCGACGCGTACTCGGTCCGTACGCTAGCAAGCGCCCGCAGACCTAACGCCGCAGATGGGCGCTTATCAACGGCCGTCAATCGTCTTCTTTGTCTTTGCGGCCGCGCACGACTAGCTTCAGCGGCGTGCCTTCGAAGCCGAAGGCTTCCCGCAGTTTATTTTCGAGGTATCGGAGGTAGGAGAAGTGCATGATTTCGGCGTCGTTGACGAAGAAGACGAAGGTGGGCGGTTTTACGCCCGGCTGAGTGGTGTAGAAGATTTTCAGTTTTCTGCCCCGCTCGGACGGCGGGGGGTTGATGGCGACGGCGTCTTCGATGACCTGGTTGAGCACGCTGGTGGCAACGCGCATGGCGTGCTGATCGGCGACGAATTTGACCAGTTCGCTGACCCGGTTGACGCGTTGCCTGGTAAGGGCCGAGAGAAACAGCACGGGCGCGTACTGCATGAAGCCGAGCTCGCTGCGAATGGTTTCGGTGTAACGGAGGGTGGTTTTGCTGTCTTTTTCGACGAGGTCCCATTTGTTGACGACGATGATGCTGGCCCGTCCGGCCTCGTGGGCGTAGCCGGCGATTTTTTTGTCCTGCTCGGTGACGCCGTCGACGGCGTCGATGAGCATCAGGACTACGTCGGCCCGGTCGACGGCCCGGAGGGAACGGATGACGCTGTAGCGTTCCACGGGTTGGTCGATTCTGGCTTTGCGCCGCATGCCGGCGGTGTCGATGAGGATGAAGTCGGAGCCGTCTTTGGAGTAGTGGGTGTCGATGGCGTCTCGGGTGGTGCCGGGGATGTCGCTGACGATGACCCTTTCTTCGCCGAGTAGGGCGTTGACGAGCGACGATTTGCCAACATTTGGCCGACCGATGAAGGCGACTTTGATGGTGTCGGTTTCGTCGGCGACGGATGTCTCTTTAGGCAGAGCGGCGACGATCTGGTCAAGGAGGTCGCCGAGGCCGAGGGCGTTGGCGGCCGAAATGGCGTAGGGCTCGCCGAGGCCGAGGTTGTAGAATTCGAAGGTTTCCAGTTCGTCTTTGGGGCTGTCGACTTTGTTGACGGCGAGAAGGATGGGTTTGCGGGCGTTTTTGAGGATGACGGCGACTTCTTCGTCGGCTGAGGTCAGGCCTGTTTTGGCGTCGACGACGAAGACGACGACGTCGGCCTCTTTGATGGCGAGTTTGGCCTGATGGCGCATGGAGGTCAGGATTTTGTCGGTGGACTCGATCTCGATGCCGCCGGTGTCGATCATGGTGAATTCGTGGTTAAGCCATTCTGCGTCCATGTAGATGCGATCCCTGGTTACGCCGGGGATGTCTTCGACGATGGAGACGCGCTTCTGGGCGATGCGGTTGAAGAGGGTGGATTTGCCGACATTGGGCCGGCCAACGATGGCTACGATCGGTTTGCTCATGGTCATCACCTTTTTCGCGTTGGTTCAGTAGTCGATGCCCTGGCGGGCCGCCACACCGTCGTTGTAGGGGTGCTTCACTTCCTGCATTTCGGTGACGAGGTGGGCGATGGCGATTATTTCCGGCGGCGCGTAGCGGCCGGTGAGGACGATTTCGACGTTGCGCTTTTCGGCCGTAAGGAAGGCGGCGACGTCGGCTGCGGGGAGTAGTCCGCAGGCCATGGCGACGTTTATTTCGTCAAGGATTACGATGTCGTATTCGCCGGAGTCGATGGTTTTTTTTGCCTGCTCCCAGCCTTTTCCGGCAAGCTCGATGTCGACGGGAGCGGGGTCGGCGAGGTCGACGAAGTCGTGGCGGCCGACCGGAATGACGACAAAGCCCGGCAGATACTGGGCCGCTTTTACTTCGCCATAATCCGAGCAGTCTTTCATGAATTGGAGCATGCAGACTTTGAAGCCGTGGCCCGAGGCCCGGAAGGCCAGGCCGAGGCTAGCTGTAGTTTTTCCTTTGCCGTTGCCGGTATACACTTGGATGAGTCCGAGGTCTTTCATGGTTCACCTCCAAGCGGCGAGCTGCGATTTGAGGTCGGCGGCGAAGTGGGCCACCCGCACGGGGCGGCCGATGACGCGGGCGACGTCTTCGGGGGTGAGGCCGTCGAGAAAGATGTTTTCGCCTTTTCTGAGGGCGACGCCGGGGATGATGACGCCGTCGGACGGCGAATCTGCGTCCCTGAGGGCGGCGATGATGTCGGCGCCGGTAAGGAGGCCGGTTACGGTGACGGACGGCCCGAAAAAGGCGTTGACGGCGGTGACGAGCCGGATGGTAAGGTTTTTTAGGGAAAGGCCGGCGATAAGGGGGGCGAGTACCGCTGACGCGGAAACGCCGCAGACGACGTCGATGCGCCGGGGAGTGGCGTAGCCTTCTTTTGGTGCGGCAGTTTCCTCCCATTCGGCGAGGAAGGAGCGGACGATGCCGACGCCATTCTCAAGCTGGGGGAAGTCGTCGTAATGGTCGTATTCGGGTATGGGTAAGCCGGCGGCGAGGTAGAATTCGTCGGCGAGGTAGACGAAGGTGGAGCCGGTTTCGGCCCGGCAGCGGCTCTGCCACGCGGAAACGGCGGCGATGACGGCGCGGGCTTCGTCCGGTGTGAAGCAGCGCAGGGGCCGGCATTTTTCCCGATGGCGGGTGAGGCCGACGGGCACGATGGCGAGCGAGAGGACACCGGGGGCGAGGGCGAAGAGGTCGGCGACGGTGCGCTCTAGGACTGGGCCATCGTTGAGACCGGGGCAGAGGACAACTTGGGTGTGGAGCTCGATGCCGCTGTCGGAAAGTTCGCGGAGACGGGCCATGATATTTTTGGCGCGCGGGTTGCCGAGCAGGGAAGCCCGGAGGTCGCCGTCGGTGGCGTGTACGGAGACGTAGAGGGGCGACAGGTGAAGGCGGCGGATGCGGGCAAAGTCGCGCGGCGAGAGGTTGGTGAGGGTGATGAAGTTGCCGTAGAGGAAGGAGAGCCGATAGTCGTCGTCTTTGATGTAGAGGCTTTCCCTCATGCCGGGTGGCATCTGGTCGACGAAGCAGAAGACGCAGTTGTTGGCGCACGGGCGGACGCGGTCAAAGACGGCGCTTTCGAATTCCAGCCCGAGATCCTGGTCGTAGTCTTTTTCGATTGCGAAAAGCTCCTCTTCGCCGTTTTGCCGCGCCACGAGGAGCTCCACGTTTTCGTCGGCCAGCGCGAAGCTTAAGTCGATTATGTCGCTGACGGGTTCGCCGTTGACGGCGAGAAGCGCGTCGCCGGGGCGAAGCCCCAGTTCGGCGGCGATGCTGTCGTCGGCAACCCGGCAGATTGTTCCTTTGGTCAAGGTTTTTCTCTCCTCCGGTACTTGTGGCCGCTTCTTTCGGCCTTTACTATGTATTCCGCCTTTAGCAGCCTTTTCCTGCCGGACGGCGATAAATAGGCCAAGTTGCCGTCACGGGTGAAGTTTGCTTTTGACGTCCGCAACCATGGATACGAACGCCGGGTATTGCCGCTGCATGCCCCAGACGGTAATCCTTCTGCCAATGCTCGTGAGGCAGTAGCGCTTGGAAAGCAGCCCGCCGATTTTTGTGGAAAAGTTGATGAGCGGAAAGGCGTCCTGGAAGAAGTAGTCCTGTTCGTCAATGCTGGCGGTGGCGAGCAGAGCGCCGACGGCGGCCATGATGGGCAGGCGCTGGTCCCAGAGGCCGAGGAAGTAAACGTTGTGGCCGTATTCGTCCCTGCCCATGAGATAAGGGCTGCCGATCAGGCGGGGAGCGGTCCGGTCATAGTACGGAAGGGCTACAAACTCGTCGTAAGTGGGCACATGCTCTACCGGCAGGAGACCGCAGTGGATGGCGCTGGCGACGACGGAAGCGTGGGCGCCGGCAAAACAGTAGTAGACGATGTTCACGGGCAGTCCTCCCGGTGGGTGAGCAGGCTGGAGCGCAGGGCGGCGATGATGCGCGGCCGAAAACGATGCCCGAATACAGCCGGCCAGTGGTCGGCCAGGAAAACGCGGCCTCTGGTCGCGAAGCTGCAGGCGGCGATTGCCTGATCGAGGTCGACCCAGGCGAGGGAAAAGGTGAAGATGCCCGCCATTCCGGCTAGCGCCCGGCGATACAGCCCGCGGTAGCGCCCATGCGCAAGGCAGCATACGGTGGCGCCGGTTGCGTCAGGGCCGGCGATCAGGAGGGGTTCCGCCTGCCAGTCGTGAGCGCGGCTCTCGGGCAAAAAAGGCTCGGCCTCATTTTCAAGGCCGAGGTGAAGGGCGCAGGCCAGTTGTGGCAAAAATGGCCGCCGCGCGTGATAGATGACGTTCATCGGGAATCGTCGCCTTCGTCGTCCCGGTCGTCCCGCCGCTGTTTGCGCCCGATTTTCGGTCCGAGGAAGTTGGCGAATTCGGTGGTGGTGAAGCGCTTAAGCTTTGCGCCGGCTTCTTTGACGCCACCGGTGCTGATGAACAGGAAGGCAATGACGCCTATTACAAGCAGGGCGACGATCCAGCCGATCGACTTACTGGCGCCTGAAGGGCCGGCTTGCTGAGTACCCAGGCCGGTGGCGCCGGCGGGCGTACCGGGTTGCCCTCCTGTCTGCCCCAAGACGGCGGGTATGGCGTCGGCAAACAGGGCGATGCCTTTCTCGGCCTCTGCACGGCTGTTGGTGTGGGAGCCAACTTCAAGCAGCATGGAACGCGGGTGGAGATCCTGGTTGTAGTCTCCGCCCTTGGCGAAGAATATGCCTTTGATCAGGCCGGGATGCTTCTGGTCGGCGGCAGCCTTGATCTTGAGGGCGTAATCTTCAATTTGTTTGCCGGTCGGCCCGTACTTGCCGACGACCAATTGAACTTTTGTCATCTCCTGGCCGTTGATTTTGGTGGCGTAGCCTTCGGCTGGCAGGGCGTCGCGGTGGACGTCGAAGACGGCCGCCGGCTGTTGTTTGAGTAGATCGGCTACGGTGCGGCGGGAACGCTCATAGGCCATGTTGTCATGCGGGTCGTGCTTTGCGTTGGAGATGATGGGTTGCAAGCCCTGGGCTTTGAGGGCTTCGCCGAAGGCCTGGCCCACTTTGAAGATGCCGCCGTTGCCGAGGATGCTTTCCTTGCCGTCGGTAGGGACGTACGATTCGTCGGAGTGGGTGTGGTAGATGGCGACTTTATTGCCCTGGGCGCTGGCGACCCTGGGGGCGAGATGGACGGCGAAGGCATGGTTGCGCACGGGGGCGGAAGGCGCGTAGGCGCTGAGGTTGACCTCGCCGATAAATTTGGCGTGGGCGGTGTCGCCGCTGATGCCGGTTACTTCGTAACGTTTGTTGTCAGTAGTAAGACACTGGTCGCCGACGTTGACTTTCCAGCCGGTCATGAATACAGGCCTTCCGAGTTCGTCGACGATGGTGTAGTAGCCGCCGTCGTTACGCTCATGCGCCTGGGCGGGAACCATGACAAGGCAACCGATAACAATTGCCGCGACGAGTACCAACCTATTCACGGTCTTCCCCCCCGTCCTGCTGTTCGGTTTTTTGGGAAGCTGTGAGCGATTTATCCTTCTTGTGCTTGCCGTGGTGCCCCAGCTCTTTGCTGAATTCGTAGAGTCCTTCGGGGCGGTTGGGGCCGAGAACAGGTCCGCCCTGCAGCCGTTCGCGCGTTTCGCCGACCAGTTCGGCCACCATTACGCCAACAAGGCCGGCAATGATGACGACATCGAACGCCCCTGCCCCGCCGATGGCGGTGGTGCCCGGAATACCAGCGCGGGTTATGGTGACGAAGTGGGCGATGTCGCTAAGGATTATGCCTAGTATCCCGCCGATGAACGCGGCGCGGCGGGAGCGGCCGGCAATGTAGGCGATGAGGCCGGCGGCGATGCCGTAGATTAGTTTGGGGTCAAGGAACATATTTTCCGGCTCATAGGGAAGGTACAGGGAACCAAGCATGACCGCTCCGGCAACGAGAACACTGGCAATTATCGCCCGCACCCTTTCGGCCGTTTCGTCGGCGGTTGCCAACAGCCAGAGCGAGAAGACCGCGGGGATCAGGGCGCCGCCAAGATTGACGCTCAGTTCGGAGGGGGCGCGCATCAGTGGAATGTCTACGAAGCTGCCGACTACTATGGCGCCGATGAAGAGCAGGGCTTGCTTGTCGGTGAGCCGCATGCGGTCGAGCAGGCGCTGGGCCAGACCGAAATAGACCAACACGCCGACAACGAGGAGCAGTATCATTCCTACCGGCAAACTCATTGTGGTTTTTCACCTCACATCCAGGATGATGGCGATACGCATTTAGCTTGCCCTGGGCGGAGGATAAACATGCAAAAGCATGGTCCGGAGACCATGCTTTTATGGCAGGCGATTATACTAACACCGGGTGCGGCGGGCAAAACATGTGGTGTCGATTCCTCTTTGGGTTAGCCATTCCCTGCTCTTGCCGGTTATAACCACCGGGACGTCCGCAAGGTTGGCGATTTCCCCCGCCCCGACTAGCAGCATGTAGCGGCGGATCTCGCTAAGGAACGATTCGAACCAGGCGACGGCTTCGCGCAGGCCTCTTTCCCGCAGCAACCTGATGGCCGGGGTGGCGATGGCGACTGCCCGCCCGCCGAGGGCCAGGGCTTTGACGGCGTCCAGAGGGCTGCGAATGCCGCCGGATACTATGAGGTCGACGGATGGAGGGAGAACGGAAACAACTTCAACGGCGCTGACGGCGGTCGGTATCCCCCAGGCGAGGGTTTCGGCCGGCAACTCAGCCGAACCGCGGGCAGCTTCGATGGCGACGAAGTTTGTGCCTCCCGCGCCGCCGGTATCGATAGCTTTTACGCCGGCAGCCACGAGAGCGGTGGCCTGCTCGCGGGCGACACCGGAACCGACTTCTTTGACGATGACGGGTACTGGGCTGACAGCTACTATGGCGGCGATGTTTTCGAGGTAGCCGCCGAAGTCGCGGTCGCCTTCGGGCATGGCGAGTTCCTGGGCGGCGTTGAGATGAATCTGGATGGCGTCGGCACCGATCATAGACACAGCCCGGACAGCCTGGTCCGGGGTGGCATGGGCGCCGAGATTGGCGAACAGTACGCCGTCGGGATTGACGGAACGGACGACCTGATAGGATTCGCTTACCGCCGGGTTTTCGAGAGCGGCGTACTGGGAGCCGACGGCCATGGCGGCGCCGGTTCTCCTGGCCAGCTCGGCGAGCTGCGCGTTGATGGCGGTGACGTCGGCGGCGCCGCCGGTGATGGCGTTGATGATTACGGGATGGCGCAGGGAGACGCCGGCGACTGTCGTGGCCAGCTCGATGGTCGAAAAAGCCAGCCCCGGCAGACAGTTGTGGACGAGGGAGAAATCGGCGAACCCGTTTGCCGCAGGTCCGTCAGTAAGTGCAAGGGAATATTTGAGATGGTCGAGTTTGCGCGATTGGCGCACACGTCCACAACCCTTCAGTCTTCTCGTTTGAAGAGATGGCCGAGCTTGTCGCCGATGGTGAAGCCCAGCCCCTTGCCGCTGTCTTGGATGTAGTGGCTGTATTCTGCCCGGTCGCGATCTTGCTTGGCCTGGGCGATGCTGAGGGAAATGCGCTTGGCCTTTTTGTCCACGCCGAGAATTTTGACGTTGACTTCCTGGCCGGCGGTTACCACTTCTTCAGCCTTTTCGACCCGGCGGTCGTCGAGTTCGGAAATATGGACAAGGCCTTCGACGCCCGGGGCTACTTCGACGAAGGCGCCGAATTTGGAAGTTTTGGTTACTTTGCCGGCGACAACGCTGCCGACGACGAGGGTTTCGGCGACGTCGAACCAGGGATCGCGCTGCGAGGCCTTGAGACTGAGGGAAATTTTCCTGGTCGCCGGGTCGAGCTTCAGGATGACGACATCGACTTCGTCGCCGACGTTGACGATTTCAGAGGCTGTTTTGACCCTGTGCCAGGAAAGGTCGGAGATATGGATCAGCCCGTCGACGCCGCCAATATCCACGAAGGCGCCGAAGTCGGCGAGGCGGCGAACCGTGCCGTGGACGGTCTGTCCGGGCTGGAAGCGGGCGAAGGCTTCCGCTTCGCTGCGGCGGCGCTCTTCCTCGAGAACGGCGCGCCGGGAAAGAACGACCCGCTTTTTCTCCCTGTCTACTTCGATCGGCAAAACAGAAAGGGTCTGTCCGGCAAATATACTGAGGTCCTCGACATACCGCAAGTCGGCCTGGGAGGCGGGAATAAAGCCCCGCACGCCGAAAACGGCCACCGATAGACCGCCTTTCACAGCTTCAGTTACTTTACCTTCGACCGGTTGATGTGAATTTTGGGCATTTTCCAGTTTATCCCAGGCGATGACGCTGTCGGCGCGGACTTTGGAGAGTTTAATGGCTCCTTCGCTGCTGTCGTCGTCGAGGACGCAGACGTCGATTTCGTCGCCTTCTTTGACGGCTTCTTCCGCTTTGGCGGGCTGCGGGAAGGCGAGCTCGGCGAGCGGGATGACGCCTTCGGCTTTATAGCCGATGTCGACGAATACTTCGTCGTCGCTGACCCTTACCACTTTCCCTTTGACGATGCTGCCCTTCTCAATCTGGCGGATTTCTTGCTCCATTGCTTGATCGAACTCTTGCATTTTCCGATATACCTCCTCAATAACCCATTCGGGGGTGGATGCGCCGGCGGTTATGCCAGCCGCCTCCGCTCCCCTGAACCACTCGGGGTCCAGTTCAGCTGCTGTTTCTATGTGATACACCCTGCTGCCTGCCTCTTGGCATAGTTGGGCGAGGCGGGTGGTGTTGGCGCTGCCGCGCCCGCCGACGACTACCATGACGTCCACGCGGGCCGCAAGGTCCACGGCCGCCTGCTGGCGCTGTTCGGTGGCGGTGCAGATGGTTTTGTTCACCTGGATGTCGGCGGCTCCGGTTTTCAGGATGTCGACGATGCCGTCGAACCGGCCGGGCGGAAAGGTGGTCTGGGATACTATTCCCAGGCGCGGAACCGCCGGCAAGCCGGCCGCTTCTTCCTCGGTTTCGATGACGACCGTGCCGTCGCCTGCCCAGGCGACGATGCTGTTAACTTCGGGGTGACCCCTCTCCCCCACCACGGCCACTCTGTAGCCTTTTTCCCGGAGATCGCGGGCAGCCGTCTGGGCCTTTCTGACGTGGGGGCAGGTGGCGTCGACGACGGTGAGGTTTTTGGCGGCCGCCTGGCGATAAGTTTCCGGAGGGGCGCCGTGAGAGCGGATGATAACGGTGTCCCCTTTTATGTCGTCGAGGTTGTCGACGGTGCCGACGCCCTCGGCTGCCAGCCGGGCGACAAGCTGGGGGTTGTGGATGATGGGGCCGAGGGTGGCGGCTTTGCCCGGCCGGTCGGCACAGCCGCGGGCCATGGCGACGGCCCGCTCGACGCCGTAGCAGAAGCCGCGGTGTTCGGCAAGCAGGATCTTCACGATTGGCCTCCAGGGGAATGGTTTTTTATTGGTATTCGTCCACTTTTAATATAATTCCTTTTCCCGGCAGATTTTAATTATCAAAGAAGAAGGTCCGCGCCGTCGACGCAGACCTTCTTCTCTAATTTTATTTAGCTGGGGATATTGGGCCGCGTTTCGCCGAACTGACATACAACCGGAGTATCGGTGTTCATGCCTTCCGGCTTGGCGGTGCCGAAGAGACGCAGCCAAACGCGGAGGGAGTCGAGAATGATAATGGCGACCATGACGATGAGAACGATGCTGAGGGCCGCCATGAGGTTGCCATTGAAGGTTCCCAGTTTGAGGTAGTTGCCGATGTTCATGGCGCCGGCCGAAATTACGGTGACGGACAGGAAAGCCAGCGGCGCGATGGTAATCAAGGCATAGGTCTTGTTTTTGGCAAGTTTGAGGATGATGGTTGTGCCGAGGGCCAGGGCGATGACAGCCAGAAGCTGATTTGCGACCCCAAACATCGGCCAGATGGTGCTTACGTTGCCGGTGTAGAGGAGGTAGCCCCAGCTTAGGCTTACGAGGGCGCCGGTAAAGAAGATGCCGGGCCACCAGCCGGTTTCCTTGAGAGGCGGGTAGACATAGGTGCCGAGAACGTCCTGGAGGATGTATCGGCCTACGCGGGTGCCGGCGTCGATGGTTGTGAGGATGAAGAGGGCCTCGAACATGAGAGCGAACTGGTACCAGTAGCTCATGAGGCTCTTCATGCCGCCGATGCTCGAGAAGATGTGGGCCATGCCGACGGCTAAGGAAACGGCGCCGCCGGGGCGATGCATGACCTGGATGCCGACGAGTTCCTCAAGTTGTTTGATCTCGACGGTCGGGAAGATGGCCTGCACCTTGGCGTAAACGGGGGCAAGGGTATTGATGGCGAAGAAGTCGCCGGGATACATTACGACGGCGGAAATCAGGGCCATCATTGCAACGAAGCCTTCAACAAGCATGCTGCCGTAGCCGATGAACATGGCCTGGCTTTCCATCTCGATCATCTTGGGCGTGGTGCCCGAGCTGATGAGGGCGTGGAAGCCGGAGATAGCGCCGCAGGCGATGGTGATGAAGACGAACGGCCAGACGGGGCCGGGGATGATGGGGCCGCCGCCGGCGGTGAAGGGGGTGGTGATCGGCATGTTGACGGTCGGCTGGACGATGAGGATGCCGAGTGCCAGCGCGAGGACGGTGCCGATCTTCATATAGGAGCTGAGATAATCGCGCGGGGCGAGGAGCAGCCATACCGGCAGGACGGCGGCGATGAAGCCGTAAACCGGCAGGGCGATGGAGACCTGCTCGCGGGTGAGGGTGAAGTAGGGGGCCAGTCCTCCCCAGGCCTGTCCAGGCATTACCCAGTGACCGGCAAAGACGGCGCCGAGGACGAGCAGGAAGCCGACGACTGATCCCGAGCGGATCGAGCCGGGGGCGATTTTGAACATGTAGAGGCCGATGACGATGGCGATGGGGATGGTCATGAAGAGGGTGAAGGCGCCCCATGGGTTTTTCATCATCGCGAAGACGACGACGATGCCCAGGCCGGCCATGGCGAGGACGATGATGAAGAGGATGGCGATCGAGGTGGTGAAGCCGGTGATGGGGCCGACCTCTTTGCGGGCGATGGTAGCCAGGCCCTGGCCGTTGTGACGCACCGACGCGAAGAGTATGATAAAGTCGTGGACGGCGCCGGCAAAGATCGAGCCCAGCAGAATCCAGGCGAAGCCGGGCCCCCAGCCGTACTGGGAGGCGAGCACCGGACCCACAAGCGGGCCGGCGCCGGCGATGGCGGCAAAATGATGACCGAATAAGACCCATTTGTTGGTCGGCACATACTCGCGACCGTCGTTGCAGCGATGGGACGGCGTGACGTTGGCATCGTTGAGCATGAGCACCTTCGCGGCGATGAAGGCGCCGTAGTAGCGATACGCTAGTACGAAGGCACAGGCTGCCGCGATGAGCAGCCAGATCGAGTTGATCTTTTCCACGTTAACTTTTCCTCCTTGTAGTCTGAGGCTTTAAATGCAGATACAGTTAACCACGGCGCTAACGATGACTGGCCTCCTCCTCCTTTTACGCGACGCTTTAATGCTTTCTTGCTACACAAAGTATAACTGTGGATTTATCGCACGACAATATGTTTATCATCAATTGTACTATTTGCCATCCGAACGGTGTCGGTTCCGCTTTAAACGGTCTCCGCGGAGTTTTTCCGGAAAATGCCGAAAACCGCTGCCTTCGCAGCGGTTTTCGGGTACCCGGTTGTTTTAGGCGGGGGTAGTCGGTGTCTGGTCCTTCTTCGACAGGACGGACCACGTCTCTTTGACGAGCAGGACCGCCAGCACGAGGAGCAGGACGCTGATGCCGCAGATGATGGGGTTGGTCAGGTTGGCCTTGATGAGCAGGAACAGGGCGGCAACAGTGGTGACGAGCATGAATACCATCGGGATCATGACGAAGTTGGCCGATTTCTTGAGCCCTTTCATCACCCAGACGCCTACGGTCATGAGCGACAGCGCGGCGACGAGCTGGTTGGAGGCGCCGAATACCGGCCAGATAAGGAGCCAGACAGGCTTGTTGCCGGTCTTCCAGAAGATCAGGCCCATGGCCACGGCGACGCCGATGGCGGTGGCGGTGTAGCGGTCGAGTTTCATGTCGAAGAACTCCTGAAGCTGGTAGCGCGCCAGACGGGTCGCGGTGTCGAGCGAGGTGAGGATGAAGGAGTTGAGGGCCAGCAGGCCGAGCGAGGTGCCAACCCGGGGGTCGATGCCGATGAGGGCGGAGAATTTGCCGAGGCCGGCGCCGTATACGACGGTGGGGCCGCCTTTGAGCATCCCGCCGGCGATCATGATGGTGCCGATGGCGATGACGGCCACGAGGCCTTCGGTGAGCATCGAGCCATAGCCGATGAGGACGGCGTCGCTCTCTTTGCGGAGCTGTTTAGCCGTGGTGCCGCTGCCAACCAGGGCATGGAAGCCGGAGATGGCGCCGCAGGCCACGGTTACGAACAGCAACGGCCAGAGGAACTCGCCGCCAGCGTTGGTGAAGCCGGTGAAAGCAGGCAGCTTGACGTCGAACTGGGAACCGAACAGCATGCCGACAGCGCCGATGAAGAGCGAGAAGTAGAGCAGATAAGAGGCCAGATAGTCGCGGGGCTGCAGGAGAAGCCATACCGGCAGGACGGAGGCTGCGAAGATATAGACGACGAGAATCCAGCGCCAGGTGTCGATACCCATTTTGAAAGCGGACTGGACCCAGGGGTTGTAAGAACCGAAGAAGACCGCTCCGAGGATAATCGGCACCATGATGACGGACGCTACTTTGAGGGAGACTCCGTAACGGTAGATGGCGACGCCGAAAATCATAGCCAAGAAAATGTATAAAATGCCGGAGAAAGCGACGGCGGGGTCGGCAGCAAAGGTCTGGGCCGCCAGTTCGAGGAAGACGGCGATGACAAGGGTGAGCGCCAGCCAGGTGAAGCACAGGAACAGGCGCTTGCCTTTTTTGCCTATCCATTGGGAAACGACCTCACCGATGGACAACCCGCGGTGCCTGATGGAGGCCACGACCGCGCCCATGTCGTGGACGCCGCCGAAGAACACCGAGCCGACTAGCACCCAGATGTAGGCGGGCAGCCAGCCGAACATCGCGGATGCGGCGATCGGACCGACGATCGGGCCGGCGCCGGCGATGGACGAGAAGTGGTGCCCCAGGAGCACCGCCGGATGGGCCGGACAGTAGTCCATTCCGTCGAACATGCATTGGGCCGGAGTTTCCCGGGTGTCGTCAAGTTCGTAGATTTTTTTCTGATAGGCCCCGTAAGTTTTGTAGGCCACGACGAAAACGACAACGGCGATAAGGAATAACGTCATTAACACTTGAAATCACCCCTTTTTTTGTTATATTTGGTCAGCCGCGTCATGTAATACCGCCGGCCTCCCCCCCTTTCTGCCTTTCTGCATATTGCCAGGCTTTGTTGACAAGGAAGACGAGATCGCGGAAGTTTTCGACTTCCGGGTCGCCCGGCCGATGTACGAGTACTTCAAGCCAGCCCCGGAAGCCGAGGAAGAAATATTTTTTCTGCGGCTTGCCGCTTGCCTGGTCGTCGAGGAGGAGGAAGCGGTGGCTCATTACCTCGTCCGCCGGCCGCCATTTTTCGAGGATCATTTTCTCGGCGCCAGGGACCGGCGCCGGCCAGACGATGTGGTCGTCCGCGTAGTAGCGGGCGACTTCGCCAAGCAGCGAGCCTTTCCGGAAGGTAACACGGCGTTTCATTCCCTCCAGTCCGTTCCAAGTCCAGGGCTCGAAACCCACTTCCTGCCACAGTTGATGAAGATCGGCCAACCGCTTGGCGCCGCTTTTGTCCATTGCCCACCTCGTATTGTAGAGAATATTCTGTTATTTATCTATGCGGATTTTTTCATTATTTGTAAATCCCGCTTTTAGTATAACTTTCCAAAAGATCAAAGTGCAAGTTATTCCCATTTAATAGCAAAAAAAAGCCGGTGAATTACAAAATTCACCGGTTGAAATACTTCTTTCAGATTTCGCCGCTGGCGATAAAAACTTCCGTTCTTGTCGCCTTGGAACTTGAAGGTTTAGGCTTGCTTAGTAGGTATCTCGTCTTTCTTCGACAGCACAGACCACGTTTCTTTGACGAGCAGGATGGACAGCACGAGGAGCAGGACGCTGATGCCGCAGATGATGGGGTTGGTCAGGTTGGCCTTGATGAGCAGGAACAGGGCGGCAACAGTGGTGACGAGCATGAATACCATCGGGATCATGACGAAGTTGGCCGATTTCTTGAGCCCTTTCATCACCCAGACGCCGATTGTCATGAGCGACAGCGCGGCGACGAGCTGGTTGGAGGCGCCGAACACCGGCCAGATGAGCTTCCAGGCCGGCGTGTTGCCGGTCTTCCAGAAGATCAGGCCGATGGCCACGGCGACGCCGATGGCGGTGGCGGTGTAGCGGTCGAGCTTCATGTCGAAGAACTCCTGAAGCTGGTAGCGCGCCAGACGGGTCGCGGTGTCAAGCGAGGTGAGAATGAAGGAGTTGAGGGCCAGCAGGCCGAGCGAGGTGCCGACCCGGGGGTCGATGCCGATGAGGGCGGAGAATTTGCCGAGGCCGGCGCCGTATACGACGGTGGGGCCGCCTTTGAGCATCCCGCCGGCGATCATGATGGTGCCGATGGCGATGACGGCCACGAGGCCTTCCACAAGCATCGAGCCGTAGCCGATAGCGACAGCGTCACTCTCTCTGCGAAGCTGTTTCGATGTGGTGCCGCTGCCTACGAGGGAGTGGAAGCCGGAGATGGCGCCGCAGGCCACGGTTACGAACAGCAACGGCCAGAGGAATTCGCCGCCGGCGTTGGTGAAGCCCTTGAATGCGGGCAGTTTGATGTCGAACTGGGAACCGAACAGCATGCCGACAGCGCCGATGAAGAGCGAGAAGTAGAGCAGATAAGAGGCCAGATAGTCGCGGGGCTGCAGGAGAAGCCATACCGGCAGGACGGAGGCGCCGAAGATGTAGACGACGAGGATCCAGCGCCAGGTGTCGATGCCCAGTTTGAAAGCGGACTGGACCCAGGGGTTGTAAGAACCGAAGAAGACCGCTCCGAGGATAATCGGCACCATGATGATGGACGCCACTTTGAGGGAAATGCCGAAGCGGTAGATGGCGACGCCGAAGATCATCGCCAGTAAAATGTATAAAATGCCGGAGAAGGCGACGGCGGGGTCGGCGGCAAAGGTCTGGGCCGCCAGTTCGAGGAAGACGGCAATGACAAGGGTGAGCGCCAGCCAGGTGAAGCACAGGAACAGGCGCTTGCCTTTCTTGCCTATCCATTGGGAAACGACCTCGCCGATGGACATGCCGCGGTGCCTGATGGAGGCCACTACCGCGCCCATATCGTGGACGCCGCCGAAGAACACCGAGCCAATGAGGACCCAGATGTAGGCGGGCAGCCAGCCGAACATCGCGGATGCGGCGATCGGACCGACGATCGGGCCGGCGCCGGCGATGGACGAGAAGTGGTGCCCCAGGAGCACCGCCGGATGGGCCGGACAGTAGTCCATTCCGTCGAACATGCATTGGGCCGGAGTTTCCCGGGTGTCGTCAAGTTCGTAGATTTTTTTCTGATAGGCCCCGTAAGTTTTGTAGGCCACGACGAAAATGACAACGGCGATGAGGAATAACGTCATTAACACTTGAAAATCACCTCTCTACAAGAATTGATCGCCTTACTCTTGTTTTACCTGCTCCCCCCCTTCCGCCTTAAGAACATATTCCCGGGCTTTATTCACAAGGAAAATGAGGTCGTGAAAACCGTCCACGTCAGGGTCGCCCAGACGATATGACAGTACCTCGACCCACCCCCGGAAACCGAGGAGAAAGTATTTTTTGTGCGGCTTGCCGCTTGCCCGGCCGTCAAGAAGGAGAACGCGGTGGCTCATTACCTCGTCCGCCGGCCGCCACTTTTCGAGGATCGTTTTATCGCCGCCAGGAGCCGGCAAAGGCCAGACGATATAGTCGTCCGCGTAGTAGCGGGCGACTTCGCCGAGCAGCGAGCCTTTCCTGAAGGTAACGCGGCGTTTCATTCCCTCAAACCCGTTCCAGGACCAAGGTTCGAAACCTACTTCCTGCCAAAACACGGGAAGGTCAACCAAACGGTCCTGAACAGTTTTTTCCATCTTCCACCTCATAGTTGTAATATAAATTGTTAGTTTATTTACATAATTATAATAACTTTCTTAAAGGCCGATCAGCAAGTTTATCCCGATAAACGGCAAAAAAATACCGATGAAATGCACATTTCATCGGATGAAATGCTTTTCTTACAATCCGAACATTTTTTTCAATTTAGGCGCCTGTTGGCGGCTTACGGGAATTTCTACGCTCGCCAGGCCGTCCATGACGAGGTTGTAGGTGCCGTTGAACCAGGGGATGACTTCGCGGATTTTTTCGATGTTGACAAGGTAACCGCGATGGCTGCGGAAGAACTGGCTTTCGTCAAGCCTAGCCTGAAGATCCTGAAGGGTCATGTTGACTTGATAGGTTTTGGCGGCGCAGTAGATCGTTATCTGGCCTTCTGAGCTGGTGGCGGCAATTATGTCGGCGGTGTTGATGATTTGGGCTTTGCCGTTCTGCTCGATGGCGAGCTTTTGCCGGCACGCGCCGGGGTGGGGTAAATCGCCGCCGGTTTTGCCGATGACCGGGACGGGGGCGCGGGTGCTGAGCAGGGAACGCACTTTTTCGATGCATTGGGCGACGCGTTTGGGGGCGAACGGTTTGAGCAGGTAGTCGGCGGCGTTGAGTTCGAAGGCTTTGTGCGCGAATTCCTCGTGGGCGGTGGCGAATACGATCAGGGGCTGAAGGATTTCCTGAATTTTCTCGGCGAGGATGATGCCGTTCATACCCGGCATTTCGATATCAAGAAAGACTAGATGAGGTCTGGTCTGGCGAAGGGCGGCGAGAGCGTCCTGGAAGGTGCCGGTTTCGTAAACGATGCAAACGTCGGGGTGTTGTTCGAGGAGGTAACGGAGTTCACTGCGGGCCGGTTCTTCGTCGTCGATGACCATGGCGCGGATGATGGCTGCCGTCATGCGACCACCCCCCTGGCGGTGGCGGGTATGCTGAGGCTGACTGTGGTCCCCTGCCCTTCCACGCTTTCGATGACGAGCGCGTGCTTCGGGCCGTAGATGTTTTTCAGCCGCTCGTTTACGTTGGACAGGCCGACGCCGGCCCCTTTGCCGAAGCCGGTTACGAGTACCTGGGCGAGGGTGGAGCGGGAGATGCCGGCCCCGTCGTCGGCGATGACGATATCGACGGAATTGCCGTTGCGGCGGGCGGTTATGTTGACCGTCCCCCCCGTTTCCTGGGCAAGCAGGCCGTGTTTAACGGCGTTCTCGACCAACGGTTGGATGGTGAAGGTGGGTATCTGGACGTTGAGGGCTTCGTCGTCGATGGTCCTGACAATGGTGAGCCGCGGCCCAAACCGAGCTTTTTCGAGCGTGAGGTAGGATTCGACGTGCTCGAGTTCTTCTTTGAGGGTGACGAAATCGCGCGATGTTTTGAGGCTGCGGCGGAAGAAGTCGCTGAGCTCGATGATGAGGCTGCGCGCCTCTTCGGGGTTGGTGCGGCAGAGGGATACGATGGTGTTGAGGGCGTTGAAGAGGAAATGAGGGTTTATCTGGGCGCGCAGGGCCTTCAATTCGGCCTTGGCGGCCAGCTCGGCCATCTTTTCGAGGTTTGCGAGTTCGAGCTGGGTGCAGAATATTTGTCCCAGGCCCTGGGCGAATTCGATGTCGAGGGCGGTCATAGCTTCCTCGCGGGCGTAGTATAGCTTGAGGGTGCCGACGATTTCGTCGCGGCAGTGGAGCGGGACGACGACGGCGGATTTTAGGGGGCACCCTTCTTCGCAACAGCCGATCTCGCTGGCGCGCTGGGCAACGGTGACCTGGCCGGTTTCGAGGCAGGATTTGGTGGCGTTGGTCATGAGGAGGTTTGCGGGAAGGTGGTGGTCTTCGCCGAGTCCGACGTGGGCGAGGACCCGTTCGCGGTTTGTGATGGCAACAGCCGCCGCCGAGGTCATGCCGCGGATGGTTGTGGCCACTTTTTCCGCCGAAACCTGGTTGAGACCCTGGCGGAAGTATGGCAGGGCCGCGTTCGCGATCCGCAGGGCTTTGTGGGTCTGAAGGGCGCCGATGCGGGTCTGATGTTCGCGGGCGTTGTGGATGATGATCATGAATACGGATATGCCGATGGCGTTGGCGAGCGACATGGGCAAAGCGACGTTGGCAGCGAGGGCCCTGGCGGCAGGATAGGGTTTGCTCATGTAAATAATGAGGCCCATGCTGAAGAGAATGACCGCTACGCCGGTAACGACGCCCACGATCCAGTCAGGTGTTTTGGGCCGCATGCGGTGATGGATGTAGCCGGAGATGATGCCGCCGACGATGGTGGCAACGCCGCAGGCTTCGCCGGTAAAGCCGCCGAGGGTTATGCGGTGAATGCCGGCGATCAGGCCGGTGACGGTGCCTACGAGGGGGCCGCCGAGCAGGCCGGCGACGACGGTGCCGGTGTCGCGGACGTTGGCGATGGCGTCGTCGAGCGGAATACCGAGATAGGTACCGGCGATGGAGATCGAGGAAAAGAATATTATGAGGACGGCTTGTTCGCGGTATGTGCTCTGTTCTTTGAACATGAGGCGAAAGGCTCTGGTATGGGAAAAGACGTAGGCGACGACGGCAATTATGGCTATGCGCTGTACAAGCACTATCGACAGATTGTCCTGCACGGCATTCAGCCTCCTTCTTTAGCCAGTATCCTGGCTATCTCGCCGATTACTTGTTCGTTTATATATTCGACGGCTTCCTTGTCTGACCTGCCGGGGGGTACGATTATCGGGGCGGCGAAAGAGACCGTGAACCGCGGGAATATTTGGCCATTGCGGAAAAATTTGTTAGTGCCGGTTACCGCCACCGGCACTACGGGAACGCCGGCTTTGACGGCTATCATGCCGAGGCCGGGCTCAGCGCGTCCAAGGGCGCCGGTTTTACTGCGGGTCCCCTCCGGAAAGATGCCGACCGTTTCACCTTGTTCGAGGAGGGCAAGAGCGGTGCGGATGGCGGTACGGTCGGCCATGCCGCGGCGGACGGGAAAAGCGCCCAGGGCGGTGACCACCCAACGGACGACCGGGTTTCGAAAAAGCTGGGTCTTGGCCATAAAGCGGATTCGGCGGCTGTCAGGCAGGGCGCAGCCGATGACGGGCGGGTCGAAGTTACTGATGTGGTTGGGGGCGATAATCACGCCGCCGGCGGGGGGGATGTTTTCGATGCCGTTGACGCGGAAACGGAAGAATGTGTAGAGGATGGCCCGCACTAGGCACCGCAGGAGGCTATAAAACACTGGTCCTCGCCTCGCAAAGCTCAAGTATTTTTTCCACCGCCTGGGGGATGGTGAGATCGGTTGTGTCGACCAAGGCCGCATCGGCGGCCTGGACTAGCGGGGCGATTTCCCGTTCGCAGTCGGCTTTGTCGCGGCAGGCGATTTCCGCCCGAAGTTCCGCCAGGTCGACGGCCAAACCCTTGTCGGTCAGTTCGCGCCAGCGGCGTAGAGCCCGTTCGGCAATGGACGCTGTTAAGAATATCTTTATGTCTGCGCCGGGCAAGACATGTGTGCCGATGTCGCGGCCATCCATGACGACGCCGCCGAGGCCGGCCATTTGCCGCTGGAGGTGGACCATGGCTTCGCGCACGCCGCCGTTCTTCGATATCTCCGCCACCTGGCGGGATACTTCCGGGGTTCGAATGGCGTCGGTGATGTCGGTGTCGTCCACTTTGACGAGGGTTTTGCCGGCGACGGTGGCGAGGTGAAGGTTGATGGCGCGGGCTACGGCGGCGACTTTTTCGGCATTTTCCGCGGGGATGCCGCGCCGCATGGTATCCCAGGTGACGGCACGGTACATGGCGCCGGTGTCGATGTAGGTGTAGCCGAGGCGTTCGGCAACAAGCCTGGCGACGGTGCTTTTGCCCGCTCCTGCCGGGCCGTCGATGGCGATGATGAGTTTTTTCATCGGGAGCCTCCGGCTGCTTCCTGAAGTGCCGCGATGTGCGCAAAGAAGCGAGGATATGATATGGCCACGCAGGCGGCCTCTTCTATTTCGACTCCGCCGGCTGCCAGGCCGGCGATGGCAAGGGCCATGGCCATGCGATGGTCGTCGTGGGATTGGCAGACGGCGGCTTCAAGTCGCTGTGGTCCGTCGATGATAAGCCCGTCGACCGTTTCTTCGATTCGCGCGCCCATTTTAGCGAGTTCGAGGGTAATCGCCTTGAGCCGGTCGGTCTCCTTGACGCGCAGTTCTTCGGCGCCGCTGATGACTGTCCGGCCTTTAGCGAACAAGGCGGCGACGGCCAGGACGGGGATCTCGTCGATGAGCCGCGGGATGATCTCTCCTTCCACTGTGGTGCCGCTCAGTTCGGCCGCGGAGACGACGAGGTCGGCCACCGGCTCTTCGCCGGCCTGACGCTGGTTGGTTATCTCGATGTCGGCGCCCATCCGCCGGAGGATGTCGATGATGCCGGTGCGGGTTGGATTGATGCCGACATTGGTCAGGCGGAGGCGGCTGCCGGGTATGATGGTGGCGGCGACTAGCCAGAAAGCCGCCGAGCTTATATCGCCGGGGACGTCGATGGTTCGGGGGGCGGATAGTTCCTGCACCGGCGCGATTTTAACGATGAGGCCGCTGCGAGTGACTTTCGCGCCGAAGGTTTGGAGCATGCGCTCACTGTGGTCGCGGGAGATATACGGTTCTGTTATGCGGGTGGGACCGTCGGCGAACATGCCGGCGAACAGCAGGGCGGATTTGACTTGGGCGCTAGCTACCGGCATGGTGTAGTCGATGCCGTGGATGCCGTCGGCGGGAACGATGGCCAGGGGAGCGTAGCGGGACCCTTCACGCCCGTATATGCGGCAGCCCATTTTGGACAAAGGGGTGATGACGCGGGCCATGGGGCGGCGGCGGAGAGACCCGTCCCCGGAAAGAACGCTGAAGAAGGGCTGGCCGGCGAGGATGCCGGTCAGCAGCCTGATGGTGGTGCCGGAGTTGCCGGCATCGAGAACTTCCTCCGGTTCGCTTAAACCGTAGAGACCATTGCCCAATATCGCAAGCTCGTCTTCACCCGGCCGATCTACTTTGACGCCCAAGGCTTGCATGCAGGCGACGGTGGAAAGACAGTCGGCGGAGGCGAGGAAATTACAGATTGTGACCGGGCTGTCGGCCAGTCCGGCAAGCATGACGCTACGGTGAGAAATGGATTTGTCGCCGGGAACGGCTATTTCCCCCGCCAGTTTCCTGGCGGGTTTTACTACTTCTTTCATCGCTGTGCTCCACCCTTTCCGTGGTTGATGGTCCGGCCGACGGCAGCCGCCACCTTGGCGAGTTCGCGGGTCAGCTGGCGGAAATTGGCCAGGGTGAGGGACTGGGGACCGTCGGACATCGCTTCTTCGGGCCAGGGGTGGATTTCGATTATCAAACCGTCGGCGCCTGCGGCGACCGCCGCCCGTGCCATCGGGCCGACGAGTCGCCAGTTGCCTGTTCCGTGGCTGGGATCGACGACAACCGGAAGGTGGCTGAGATGCTTGACAAGCGGCACAGCCGACAGGTCGAGGGTGTTGCGAGTGTAATTTTCGTAGGTTCGGATACCGCGCTCGCAGAGAACGACTTCGCTGCTGCCGCCGGAGAGCAGGTATTCCGCTGCCATGAGCCATTCCTCGATGGTGGCGGCGACACCCCGTTTCAGCAGCACCGGCCGGCCGGCCAGCGCCACTTCCTTAAGCAGGGCGAAATTCTGCATATTGCGGGCGCCGATCTGCAGCATATCGGCGAATTCGGACACGAGGCCGACCGCGCGGGGATCGGTGACTTCGGTTACAACCGGCAGGCCGACTTCGCGGCCGACGGCCTGCATAATCTTGAGGCCTTCGTTTTCGAGGCCCTGAAAACTGTAGGGCGAGGTACGCGGTTTGAAGGCGCCGCCCCGCAGCATCGCCGCGCCGGCGTCTTTGGCCGCGAGCGCCGTTTCGCGGAACTGCTCGTAGCTTTCGACGGCGCAGGGGCCGGCGATCACGGGCACGGCTTCGGCGCCGAAGCGGACATCGTTTACGGCGACGACGCTGTTATGGGCGTGAAACTGCCGGCTGGCCAGCTTGTAAGGCGTATTTACTGAGACGACGCGCTCGACGCCGGCAAGGCGTTCGAACTGTTCGCCGCGCTCTGGCTCGGTGTCGCCGACAGTGGTGATTATTGTTTTGTCGCGGCCGACGAGGCAGTGCGGTTCGAGGCCGCAATGCCTGATTTTGTCAAGGACGCGGTTTGTCTGCTCCGGCGTGGGAGCGTTCATGACGATGATCATCGGTAACCTCCGGCGAATGTGGCTCTTTATGAATAACTTTATTATTTTCGCGCCCTGCCGCCATTTTCCTCCAATATTGCGCTAATGTTTGAATTTGACTTTGCCGATCGGCACCGCCGCCCCCCGCCCTTCGACGACGAGGCCGTCAAGCGGCGCTATGAGTCCCCCGCCGGGTACGGTGACGACGAAACGCCCCGCGGCGGGCAGCCGGCTGGCGTCGATTTCGAGGTAGTCGCCGTCGTAGACGGTGACGGCGGCTTCGCCATTCTTGAAGTTGCCGGCTCGTTCGCCGTTGACGACAGGGTAGACATCATCTGCGGCTGCGGGCTGGACGATACGGATGACGATGAGTCTGTGCTCCCGCAGCATGTTGATGCGACTGGCGACCGGCGCATTTTCGCTGATTACTAGGGGCCGCCCGGCGACTAGCGGCGTTTGCCAGGTGACGGGGTCGCCCTCTAATCTGTCGACCCGCGACAGGTAGCGCCGGGGCGCGTCGTGATAAACCAGCACCTGAACGGCCACGAGCGCGATAACGCAAGAGGCCGCCAGGCGGATCAGAAAGGTTTCCAGGCTTTCGAAGGGGTTGTATTTTTTCCGGCGACGCACGTTATAGCCTCCCTGGGGGGCGGGATGGCTATATTATCTGTTATTGTTTTCCACATTATCCGCACCCGCGGACCGACCGGCGACATAGCCGGTCGAGAAGGCCGCCTGAAGATTGAACCCGCCGGTATAGCCGTCGATGTCGATGACTTCCCCGGCAAAATAGAGTCCGGCGACAAGGCGCGATTCCATAGTAGAGGGATTGATCTCTTTTGTGCGTATGCCACCGGCGGTAACGATCGCTTCCGCCAGCGGCCGGGTGCCGGTAATCGCGAAGGTTAGTTGCTTGAGCAGGGTAACCAGCCGGCCCCGTTCTTCTTTGGTGATCTGATGGACCGGCTTATCGGGGTCGATGTGGCTAAGATCGACGATTACGTCTGTAAGCCTAGCGGGCAGGAGGTCGCCAAGCGAGTTTTTGAATTGTTTGCGGGCAAATTTTGTGAAGTCGCGCTGGAGCCGCTTGTCCAAAGTTTCGACGCTGAGAGCCGGCTTGAGGTCGATGGCGATGAGGACCTCTCCCCCGCCCGTGCCGGCGCGGATGGCCGCCGCGACTGGGTTTGAGAGGGAAAGGATAACGGGGCCGGAAAGGCCGAAGTGGGTGAACAGCAATTCGCCGAACTCGGCGGCGAGGTTACGGCCGCCGACGCTGGCGGTTACGGTGACATTTCTGAGGGCCAACCCCTGCAGGTCGGCGACCCAGTCTTCGGCGACTTCCAGCGGAACGAGCGACGGCCGGAGGGGGGCGATTTCATGGCCCAGGGCGGCGGCGATCCGGTAGCCGTCGCCGCTGGAACCGGTACCGGGGTATGAGGCACCCCCTGTGGCGAGGACGACGGCTTCGGCCGGCCACTCGCGTCCGTCGGCGGTGACGGCTCCGCAGGCGTGCCCGGCGGAGACGCGGATTTCGCGCACCGCTTGCCCGGTCACCACGGAAACGCCGAGGTCGTCAAGGGCGCGGCTGAAGGCGGCCACAATATCCCCGGCCCGGTCACTGACCGGGAATACGCGTCCGCCCCGTTCGGTTTTGAGCGGTACCCCGCGCTTTTCGAGCCAGGCCATCAGGTCGCTGTTGGAGAAGGCGGCGAGGGCGCTATAGAGGAAGGGGCCGTTGCCGGGCATATTCTCGATGATGGTTTTGATGTCGGCGATGTTGGTGACGTTGCAGCGGCCTTTGCCGGTTATGAGGATTTTCCGTCCGACGGCGGGCATTTTTTCGAGCAAGGTTATCGCCGCGCCGTGTTCGGCGGCGCTGGCGGCTGCCATCAGGCCGGCGGCGCCGCCGCCTATGACGAGGACTTTTTTCTTCATCGTCGCTCTCCGTTCTTTACCACTATATTCCAGTATGCGGCTGTATGAAAATAGCTCTGCGGGCGCGTTTTAGGCGCAGACCGCCGAGCTGAGGGGACAACGCTTGCTAAGGGGCTATCCCGGCAAGTTGCTTGAGGGCGGCGATTTCCGACGTCTCAAGGTGCCGATAGCGGCCGCGGCGGATTCCCGCCAGATTCAAAAAAGCGAATTCAGTGCGTTTGAGCTTGACAACGGGGTGACCGATGGCTGCGCACATCCTCCTGATCTGCCGGTTGCGCCCTTCATGGATAACGATGGCAAGGGTGGCGGTGTCGGCGACCGGGTCGTAGCCGGTAAGTCTGACCTTAGCCGGGGCGGTAACGCCGTCTTCAAGGGTGATGCCGATCCGCAGCCGGTCAAGTTTTTCCTCGGTTGGCCGGCCGGCTACGGAGGCGACGTATGTCTTGTCGATTTCGTGGCTGGGATGGGTGAGGGCGTGGGTTAACCGGCCGTCGTTGGTAAGCAGCAGGAGGCCTTCGGTGTTGTAGTCGAGTCTGCCCACCGGATAAAGGCGGGCGGGAACGTCGGCAATAAGTTCGGCCACCGTTTTCCGGCCCCGCGGATCGCTGAGGGTAGTTACCACACCCCTGGGTTTGTTAAGCAGAAGATAGTACTTTTCCTCGCCGGCTATCGTCTGTCCGTCAACGGCGACGATATCCCTTCCCGGCTCCACTTTGGCGCCGAGTTCGGCGACCACCCGGCCGTTGACGGTAACCCGGCCGGCGGTTATGAGTTCCTCGGCGTGGCGACGGGAGGCTATTCCCGCCTGGCTGATGATTTTTTGCAGTCTCTCGGGCATAGCCCCTCCTCGTTGTCCCTTTACGGAGCCAGTTGGCTGAATTCGGTCTGCACCTTGCAGAGGCGGATACGGTGGTCGTCGTTGGTTTCGCGCTCGCAGCTGCCGCAGATGCCTTCACCGCAGCACAGGGTGGCGTTGTTGGTGGCGGCCATCGGGATGTTGACGCCCGCCGCTTGCATGGCGGCGATCACGCCGTGATGCTGTTCGTCCGGTCCGGCGCTGACGATCAGGTCGGGGCGCGTTTCTTCGTCGGTAAGCCAGTTGCCCAGCAGGCCGCTGCCGGTCCGCCGCAGGGAGTCGACTTCGTGAACGACGACACCCAATTCTTTAAGTTCGCTGGCGATGAAAATGCGGCCTATTTTCCCGGGGGCCAGCAGGGCGATGACGCTGTTCTTGTTCGCCGCGAGACGGGCGGCGATCGGCAGGGCGGGAGGCTGCCCCATGCCGCCCGCCACCAACAATATTGTACCACAGGTGATATTGTCAATCCATGGCTGTCCGAGCACTCCGTTGTAATATGGACCGCGGACCGTCAGCTCTTTCGCAGCAGAGTCGATCAGGCGGGTCGATTTCGGCCCGACCGCCTCGACGACTACTTGTACGGCGCCGCCGCTGACTTTCATGACACCCACGGGAAAATGGTAGTACTGCGGATCTTCGGGGAGGCGCAGGAAGACGAACGCTCCCGTTTTGCCGAGTTCGGCCGCCAGGCCGGCGCTGACGCCGAACTCCAGCAGGTAGGTGTTGTCCGCGATCTGCTCCTTGCGGGTTATTTCACTGTCCACTTCAACCCTCTGCGGTGGTTTATCGCCGCGCCAAATGCCGTTTTTAGGCTGCCACCGCTGTTCGTATAGTATACAGACCCCGTTCCAGTTGCAGTCGCAGACCGGAAGACCTTTCAGGTGGCTGCAGAATACGCAGTGGTTGGTTTCGGCGAGCAGGCAGGGGCAGTAGGGTGAGTTGATGTCGATGCAGCTGGCTGTCAGTTTTCGTTTCATTCGTCTCCCCCCTTACACCAGGCATTGACTGTAGATGTCTGTGAGACCGGCTTTTGCTACCCGGTCGCTTATTTCGCCCCTGTCGGCGGAGTAAAGTCCGATGGCTTTCATCCGTTCGAAGTAGACCGAGCCGGAAAACGTATAACGTAAGCGCAAACCATCCTTGGTAACCATCTGGTCGTGGACGAAGGCGATGATGTCGCCCGAGGCGATCGAGCGCGGCAATTCAAGATAGGGCATGTCGAGACAGTGGCGGACGGGGTACTGCCCATATTGATATGCTGATGTTGTTCTGACAAGCATTATAACAAATTAAAGCAAAAAAGCCTCTGACCGTGTGGCCAGAGGCTTTCTACATTAAATATTAGTCTAACGGCACTGATAAGCGCACGCCCACCCTCACCTTGCTCCCCGCCCGATCAGCGTCGTAGCTCACCACCGGCCCGAGGTAGCCGGTGCGCTTGAACACCGTCACCCGCGTCATATAGGCCACGTCGGCGGCGTTCTGGTATGCGGTCACTTCCAGCAGGTGCTTCGGGTATACCTTGATATTGTAGACGTTCAGGTTGACCGGCTGATCGGCGGTTGGCTTGTCCGGTTTCTGGTCCGGCTTCGACGGATCCGTGACAATCTGCAGTTGCGCCCCGCCCTGGACGCTGGACAGCGCATGGGGCATGCCCGCGCCGGTAGTCTGGATAATCTGGTCGGGCGGCCGCGTCGTCGCCTCCTGGACGGCCTGGGAGACCTCCTGAGCCTGGCCGGGACTGATATGCATCCCGGCGTTGTTCGCAGCCGCCTCGATGCCCTGCGGCGTCTCGGCCTGGTGCTGGGGCATGTAGACCGGCTGCGGCTGGTGCCAGTGGTTGTACGCCCAGACGGCGGCGGCGAGGAAAATGGCCACCAGCAGGGCGGCGAGGATGTACTTTTTGATGCGGTCCATTATGCTACCCCCGCCCATGATATAATCCCCCGCCAGATGGCCGCAGCAAATGCCTCCTGCCGCTCGGCCAGCAGCTGCTCCTCATGGGGATTGGATATAAACGCGGTTTCCACCAGCACCGCCGGCATAGCTGTCGCCGTCAGGACGGTGAAGTCAGCGGCCTTAACGCCGCGGTCCCATAGACCCATACCGGCAAGATTCTGCTGGATAGCTGCCGCCAAGTCGATGCTGGCCTGTGATGCGTTGCGGGATACCCATACCTCCGCGCCCTGGGCCTGGGTATTTTCGGCGGCGTTGCAATGGACGCTGATGAAAAGAGCAGCGCCGGCGTCGTTAGCCATCTGCGCCCGAGGGGTAAGATAGTATGAGCCGTTCTGATCGATGCGGGTCATCAGCACCTGCCAGCCAGCCGCTTCGGCCATGTTGCGCAGGTAGCCGCTTATACCAAGCGCCACGTCTGCCTCGTGGAGGCCGCTAGGGCCGACCGCGCCGCCGTCATACGTGCCGTAATCGTTGTAACCGCCGTGGCCAGGATCGATAACGAGTATCCTATTGTCTGAGGTTATCACTGTATCCACCTCCCGCTTTGGTCATATACCCGCTCTGGGGAGTGTTGTACCGGCTATTATAAAATTTGTTGGCCATCGGAAGGCCGATTCCGCCGCCCAGGCTGCCGGTGATGAGCGCGTAGAGAATTTGCCACTGTTCCGGAGTGAACACCTTGCCGGAATAGAACGCCTGGTGGATGGCCCACTGGCAGAGAAGCCAGCTATAAAGCGTAAGAAGCCGTGTCAAAGACGGCTCCCCATACTCGTAGAGCAGGCTTTTAAGGAAGGTAATCATCAATGTCCGCCGCCTTTCGGCCAGAGCGAGGTGATGAAGTTTGCCACCCACCCGGCTGCCGCGCCAACAAGACCGGCAGCGGCGCATATCCCGTCGATCCGTCTGTGGGCCGATTTGGCGCTGGCCTCAACAGCGGTGATTCGCTCGCTGTGCTGCGCAATCGCCTCCAGCCCCTCTTTAAAATAACGGCCGTTTGTCTCAATTGCCGTCAGACGTTGCAGCACTTGGTGCTGGAATTCATCCTGGCCCACTCTCCCACCCCTTTCATTCTCTACCAATCAGGTATCGCCTGGATTTCCTCGGCCGTCGTTGCGGCGTAGATCCGCTCCCGAAGCACCCGGGCGTGTTGATGGAGGTCGTTTGCATTGGCCGCCAGCGCCAGCGGCAGCCCAATAAACTCGTCGACGCTTAGCGTGGCGACTGTATTGTCCTGCAACGTCCACGCAAACGAGAGGCCGGTTTGTCCCGCGCTGATCGCGCTCCTCGCGGCGGCGACGGCGACGGTGAGGCGGATAACGCTTGTCGGGTCGGAGTCGAAGATGTTTCCCAGATACTCGAAGCCGCCGGCTTCTCGCCGATCACGCTCAGCCTTGACCGCCTCCCACTTCGCCGCCTTAAGCGCATCAAGCGCCGGCGTTGGCCGCCAATCGTCGGGCAGGTCGTCCCGCAAGCCGGCCGGCCATGTGTCAGGGTGTTTCCATCCGCTACCCCAAGGCGGTAATGTTGATGGCCCCCAGATGCAGTTGCCTGGGACGTTTTCCTGGCCAGGAGTCGGATCAGCGAATATTGCAAAAATCATTATTCCTCCACCTCCACGTAACAACCAAGACACCCGCTCGTCTGCCAGGTAGAAGCTAACTGAACTACACCGCTTGCCTGTGTGAAAATTCTCAGCGGGTTCGCTACCGTCGGAACATATAGCACCCCTTTTGAAACGCTGGAATCAGAAGATTGAACTGGTGATTCGTGCTGTCCGCTTGTATTTGTTGCAAAAACATAACGGGCCTTTACTTTTCGGGTGCCGAACGGATTGACCCATGATAAGGTAACTGATCCACTGAAAGCTTGCCAACCGAGGAACACAGACCGATTCCCGCCCGAAATTCCCTCACGAACTCCGTCTTGATAGTCGCGCCGGATTTCGATAACACCAGTGTCATCCGTACGGATACGTCCCAGGGAAGTGGAACTCGCGGGAATAATGGAGCGGATGTCGGTAAATTCAGGTTTTGCAGGATCTGCGTAGTATCGGTACGGCAGCAATAAAGCGTTGCTAAGAGCGGCATTCTGTGCATCGGTGCGGATGGCGTTCCGCATTTCGATATAATCCATAGCCAGGTTGCCGAATTCTGCCCCCAACGATCTAAACGCATATAGGTTGCCGGCGTCGACCGCGACAGCTGCTGTAGTAGTGAACACTTTTTCGCCATTAACGAGCATGGCAACGGCGGTATTATCATTTTGCACGGATACTTTATATTTTTTGTCAAGCTCCATGACGTAGCCGGTATCAATCCAAGAGGCGTTAATGTACAGATAAAGCTTTAACGAAGCAAACGCCAATCCCAAAAGCTGCGTGTTCCCGTACACCCATACCCAGTGGTTACCAGCTGTGGATGACCTTGGAATAAATGTGCAAACGATTTCTTTCGCGCTTCCCCCGGTGGGGAAATCGGTACTGTTTGCGCTTACAAGATATCCTGTGGATCCGTTGCTTTTGATGACATAGTCGCCGAACCATCCGACCTCTCGCGTCAGTCCGCCATTGGGAATTAGATTATTTGAACCTACAGTCGACGAGATTTGGCTTGATCCGTCCCAGTTCGAAAGATCCCATCGGTATACGGTGCCGGCGTCTGCAGCAGGAGGAGTGGCTTTGATAACGTTTGGGATGCCGTTAGTTCCCAGATACACCAACGCCGCCCGCCGCGCCTGGACGGCAAGAGGGAAGTCTTCGCCCATCTCGACAAGCTCATTTCCAGCCCACGCCTTGCCGGCTTTAACTACGGGCACTAGGCCGCTCCCGGCTTCGATGGTCAGCCCTTCGACGATATGATCGGGGATACTGATGGCCACAGACCGGGCGTCTATCGGCGCTCCCTTTCCGGTATAATTCACCGATACCGTTTTCCCGGCATCAGCTTCGTCGACAAGAATCTCGCCGCTGCTCCAGTTACTGTCGCCGTCGGCCTCGGTGTAGTAGTCGGGGAAATATTGTCCTGCGTTGGGAGTGGCCGCCACCTCCTCCATGCTGTCTTCAATGTAAACTTTGGCGCCCCATACATGGGTTGTCGCGGTGGTGCCGCCGTAGCCTCGGGAGACGGTCAAGGTGTTGCCTGACGGATCCGCCGTGACCTGCAGCTGCTCGCTGTCGATGGTCAAGATTTTGCCGTTCGCGAACCATGCGCCATTTTTCACCGTGATGCTCGTCGCACCGGCCGATGTGATTGCGGCCGTTAGGATGTCGAAGATTCGCATCGAGAGCGTAGACGTATCGGCCTTGACCGGCACTTCCCGCAGTTTTATGGTGAACGGGCTTGTGCTGGGGATACGGTGCTCCTCGCCGGTGATGGCGACGGCGGTGCTGGTGTCGGTGAATTGGTTATATCGGTAATCTACCGGCCGCATGCTCTCCCTCCTAGCTGCTCAGGTTCTTGTTGATAAGCGACTGGACTGCCTCGGCGTTTTTGATGTCGCGGACCAGCTTGGCGATAAACTCGTCGAGGCTCTGTGTGGACGCCGGCCCTAGCGACAGCCCGCAGCTGATACCGTCTTCCGCCGATACCCGGTATATTACCCGTGTGATCGGCAGGTCGTAGACATGCTTGCCGTCCCAGGAAGTTACCCTGGCTTTGCCATAAGCTTTGATAAGCCGCTGTTTGACCTTGATATTTTCCACTTCAGCTGCCTGGGGTGGAGTTTTCAGCTTGTCAAGTTGATTGTCACCCCATCGCTGCGCGTCGGCCGTAGTCAGCGCCGAAGGGAGCGTCAGCACGGCTTTCCGCAGACCATAGTCGGTGATGCTGTCGGCGTCGTAGTTGGAATACAGTACGTACGTGCCGTCGACCTGGAGGACGCTGCCTTTTACGATGAGGTAGTTTTTGACATCGTCCAGGGTTTCCTCGGGCTTGAAGGAGTGAGCGTCCCAGCCAACCCAAAAGCGACTGTCCTCGGCAATCGCCGTGCTGACAGGCTTAAAGAATAGCTCGCGCCGCTCGTCCACGCCGACGACGTAGTTGCCGGCGTATTCCGCCAGCTGCTCAAGCGCCTCTTTTGCCGTGGCGTCCTCGAAGGCTATACCGTTTACAGTATAGCCGACTGCCACTATCTTGCTGGACTTGTAGACGATGTCGGTGTCGGGCACGACGTAAGAGGTCATGATGGTTTTGACGATGGCGCTGATTTCGGTGTTTTGGTAAGTAGCGTCGACGAGGGTATTGTCGAGCTGCTTATAGAAACCGTAGCCTTCGTAGGTGAATTGCTGTTCCGTGGTGCCCGGCAGCGGGATCCTGGTGATGTATCCGGAGTACCAGGGGTCAGGATCGCCGAACAGGTGGATGTCGACGCGATAGTTATATAGAATGTCGATGGCCGGCTTTTTGCTGAAAACCAGCGTCAGAGCGGCACAGCCGTTTTCGTCGAGCTCGAATTCGATTTCCGTGAGGATATTGTTCTGGATGGTATCGCCATATTCGGCGAGCTTTTGGCCGGCCTGGTCGTATATCTTCGCCGCAAAGCCGGACTCTTGAAGCGGGTAATTAATGACCGCCCCAGAGATCATGCCGGCTCTGCCGTTATAGATAAACCTCCCGAACGGCCAGCGGCCGAACATCATGTTCATTACAGCCACCTCTCACGGTAGGCAAGGCTGATGGTGCAGGCCGCCCCGGTATAGGTCAGGGAGTTGGCGCCGGCCAGCAGCCGCAGCCACGATCCGCCGAAGTTATTGATGGTGTTGACGGCGCCCCGCTTAACCGTGCCCTCGACGCCGTCAAAGACGACAGACGCGCCGCTCGTGAAGAGGGTATCGGTGTAGCCCATCGTTCGGCTGCCGTCGGAGGTGTTGACCAGCGACATGCTGGAATTGGTGGCGGCGGCCGTGATGGTGATGACCGGGGATACTTCAAGCCCGGCATTGGTGACCGTGAATGTGGTCGGCGATTCGGTGATCTCCTCGGTGACCGTCGTCTCGGTAAGAGCGTACTTGAACGGGTCAGTCGCAAGCAGGGGTATTTCAAATTCGCTCATCTTGCTGGCCCAGCCGTTGACGAAGGGGTTGTCGAAGTCGGCCAGCGTTTCGATGTTGTAGAAGTACAGTCCGTCGACGACGAGCTTCTGCGGGCCACGCATGAGGGCCGTGGTAAGCGCCCGCACGGCCGCCTCATAAGCTGCTCGGGTGGCGAAGAGCTCGCTGGCCTCTTCCGTCCTCAGTACCAGTTCCCTCTCGGTGACTTTGCCGTCAGCGGTCATAATGGAGCCGTGGCCGAATGCCTTGTTAACGGTGTCGCGGCGAATGCTAAACGGCTCCCCGTCTAGAACTAGCCAGGTGGGCAAAGTATATTGATTGCCGTTTTTGTCAAGTACGAGGCTCACTAAACCCACCTCCTACAGCCTATTGTTGATCTTGCGGCCGAGCTTTCGCGCCAACTGGTCGACGTTCATGTTTTTGGCTTCGTTGACGATAATATTGATGTCTCCCGCCCGGCGCCGTTTTGCCTGGTTGACGTCGGCCATGGTGTTCATGATAAAGTCGCTGATCTGGGACGGCAGCACCATTTCCTTTTTATGCAGTATCGCCGGGATGCCGCCGGGTACGTTCGGAGTTATCATGCCGCGAGCCGCCGAAGGGACGATGCCGCCCTTCTCAAAGAGCCCGAATAGAAAACTCCCGCCACCGGAAGCCGCCATCGCCGCCATAGCCGCCGTAGCAGCAACCGCCGCAGTTGTCATCGCAACAATGGACGCTGTTGCCGTCACAGTGGCCGCTGTTTCGGCCGTTTTCGCAGCCGCGGAAGATATAACAGTGCCTGTTTCCGCCGCCTTTGCGCCGGTAGCCGCCGCCGTCGTCGCCGCCTCGGCCGGTTTTGTGGTCATGCCGAGGATGGTGGTGATACCATTCAGAATAGTCATGGCGCTGGTGCCTGCGTTGATGGTCCCAAGGAAGCCATTCAGCGCCTTGTTCTGCTCGTCGGTGAAGCCTTCGACGCTGGCCGGCTCCTTCTTGTTCCGGCTGCCGAACAAGGGAGATTCGCCCTTGACCAGCCACGTGGCGGCTTCGCGCTGTAGGGTGCGGCCTATGTTACTGAACCCGTCGCCGGAAAGGATGCCGACAAAGACATCCTGCCAGGCGTTCTGCGTTTTCTTGGCGGCGTCGATTTGCTCTTTGACAAGGTCGACAACCTGCTTCTTCTGTTCCTCGAATAGTCGCTCAGCTCCCTGGCGGCGCTCCTCAAGGCTTCGCTGGATGGCGTCGTCGGCCTGGCGCTGCGCCCGGGCTTCCTCGTTCACGAGGTCGATGGCGCGGAGTTTGAGCGAGTTCAGGGCGCTTTCCTTGTCAATGACTTCGTCGGTACCGGCGACCACATTCTCCAGGCCGTCATATTGTGCGAGCAACACCTGCTTGTATGCCTCGGCGTCGCCGGTCAGTTGGTAGCGCTGCTCCTCGACCTGCAGGACCTTGTTCATCTGGTCGAGGTATTCCTGTAGCGCGGTCTTGGTGTCGCCGGCGCCGCCAGTGCCGGCTATCGGAGGGCCGCCGCCCGCGGCTGGATTCGCATAATCACCTGCCCGGGTGGATTGACGCAGGTCGCCCATGCCCTGGCTAGGCGAGGAAAGACCTTTCGGAATCGGGACCATTGTGCCGTCCGGGCCGAGAACCCAGTCGACGTTCTTGTTGGAAAAGTTGGTGATGGCGATGGTGGCTCCGGCGATTGCTGCGGCGAGTGCTACCCATGGGCTTACAGCCGCGCCCGCGAGGAGAGCAAGCCCCCTGACCGCTACCAAGGCCGTCCCGGCGCCGGCCGCAAGTTGGATAAGCCCGTCGGAAAGACCTTTGTTGGCATCCGACCATCCGATAAAAGCCCTTGTTGCGGCTGTTACCATGTCCAGCAGGCTTTTCAACGATGGCAGCATAGTGTTGCCAATGCTGATTCCGACGGCCGCCATGCTTTGCTTGGCGGTGTTGATCTCGCGCTCGAAACGCTCCCACGCCGCCGCCTGCTCGGTGGACAGGATAAGTCCCATGGCGCGGGCCTGTTTGGTGACCTCCTGCATTTCCTGGCTGGACATATTCAGCAGGTCGTGCATCTTTGCCCCGGAGCGGCCGAAAAGCTCCATCTCCAGCGCTGTCTTTTGTAGGCCGTCAGGCATGTCGGCGATTTTATCCTTGACCTCGCCGAACAGCGTTGCGGTATCTTTCATGGTGCCGTCGGCGTTGGTGACGGCGATATTCAGCGCGGTGAACGCATCGACCGTGGTTCTGTTTTCGGCTGTCAGTGATTCCTGCGCCTGAGCGGCTGTATAGGCACTGCGGGCAAGGCGGGCGAACATCATGCTCGCCTCTTCGGTGCCGATGTTGACGCGCTGGGCAACGACAAGCAGTTCGCTGGCCTTCTCGCCGGCAAGGCCGGTTTTATCGCTCAGGTCGTCGACGGCCGTGCCCCATGCCATGGCATTTTTTACCGCGGCGGCGGCGAATACACCTAAGGCCGCCGAACCGGCGGTGAGCGCGGTGCTGACCTTGCCCATGGCCTTTGTGACGCCGGATTCGGTCGTTTTCGCCTGTTTATCGAATGCGTCGAGCTGCTTCAACGTGTCGGTAAGGTCGGTCCTTACTCGGACTATCAAGCTGCCAACTTCGGTATCAGCCATGAGCTCACCACCTTTGCGCGTATAAAAACCTCCCGGAGGCGGCTAAATGTCGTCGTCATATTCCGTTTCGGCGCCGTCCATCTCCTGGCGCCCTATCCATAGCGTCATGATGCGACGCGGGGTTGTCTCGTCGAGAAATTCGTCGTCGGTCATGCCGCAAGTCTGGCGGCAGAATGCGTAGAACCCGCCCCAATCTATTGCCTTGTTGCGGGTTCGCCGGCGTTTTTTGAGCTGTCATCCGCCTTCGCCCGTTCGGCCATGACCTCGACCTTCTTGATCTGTTCAGGGGTATAGTAGGCCAGTGCCAGGGCTATTGTGATCTGGTTGGCATATTCGCGGGTGTGGTGCTCGTCAAGCACGTCGAGGAAGTCGTCGAAGTCGGGGAACGCCTTGGTGTGGGCCAGCCCGGCGAAGAGCAGGTGATAGACTTCGTCGATAGTAAGCCCGAATTGAGCCTTGGCGAGGAAGTATACGATGATGGCGATCGCGTCTTTCATTTTGACGGGTTTCTGCCCCTCGGTTATCCCGGGCAGTTCCTTGTCCTTGTACTGCTGTTCGAGATAACGCAGGCCGCGCGGGGAGAATCGCAGGCTGTACTCTTTGCCCCCGATGGCGACTTTCGCTTCCTTGGGGAAAAGCTCTTGAAGGTCCACAATAACCCTCCTCAAAATTATGAGGGGCCTGATGCGGCCCCTCCCTTCGTTACGCGGGTACTTGGATGTCGACGGCGACGCTGTTGACGAACAGGGCCGTTATCGGGTGATTGACCTGGACGGAGTTGATGGTGACGTAGCCGTTGGCGGCGATGGCCGAGCCGGTGAAGGAGCAGGTGGCGTAGTCGCTCTCCTTCTCCATGACCTCCAGCGTGCCGTTCACACAGAAGAAGGTGCGGTGAGTATCGGCGACGCCGCTTTCATCGACCTTCTCCGGCACGTACTCGAGCAGGAAATATGCGCCGAGGATATCGTCGCCGGTTTCGTAGTAGGCATGCACCTCGCGCGGAGTTGCCGCATGGACGGAAGCCGCTGCGGTGACGCCGGTGCTGGCCGCGCTTTTCAGGGCGATTTTCATTGTCGGGTCATTGACCGCAGCCGTCTTCGCGGTGAGCAGGACAGTGGCACTCGTGCCGGCAGCGACATCGAAGAAGGCCCCGACGTCGGCATCAGCGGCGAAGGCGGTGCGCATTTTGGCTGCGACTTCTGCTTCTGTGTCGTCGGTGGCTAAGACTGCTACAGTCACGTCTTTCGGGCTGTTGGTCATTCCGGCGGCGGTGACGGTGTAGACGGTGTCGCCTGCGTCAGTCGCCCCGGCGGTGACCTCGATGCTTTCGGCCTGCTTCGGGATGGTGTAGGATGCGATGGTGCCGCCATTGATGGCTTTGAGTACGTCGAGCGGGATCTTCGCGTTCTCAAATTTCAACTCGTACTCGGTGAATTTGATGTAGCGGCCGAGCGTGCGGCCGCCGCCGGTGGCCGTCTTGGTGTCGACCTTGCGGCTGGCGCTGATGGATTTCGGCCCCGGTACGTCGACCAGCGTGCCGTAGACCATAGCCGCGGCTTCGGTATTGGTGGTAATCGGCGCGATCTTCAGCGTCTTTACGCCGATTATTTTGACCTCCTTGGTCATCGTCATCTATATCCCTCCTTTGGACTTGATGCGATATCGCAAAATCTTGTGAAAAACCTTGGCCTCCTCCTCGTAGAGGTCCGGGCCGTGCTCACAGGTGACGGCATACGGCATAGTCTCCATGGCCTCGTCGACAGCGAGCTCCATGTTTTCCGTCTCCGTCTGCGTCTTGGCAAAGCAGTCGACGGAATAGAGCTCGTCGGTGTCGGCGAATACTCCGCCGATTTTACGTCGCTGCCCGGCTACGCGGTAGAAGGCGGCGCAGGGGTACGTCGCATTCGCCGGCGGCCAGCCCGGGTAGACCTTGCCGAGAGTGGCTGTCTTGGCCGCAAGGGCAGCGCCGATGTCGATTTTGATTTGCTTCACTTCCGCACCTCCACCACATGCTCGGCCCGCTTCAGCGCGGCGGCTGTCGTATCGAGCAGGTTCTGCTTATTGGCCTCGACCGCCGGTACCAGATACGGATACGGCGCGCTGCGGGACGTGCCGAACTCGACGTGTGCAGCGTACTCCATGCCCGCCTTGACGGCGCCGACGATCTGCTCCCCTTCCTTCTCCACCGGAAGCGGGTGGATTGACGCCTCGAGGTTGCCGGTCCGGTTCTGGAAGGAGTGGTTGGCCTGTGCGTATTCGGCGATCTCCCCGGTCACGGTGGCCATGGCGGCCACGGCGCCAGCCTCGGCAGCGCTGCCGAATGCTTTGATGTTGCGCAGCAGGTCGCTGAAGCCTTCGACTTTGACCTCTACATCGGGCATAGGACCGCCTCCCGGTGCGTCCCCCACTCGGCGACGTACTGCACGAGGTAGGCGGCGGCGCCGTCGACTACCTGCTGATTCTGGGCGACCTGGCCGGTGGTGAACAGCTGGTGTGTCGATGTGTCGGTCACGCCCATGATGCCGCGGCTGGCATTGACCTTGAGCGGCCATATCTCGCCCTGGATGGTCGCCCCGGGGCCGGGGTAGGTGACGACGATCTCCTGCATCTCGTTCGTCGATTCTACCGGGTCGAGCACTGTCAGTGCGCGGCTATTCGGGAAGCGCATCGTCGCTCAGCTCCTCCACGGTGCGAACCGCCGAAATGGTGCCGGCCGTCGCGAACTGCCTCCGCAGCCTCAGGAAGTCGGTGCGGCTGATACTGACACCGCCGCGGCTGAAGCTGTTGTGCTCGACGGTGGCGGCCGAGGTCAGGGCGTCGTAAATGGAGCGGCGCACGTCGTAGACGTAGGGGTCGTCATCCGTGCCGGCGCCAGTGCGGTGGTCGTCGAGAAAGCCTGTCAGCTGGGGGTCGGTGAATACCTCGGCCAGCACCAGGCATTTGCGCTTCATTGTGGCGAGGGCTTCAGCGGCTGTCATTTCCGTCTCCTTTTCGCCGGCGGCGAGGAGGTGGCGGGCGGCGGCGGTGTGTCTGACACGGATTCAACGGCGCTGGCAATGCCCCGCGCCACCCAGCGGCGGCCGACGGCCTGCTCCACATCGAGGCCGTCACCGACATAACGCGGCTTGCCGTTCCAGAAAGTAGGTTTCAGCAGCTCGACTTTCACGGCTGCACCTCCTTATCACGAGAGAGGCCCGCAGGCCTCCCCCTAAACCATGTAGTAGACGTCGACCGGGTCGCCGTCGAGCGTGCTGGCCAGAGTGACCGTGTTGCTCTCCAGGGCGGTAGCGGACACGGCGACTGTCGGCGCAGTGTCTTCGATGGTGTTGTCGATGTAGGCTGCCAGCACCGTGTTATGCGCCAACTTATGGACCAGGCCGAGCTTGCTGCCCCAGCCGATCGCCGTGGTGGCGCCGGTACCGTCATGGGCCGGGGTGGTGATCTTAGTGACGGTCTTGAACGCCTTATTGCCGGCCTTCGTGGCGGCCGTGTTGGCGGTAAACGCCGGCAGTGTTTCGGAAATGACCTCACCTGCGGCGTTGGTGCCCTCGATGGTTACCGCAACGGCGCCGATGTCGCCGGCGGTGCCCCCGGCCGTGGCGGTGATGTTGCGCGGCACGTCGGGGTTGGTGATGTTGGTGGTGACCACATCGGCCGCCGCCGTCTGCCCGCCTTCGAACGCGACGGCTTCTTCTTCGCCGGTGGCCACAGCCGCCGTGTCCCAGTTGCCGCCGGCCGCGCAGGTGAACGCGCTCACGTCAACGCCGTCGACCTCTTCGAGCAACCGGATAGCAGCCTGGATGAGCGCGGCAGCATTTTTCGCGGCCGTGGTCTTGGCCAGCGCGATGGTAATGACCGCGCCTTCGGCGGTGACAGCCAGGGTATCATCTTCGGCGGTGACGAGCAGGATGCTCAGGGCATTGGCAGCGGCGCCGATAGCGGCCGGGGCCGTGGTAGTAAGGATGTCGGTCTCGGCGCTGGCGGCCTTGACGACGCAGGTGGCGCTGATAGCCGGCGTGGTGCAGGCTATGGCAGCATGGATGCCGTCGGTGTCCTCGGCGGCCGGCTCGGCGTTGTAGTGGGCGATGAAAGCCTGGTCGCAGGGGGTAGTGCCGTCTTCGCCCTGAATCTTCTGGTGGAGTTTCGGGTTGAACGGGTAAAGGCTCATATTACGGACCTCCTTATCGAAAAATTGAAGGCCGGCAGGCTAGTGCCGGCCCGTTACTCAGGGAGCGAGTACGCCGAAGGCGCAACGGGTGGCCTTGTTGGTGTTCTTCCGGGTGACCGGGTTCGGCAGCACCCAGCCGAGGCGCATGACGCAGCGGAGGGCTACCATGTCCTGCTGCGCGAGGTTGTACTGGATGACGCCGTCGGCGTCGGTGATGACGGCCTGGTCGAGGATCTTGTACGTCATGTCCTGGCGGATGGCGTACAGAGCCTGACGGAAGTCGCCGGCGACCATCAGGGCGACAGCGTCGTTCCAGGCGCCGTTTTCGTCGTAGACGATGGGCGAGCCGTACAGGGTGGACGGAGTCCCCGCCTGCAGGCTGGGCTGGAAGATGAGCTCGCCGGTGCTCGCGCGCAGGCCGCGCAGTTTCGCTTTGACGGTGGAAGCTGCGGCAAAGCCGTTGACGGAGAAGCCGTCGGCCTCAATCAGCGACATTACACCGCCGTCGCCGCCGATGTCGTCAGCGATGTCGTCGCCGGTGCCGATGGTGACGGTATGGCCGGCGGCGATGGCCTGAGTGACGATGCCGTTCGGCCAGCTGGCCGGCTTGTTGGTGCCGAACATGACGGCAGCGTCGAACAGCGCGCCGAAGGCTTCGACGATGCGGGGCTTGACTTCGCCCCAGATGTCGTAGTCGGCGTCGTCGAGGACCGCCTCGGGGATGGGGACGATGCAGGCTATCTCTTCGGCGGTGATCGAGACATTTTCCCACGCTTGTTTGGTGGTCTGCTTGTGGCCGGTGTCGGTCGGGTTCACGAAGTAGGCGTTGGGCAGGGTGGACAGCACCGGCAGTTTGGCCACGCCGCGGGCCATGTTCGGCAGCTTGCGCATCAGCTGCATCATCAGCGATGCTTTGGGGATGTCCTGGAGGATCTCCTTGGATACCTCCTCCGGGATGTTGACATCGGTGCGGGCGATTTTGTCGTTGTAGGCGAAAAGCTGCATGTCGAACTTGAATTTGGACATATCGAAATACCTCCTTGAAATTGAATTAGCGCCCTGCGGCGCGTCTGATAAAGCTGTTCATGTCTCGGGCGGTGCCCTTGAAGTTCGGGTTGCCGCCCAGGTTTGCCCCGCCCTGGCCGCCGGCTTTGAGTTCCGGCAGGTCTTTGAGTACGGCCTCGATGGCCTGTTTGACCACTTTGACGTTGACCTCGCCCTTGTCGTTGACGTCGGCGCCGGAAAGGTCGGCCAGTTTAAGGACGTGGGTGATCTTGTCCGGATGGACGCCGAGCGCCGCCGCCTGGACCTTAGCCTCAGCAGTGACAAGCCGCTGATTGGCCGCCTCGATGGCAGCCTTGCCCTTCTTGTCGGCCTCTTCTTTTTCGGCTTTGAGCTTTTCGGTCTCGCTAAGGCTGGCCTTTTTGCGCTCCTCCTCCATCTTGGTGGCGAAGTCTTTTTCGGCCCTGGCCAGCCGCTTGGCGATGATCGCGTCGACATCTTCCTGGCTGAAGGTCTTGCCTCCGCCGGCGTTTCCTTGGCCGCCGTTACCATTACCGCCGCCGTTGCCGCCGTCACCGCCGGCCCCGCCGCCGTCTCCCCCTCCGCCGGCGCCACCATTGGCGTCGAAGTGGGGCATATTGAACAGTCGATAAAGTTTGATGAGCATGTGTCTCCTCCCGTTTAAGGCCCGTCGGCCATATTCCGCGGCAGAGTTTAACGCCGTTCACCGCGTTTTGGGCATGAAAAAACCGCCCCTTCGGGCGGTCGGTAGGTATGAAGTTAGAGGCGTTTGCGCATCAATCATCCACCTCTTTCGCGTTGCCTATTTGCGAGGGCTTCAGAGCCAGGTCGGCAGCTGTCGCCGTCGCGATCTTGCGCTCCATATCCGCGAAGTGGTCGGCGATAGTCTTATCGCTTGCCATTCTCTTCCCTCGCTCTCTGGATGAAGGTGGCGGCGTCTTCGGTGATGTCCTCGACGCCGCAGTTACAATTGACATGATAGGCAGGCGCGTTGGCCATGACGTAGAGGTCGTAGCTCCGGCCGCCGAAGTCGTCCTTGTAGTATTCCTTGAAGTCCTGCCCGCCGTGCTCGTCACAGATGTCGCAGGTCGGGTCGGCGTCGCCGTACATGCCGCGGACGATGCGGATGCCCATGACGAAGTTCGCCTGGATGCTGATCTCGGCCTGGGCGGTGTGGTACACCATATTCGTGGTGTGGGCGGTCAAACGAAACGCGGCCTTGCGTTCGAGACCTTCGACCTCGAAATGGCCGCGCAGTTCCTGCATGATATTCCAGGCGCTCTTGCCCTCGCGGATGCCCTGCTTTATCGTTGCTTCGCTGAACTTCAGGGCCCGCTGACTGAGCAGCCGGATCCTGTCGTCGACGGTGAGCGCGTCCGGCCACACCTTATTCCAGACGCCGTCGATGATCTTCTGGTCGAGACCGCCGCCGAACATCGGGACGAGCCGCTGCAGGTTGGTCATCTCGCTGATTGTGGCAGCCGGCAGCCCGCGGGCAGAGAGAAGCCGCTGCATACTCGCCAGATACGGCGCGTACTCAGCGGCCTTTGCTTTTTTTGCGAAGTCCACCGCAATCACGGTGCTCCCCCGGGTGATGAGCTTCAGGTCGCGCTCGAGCTTTTTCGTGTGCTTGAGCAGTTCAGCTGCGCTCGCCTGGGTATATTCGCCGGCTTCGACCTGGGCCTGCAGCTTAGCGAGGTAGTCGGACAGCGCTGTCTTTATCTTGGGGTCGAGGCTTTTGAGCAGCGCCTCGTAGCGTTTGCGTTCGACGAGGATGTCAGGGCCACGAGCTTCTTGCAGCTGCTTCAGCCGGTCGGATGGAGTGAGTTTTGTCGGATCGATGGTATCACCCCCTTGCCTCTACGGTCAGTCTGGTATTATTCTCCATCGCCGTCGCCATTTCCTCCATTAGGCCCTTGCTTCCCGCCCGGGCCGTCCTGTTTGCCGAAGGGGTTATTGTCGAAGGCGTGCCCCAGCAGCGCGGCCGTGTCGTCGTCGGTGTCCTTCTGGATGTCGGCCTGCATGGCGGCGATCTCCTCCTCGGAGTAGCCCTCTTCGATGGCCCATTGTTTGGCGGAGATGACTTTGTTCTGCTTCAGTATCTGCCGGCGCTGCACGTCGAAGAGCTTGTCTTGGGGGCTGGCAGCCTCCAGGGCGGCCCAGAGGATTTCGGTGTCGGGTATCTCGCCCTTCGGAAGGTCGCCATGATACTGCATCTGGGCGATGAGCAGGCGATTGATATCCTCGTAGGAGTTGCCGAAGCTGGTCTGCTTCTCCTTGACCTTGTCGATCAGCGGGGCCTCGACCTTCGACAGCGCGAACCCGCTGGAGGCGGTGCCCTCGCTTTCCTGGAGGGCAGTGCGCGGCGTGCGGGTGACGGCGCAGAGATGGTCGACTAGGTCGTTGATGGCCTTTAGGATGCCGTCAGGATTCTGCTCGGCAAGCTCGCCGACTGTGACCTCCTGGTCGCCGGCGGCGGCGCCGGGGAAGCGCCACACGTCGCCGGGGTTGCTGGAGAGCTCGCGCCGGCCGCTTTCGGGATTGACCGGGATCTCCTCTTCCTCCACGCCGACGACATAGCGCTGCTTGAACGCCTGGAAGTCGGCCGTCCGAATCAGGTCGATGACGAGCTTGTTGATGCCGTCCTGAATAGTCATGGCGTCATGGAGCTCGCTGGTGCCGAAGGGGTTGTCGTCTTCGCGGTTGCGGAAGTGGATGATGGGGATGTATCCGTAAGGGTTCGGCAGCACCGGGGGGAAGCCGTCGGGCTCACCGTCTTGCCAGTTGAGCCGGGCGAAGTCGTTGAGCGTCATAGTGGTGACGCTCTTGTTGAGCGGGCAGTGCCAGCGCTCGATGCGGTCGGGGTAAAACAGCCATTTATGCGCCACCGGCTGGCCTTGGTCGTCGAACGAAATCCACTGCTTGCGGACCATCGTCAGGCTTTCGGCGTCGTCGGTGGAGTAAATCGGCAGGATGTTGTCAGGGCTGAGGAATTTGATCTCGTACCTGTCCGGCACGGCGCTGCCCGGAGGGAAGTGCGGCCATACCTGGGCGAAAGCGTCGCCCTTCTTGATAGCGTTGCGGTGCAGTTTTGTGGCCTTGGCGTCCATCCGGTTGTATTTCCAGACCTTCGTCAGCGCCTCGGACACCTTCTTGTCCTCACAGGTGATACCCTCGATCTTGAGCCTGGCCACCGGGGCCTCGACGACCGGCGCGCAGTAGTTGACCTTGATGCCGTAGGCCTGCTGGATAATGGCCCGGTATTTCTCCGGTACCTTGAGCGGGTGCACGCCGTCGAAGTAGGCCTGGCACTTCTCGTAATACTGCATGCGGGCTTCTTCTTCGTTTTTCAGCCACTCGGCAAAGGATTTGGCGATAGGGTCCAAGGTATCACCTCCTAGTATACGCTCATGGGCGGTCTGACGCGCTTCATGTCATCCTCGAGCGCGTAGCGGGCCATGTCGATGCTGTGGTTGTCTTTATCGGGGAATTCGGCCTTGAAGTTGCCGTTGGCGTCCTTCTCCAGCTCATAGTTCATGAATTCGCGCGCCGTGTTTGGGCAGCGCTCCGGGTCGATGACGATAAGCTCGAGGTCCTGCAGGAACTTGATGCCGTATTCGACGCTGTCGGGCCCCTTCCGGGCTCCCTTGACGCGGAGGCCGTGGTCTTTCATGTCGGCGATGGACTTCGGCTCGGCGCTATCGCAGGTGATCGGCCGATTGAGCGGGTTTTTCTTCTTGATCATCTCCGCAGCCTTTCGGTTGCTGAGATTGACCAGATAAATCTCGTCGTAGATATATAGGCGCCGGTGCGTGCGGTCGAAGTGCATTTCCCCATAACAGAAGGGGTCGATGGCATAGCCCCAGTCAATGCCGCGCCGGATCCTGTCAAAGGTGGCAATCTCCTCGTCGGTGATGGGCCTGAGCTTGACGTTCGCGAACACCTCGCCGCCGGTACCGGTGACCTCGCCGCCGTATTCGTGGTCGTAGGCCTTCGGGTTGACCGCCTTCAGGTGCTCAGCCTCGAGGATGAACTGCACGCCGAGCCATTCCCTCGGCACGTCGACGTAGCTGCTGTGATGCACCAGCCTGTCCGGCCGGGCTACTGCGACTTCCTCGTTAACCCAGTTGCGCACCGATTTCGGCGGGTTGTAGCTGTAGAAGATGCAGAACTGTTCGCCGCCGCGCATGAGCGACTGGATTATCAGGCGAATCTCCTCCATCCCGGCGAACTCGTCGAGCTCTTCGAACCAGACGTATTTGAAGTAGCCCTTGGACACCTTGGCCGACTTTATCTTCTTCGGCTTGTCGGCGCCACGAAAGAGTATCTTTTGCCCGGTCGGGGTGTAGGTCATCTCCAGCGGGCTGTATTTGATATGCCAGTAGTCGCTAACACCCAGCTTCTCTATCGCCCAGGTCAACTGCTCGAAGACGCTGTCTTTGAGCGTGTCCTTGACCTTGCGCAGCGCCAGGGCGTTTGCCATGGGGTCGCGCATCATGCCGAGGATGATCTCGGCGCTGACGAAGGTCGACTTGGTGCTGCCACGGCCGCCCTTGAACCAGTAATGAACATGGCAGCCGTCCTTGATGTCGTGGTGTGCGTCGTAGAAGCTGGGGGCGATAATGTCGGTGAGCCGGTACTGCTCGATTACTTCCATGCCGGTCACCGCCTCGGGATGTCGTCGACGATCTGGACGCCGGCCGGGCCGTTGCCCACGCCGGTACCTTTCTCCATCGCCGCGACCTTACGCTCTTCAAGTGCCAGGCGTCGATCCTCGACCGACCTCTGCCACTTATCCGGCAGCCAGTCGAAGTATTTGGCCAGCTGCTCCCATGCCCACTTCTTATCCGCGAGCTTGACGCTGATGCCGTCTTTTCCCTGCTTGACCTCCTGGATGATGGAGGTGTCGAGCTGCTCGCTGTCGGCTAGGTCGACGAAGTTGATTGTCTGCATGAGTGTGGTTTTCGCGCCGGTATCCTCGTCCTTGAGTTCAATCGGGCCATACATGCCGATGACCGGCACTTCCTTCTGCCCGAAGGTCAGCATGTCGCCAACATCGGCGCCGACGACCTTCATGCAGAAGGCGAGGAAGTCTTGTATGTCGACGTGGATATCCATGCGGAATAGTTCCCTCAGCCGGTCGACCTCGGCTCTCACGAACGGACGCTGAAGCATCCGGCAGGCAGATACCTTTGCAGCAGCCTTGTTGCAGCTATATCCGGCCTTGAGATACGCCTGGGTAGCGTTCCATGTGCGGACGTAATGATAGCAAAAAAGCTGCTCCTGTTCGGACAGCTCCTCCTCGGGGGGTTGCGCACCTTTCTCCGAGGTGTGCACACTTTTTACTTTGTGTGCGCTGTGTGCGGTTTTTTTTTGGCCTTTGACCGGCTTGTCCCGCTCCCACTTATAGCGGACCTTCCAGGACTTCACCGTGTTTATCGTGACGTTGTGCTTCTCGGCGATGGCCTGGTAGCTCATGCCGAGGATATAGTCGCGCTCCGCGAGCGTATGTGTACTGGCCACCATCACCACCTCATTTTGCCAGAGCCTCCCCTATTTTAGGACATTTCCCCGGTTCTGCTGCCACTTGCCATGACGCCGGCGGCAGTCATTCAGGAAAGGCCCGTGCACGATCGACGAGCGCGGTACCGGATCATAGCATTCGACCAGGCCGCAGCCGTCAATGCTGATGCGCTTGGCAATGCATATTTCGCGGCCGTGTCTACGGCAGTCGGTGAGCTTGCATTCGACGGTCGGCACAGTGGCCACCTCCTCCGGTTTTGGGCATGAAAAAAGACCCGCTCGCGGCGGGTCTCTCGTTTAGGCAGCAATCTACACTGCCTTGATTTGGGCGTAATAATGTTCAAGATCAGTAATCGACATGTAGACACCCGGCTCAATTCTGACATAGTCACAGCCTGCGGCGATCATCTTGTCGATCTCGCTCTTTTGCAGATAGTGAAAGGCATTTACGTACTTGTCCGACTTCGGGAAGACTTTGTTGTATTTGGGCTTGAATTTCAAGACATAGAACGCTTCAAGATTGTTTAATTCGCTCTCTTCACAAGGTGTGATCGTGAATCTATCAAACGACTTTTTATAGTCTCCGGGCGATTGGTGTATATGGGCAAAAACCCTAGACACGCCATGCTTCGACTGCCCGACATATACAACTTCGTCGCCTTTGAACAGGAAATAAATAATGCTCTGCAAAAGGTCTTCTTTGACAATCGGCCTACTCAAAGCCAACAATTCCGACTTTTCCATGTGCTTAACCTCCTGAAAGATTAAACTAATGGGAAAGGACAATGGTGTTCAGGCACCTTTGTCCTTTTACGGTAGCTAACCAACCCTTAAAATTATGTTAACCTGTATAGCCAGCACTTCTCACGCTTATTGTATTTGGTTTTAGGCTAAATTGCAACTTTTAGGATTTTTTCGCCTTGCTCGCGCATAGTTCGTTATATATCGCCGATGTAGGTTTCTTTTGTAAAACGTTCTTATTTTTCTTCCGTTTGCTCTTGCTACCTCCGCATACCTTCGATTTTACATGTATAGCAGGGTTGCCTACTTCCATGCTGCGTGCGCACTCCAGCCCCTTCTCGAACTCCTGGCGAACGACCTTCTTTGTCGATATCGCCTCCACAAAGGGCCAGAATTGGCTGCCGCAGTCGGGGCACTCGAAGTATTCGTGGTCGTAGTAGATCATGGCCGTATCGCAGATCGTGCAGGTGATCGCCCTGGGCTTCCATTCGGGCCGGTCTATGCGGGTAATGCAGCGCTGGTTATGGCAATCCAATTCGTTCGGGTATTTCGGGCTGTAATGCAGACAGGTACCGCAAATACGCTTAATCAAGGCCAATCCCTCCCACAAAATAACGTGCCGATGGGGCGGTCACAGCCGCCCCTTTTGTCTAGGCTATGAAGTTAATAGGCCCCTCCCACTCCCATATCCGCTGCCGGCCGGTCGCCGGTACCGGGTCGATCCGCCGCACGTTCGCCAGCAGCCACATGAAGCGGCCGGGCTCATAGTGGCCGAAGCTGCGCTCGGGCTCGTCGACCATGGCGATGTTCTGGGGCGTCATTTCGATGCAGGCGACCAGGTCGGCGATGGCGATGACGCAGCCGGGATGGAATATCGTTGGCTGGGTCGCCGCCGAAGTAAAAGGCTCCTGGGCAACTAACCCCCAAAACTTCCGGCTCTTCGCCGCATGAATCGCGATCGGCCCCCGGTAGTTCGTCGGCCAGCTGCGCGTCTCGATCCTCTTCGCGCCCAGGGCGATCAGCGAGGCCCAGGGCTCCCACAAAGTTAGTGCTTTCACGGTGTGTCCTCCTCCCGCGTATTTCCGCCCGGCAAAAACGATGCGATTCGTATATGTGGCGGGTAGTTGTCAATAATTCCGAAGCCGGGGTCGTAAAATCGACCATTGTGCCATACAGCCCAATGTCCCCAGGCCCTGCCATCCCACCTGATACGAGTGCTGACGATGCAAGAGTACGCCGGCAGACCGCAGCGACGGGTAATTCGGCAAAGCTTGTCACCGCAGCTAACGCCCAGTCTTCGAAGGGCATCGACGACCTGTCGCGTCGTGGTAACGCCCTTGGTGCCAAAGACCCGGACGCTTTCTTCTAGCGTAATGCCGGCCAGCATGGCGACCGACGTCTGCCCGCAGAGGTTTGACCCTTTAGGCTGGGCTAAATATTCAATGGCCACCTACCCCGACCTCCTCTTCCTCGCCGCCGCACACACCGGGCATATCCCGGCGTTGCTGGGCATGTCCATTTGCCTCTGCCGCCACTGCCGGTACGATGCGCCGAGTAGGCCGACGCGCTGGCCGGCATGATCGTCACAGAGGCTGTCGAGCCAGGCTTGCTCTCGTTTGGCCTGCTCTTCATCGGGGATTGGTTTTCGGCTCATGATGGTCACTCCTCTCCTCACGCGCGCGGGAGTTAGCATTGATTAGCCCGGCGCAGCGCATGTATGTTTACATAGTGGATTTACACTTAATACGAAACGCCTTTCCTCCACCCGACCATCGGCGGCGCCGGTAGCACCCACAGATGCCGCATATTTGCCACATTCACCACATCGCTGTCCGCCGGATACATCTCCACCGCCCAGCGGTCCCCGCGGCCGCACTCACGCTTCAGCTGCTGCAGTTCCTCCCATGGGATGCCGTCCGCCCATTCTCCGGCCGTCCGTATCGACCTAACCACCGAAAGGCGCTCCACCCCGCCGGGCTCGTCGAATACCTGGACAAGATATTTTTGGTTACGCCATACTTCCTTCAGCCCCGCCGGCCGGTATGGCCACTTCTCCGGCGGTACCGGACTAAGAGTTATCGTCTGCCTGGCGTTCTCCAGCGCCAGATGAATCATTTCCCGGTCAATCACCCTCACACCACCCTCCCGATCTCCTCGATCACAATCTCAGTCCGCTCCGGGCTCCCTTGCGCAAAGCCCCAGTCAAGGTCAAGTCTGTCCTGGTTGTCGTCCACCAGCACCCCGGCTTTGACCAGCCCGTCCATCAGCATCTTCGGCGCATAATTGTCTTTATCGCGCCGGCGATGTGTGGCGAAATAGTAAGTTATTCGCACCCTCGCCCGCTCCAGCCGCAATTTAGTCGCCTTTGCCATGTATGCCGACACCCAGACGATGATCCGCCACTCGTTTTTTATGATCCGTTGCTTCGTCCAGTGAAGTCGGCTCCAGCGATTTATACTCGGCGGGATACCGGGGACGATAATCACTGCCTTATCCAAACCCATCACCTCCTACCGCTCGCCTCACAGGCGCGTACACCATCCATATACCCTCCGCGATAAACACATCCGGCTCCGTAATGTCGGCGGTAGCCAACCGCTTATTCCGAACGTGCCGAGCATATCCACGGGCAGCGAGCATAAGGGCCTGCGGCGACTCACCGGCGGCGACCGCATTCTCGTAAGCCTCTATAGCCTTCGTCATGTGCGCCCGGTTAGGATAAACGCCCCAAAAGGCCATGAAATCAGCACTCCCCGGCTCTCCCCCCGACTTATCCACAACATCGACAGAGCCTTCCGCTTCAGGTTCAGCCTGCTCTGTTGTTGGTTCAGGCTTTGACTTATCCACAATATCCACAGAGCGGGTATTATCTCCCATACTAAGAAGAACGTTTTTCGATTCTCGATTACGAATACGATTACGGGGACATTTGTCATCACTTGATATCAAATGATTGCAAATGATATCAAGTGTAATAACCTCTGAATTTGGGTCGTGGGGGTCGGGGTATTTGCTCTTGGCCGCGCGCACCTGTTGATGGTTTTTCCATGTGGTAATCTGAAGGTACGGACGGCCGTGCGCAAGGTAAACATAGCATAGTTCCTGGGCGCAGAGGGAGCTTACCCATTGGACAACGTCGACGAGCTCGATCTCATCGACTTTCAACGGGAAACACTTGCTGCGTAAAATGGCGGGCCGCGCGTCGATGCGCCCGTAGTCGTCACAGTTGACTATCAGCCGAAAGAAGAATCGCTCCTCTTCTGGTGATAGTTCATCGAGGTTGTCGCTGGTGCAGATACTCTCTTTGATAATCCGATTCGGCATGCTCTCCCACTCCCACCAGGGCGACCACGGCGGCCGCCCTCTCATGTTTGCCTTCCATTGTAGCCCGCGCATGAGGCCGATTGCCAAAAAAACTGTACGGATTTCGAAAAAATTTCACTTCTTAAACTCACCCTGCCCATATAGCCAATCAATCGTGCGCCGGTGCATCGTCGCCGGGTGCGTCAGGTGCTGTATCGTCTGCGCCTGATCATGCAGATGGCCTTTGACGTTGTGCAGCTCGCGGTTGAGTTCGCGGCGCAGGGCGGCGTTCTCGGCCCGTGCGTCGGCGGCCAGACTGTAGGTGTATGCCTGGGCCGCGAGCAGGGCGATGACCAGGGCTATGATGTAGCGCATATCTCTCCCTCCCCGGGTTGATAATCGAGGCGCTTCTTCTGCCGGTATGCCTTGCGGTCGAAGTCCTCGAACCGGCAGGCCTTCTTCGACCAGTATTTATTGCACCAGAGTGCCAGGCGCCGTGTGATCTCCGGCGCTTTCCGCTTGTCGAAGACCATAATGAAGGGGTTGGCGCCGTATTCGTCGAGGATGTCGATTCGCCGGCGGTCATCTTCGTGAGTGCTGTTGAAATTGGTGAGGACGTAGAAGGAGAGGTCGTCGCCTTTGAGGCCTCTGGCCAACAGCTTCTCGATCCCGCTACGGACGATCTGCTCATCGCTGATGTGGTCAAAAGCGAAGTGGATGCGCCGGCCGTGCTTCATTTTGGCTATGTAGTCGGCGGCTTCGTCGGTGACAAGGCGGATGTCGAGGCCCTGGGTGAAGTCCACCTTGTAGCCGTTGTCGATGATCTGCTGGCCCTTATCGCGCCACAGCGGCGAGGCAAGGAAGTTGTTATCGAGCAGCACCAATGCCTTTGACTTGGGGTTCGCGATCTCGGACGGCCAGGCGACGTGCCTGATAGTGCCTTCCTTCTTGGGGACGACGCAGAAGGGGCAGGAGCGGATGCAGCCGCGGGAGGTGAAGCCGAAGCCGTAGGTGATGCCGTAGAGGTCATAGTCTGCGGGTAAGGCCTCGATCTCGGTCGGCAGGGTTTTCTCCAGGCTCCAGCCGGTGCCACCGACTTCGACGCCGGCGGCTGCCAGCTGCTTCGCCAGCCGCAGTGAGCGTTTCTTTACCGAATCATCGAAAATCACTGCTGCGTAGGCCTTGTCGATGGGGTAAAAGAGGTCTTGGCCGAGTAGATAGTCGTCGGGGTTGCGGTAGAGGATTACGTCGTCGCCGCGGGCCTTGTGGTATGCGCTCAGTTTCATGAGCGCAAGGTTAGGCAGTTTGCCGTCTACTTGGATGAGAGCGACGCGCATATCTCCCGCTCCTCCCTCACCCATACCCCGCCGGCCGTCAGAGCCGCAGAATAGGTGTAGAGCTTTGTAACGGTTCATCATCCCGCCTCCCCTTTCACTCCGTCGAGGCGCATCGCGTGCCCCATGCCCTCGTCGATGAAGTCAAACAGCGTCGGCGCGTCCCTCATTGCCTCGGCCACCTGCATGTATCCCAGGCCGTCCCTGAAATAGTCGCTGTTGAGTTCGCAGGCTTGTCCATAGCGGCCAAGTTTCACGGCCGTCATGGGGACCGTCATGATCCCCCCGAACGGGTCGAATACTACCTCGCCGGGGTTACTGTACCTGTTTATCAGCCGCTCGACTATATCAAGCTGCAGCGGGCAGACGTGCATTTCCCTACGCTTCTGCGACTGCTTCGTGTTGAGCGTCTTCATGCGGTTGATATCGTCCCATACTCCATCCGTCCAGGATCCGGGGGCGACCACCATGAAGCTTGCCGGCAGTTTACCGTCCTTGTCGAGCTTCTTCGCCAGGGCGACGTGCTGGTGGTAATCGTAGACGCTTTCCCTCGAGTATTTTCGGTAGACGGCCTGGAGGTTATCGACGGGCAGCGCGGCCAGTTCGTCCTTGCTGATGAGCCGGTCGCCCGATGACCGCCAATATCCGTGGGCGTCAATTTGCCACTGGGCCCTGGTATATTCATCCTTGGACTTTGCCACCGGCGTATCGGCGTAGGCCTTCGAGGTGTCGCTGGGGAGCTTACGGAAGAGCAGAATATACTCCGGGCAGCCGACACCCATCTTCGAGCCGTCTTTGCACTGCTCCGACCAGCCGAGGCGGTAGGTCTGGTTATTCTCCCTCACCACGTCGGTGACGACGGTGATTCTGCCCATGTACTGGAAGCCGTGACGGAGGAAGTGGGCGACGGTGAGGTCGCTGAAGGGGTCGACGGTGGGCATGCCCGTGCCGGTGGCGTTGCCGAACAGGATACGGTCCTTGACGTGGATGGCGGCGATCCGACCGGGCTTCAGTATCCGGAGGAGGTTAGGGGTTAAAAAGTCCATCTGCTCGAAAAACTTCTCGTTATCCTTGTTGTGGCCGAAGTCGTTGTAGGATGGAGTGTATTCGTAATGGTTGCTGAAGGGGATGGACGTGACGATCATGTCGATGGTGTCAGCTGTCATCCGTTCAGTTTCGAGGATGCAGTCGTTATTGGTGACGGTGAAGTGCTTGCCCTTGACTTCCACTCTCTCAACTCCGATTGACCTGGCCATTTTGTCTGCCAATGAGGTGCTGGACAGGCCGTGTTTTTTGATTATGGCGGTCATCTTAGCGACCATCTCGTCATGCTGCCGCCATTTTTCGAGCAGGACTTTCAATATCTGCTGCTCACTCTCGGTGTAGATGATGTCGATGACAACCTGCTCCGTCTGGAGGAAGCGGTAGATGCGGTGGATAGCCTGGATAAAGTCGTTGAATTCGTAGTCGATGCCGATGAAGATGGCTCTGTGGCAGTGGCGCTGGAAGTTGCAGCCCTGGCCGGAAAGCTCTTTTTTAGTGGCGAATAGCCTGATCTTGCCGTCACTGAAGTCGATTACCCGCTGCTCGCGGATGTCGTAGTCTTGGCTGCCGTAGATATCGACCGCGGCGGGCAGGGCTTTTTTGATGGCGTGTCGCTCATCCTCGAGATCATGCCACAGGATGAAGCTATCATCGGGATCCTTGTTGACGATCTCGGCCATCTTCGCCACCCTGGCATTGATGCTGTCGCGCTTTTCCCGGGCGGCGTCGGCCAGGGAAACAGCTGCATCCCGCAGGAGCTTGACCTGGCCGTCCTTTTCGGTGAGGCCGGCGGAGTGGTTGACAGGGATCTCGTGGTAGTTGATTTTGAGCGGCGGCAGTACGTAGCCGGTGTCGTCGAAACCGAGGTCGGAGGGCGAGGTGATGAACATGGCCCAGCTCGAAAGCCACAGCCAGAATTCGTTTTCCTTGTGCGGGTAGAGGGTCAGATTGTTGGCCTTGGTGCTGTCGCGCTGGAAGAATCTCGTCAGGGCCTGGCCGGTGTCCATGATCTCCAGGTATCCAGCGTAGTGGATGAGCTCCTTGTAGCGGTTGGGCGCCGGCGTGGCCGTGGCGAGAAGTTTATACCGGACGCCCTTGAACTTGTCGAGGAAGGTCTGATAGGTCTTGCTGCCGTAGCTCCGGAGGACAGAGGCTTCGTCGAGGGAGGTGGCGGTGAAATACATGGGGTCGATATCGCCGTCCCTTACCCGTTCGTAGTTGGTAATAAGGATGTCGGCTTCAGCCGCGGCGACTTCGGCCATCGTCCGGACGTATTGCGGAGGATCCATGCCGAGCAGCTGCACGGCGTCGCGGGTGAATTCCTGCTTCACGCCCAGGGGGAGGACTATCAGGGCCTTGCCTCCCTCTTTGGCGATGATGATCCGGCACCATTCAAGTTCCTGGACCGTCTTGCCCAGGCCGAAGGATTCGAACAGCGCCCGGCGTCCTCCCCTAATGGCCCACCTGACGGCCTCCCGCTGGTGGGGCTTTAGCGCGGGGTTGATGTCGTCGATCGATATGTCGAAGCCGCTGTCTTTGGCGAGCTCCATTTTGTCGAGTAAAAATTGCTGATAGTTCATATCTCACCCCGAAAGCATATACTATACCGAGGGGACCTTCTGCCACATCCTCTTGGCCCCTACACCGGCCCGGCTTTATGCCGGGCTTTTAACTTTGTTCAGCTTGATAGCCTTGATCTTCTCGACCAGATTACTCATGTGCTGTGTGGCCACCGTCTGGGCTATAGCGCGGTCCTCTTCGGTCTCCGCCTTGTCTCCCATGAGGCCGAGGAATTGCTCCGTCTTAAGCCCCAGAGCCTCCTGGATAGTCTCGTCGGAGCCGTCCTCGCTAACGAGGTAATAGCAGAGGATGGAGTTTTCCTGCCCGATGCGGTGGGCACGGTCCTCGCATTGGGAGTGGATCGCCGGCGACCAGTCCAGCTCTCCGAATACGACGCTGGTTGCGACCTGGAGGCCGTCGAGGCCGGCCGCCGTCCGGAGAGATATACAGCAGAGGGGCGTCATGCCGCTCTTAAACATCTCCACCGCCTCATTCTTAGCGGCGGCATCTTCCTGGCCGGTGATCTTGCCCGGACGGAATTCCCGCAGCTCCTCCATGTAGATGTCGAACACCGCGTGATGGTAGGCGAACAACAGCACTTTTTCCCCGGCCTCCAGCAGCATCCTGACGAAAGCGCAGACGGCGGAAGCCTTGGCTATTCCGGTAGCCATACGGGCCGCTCCCTCGATCTCCCTCTTCACTCTGCCCTTCTCCAGCATGTCCTTGATGGCGTCGTAACCTTGGGCCTTCTCGACGGCTTCGCGTATCAGGTTGCTGAATACGGCCTGATCGGATTCGATAGGCTCAACCACTCGACGCTTAGGCGGCAGCTCGCCGAGAACGTCGGCCTTGGTGTGGCGGATCATCAGGCCCTCGCGCTTTAGGTAGTCGCCGAGGTTAGCCGGATCGGTGACGATATCGCCGTCGTAGCCATAGCACCATGTTCTCGAAAAGCTCTCCCAGTCCGAGAGGCAATGGAAGTCGATGATGTTCATGACGTTCCATATCTGGCCGCCGCGGCCGTAAATCGGGGTACCGGATAATCCTATGACATTCTCGGCCTTGTCCGCCACCAGCGAGGCGGCGGAGTATTTCTCCGTTTGCCGGTGCCGGAGCTCCTGGATCTCGTCGAAGATCACCGTCTTGAAGCCGTATTCCGGCAGTTCGTTCTTCCAGCCTCGCAGGATGAGGTAGTGCATGATGTAGATGTCAGCAGTCGGCAGGTCGTAGGGTTTCAGTCCCTTGATGACATGGACGAACGGGGGTACTGCCTTGCCCTTGCTAAACAATGTTGGCGCCTGCCCTATCGACGGCGGGAGGTCGAGGAATTGGGCAATCTTGTCGAGCCACCCCAGAATAAGGTGCGGAGGAACGACAATCAGGGCCGGCCAGGCGTTCACCGCTGAGAGGAACGCCAGCGCGATCGGCGTCTTGCCCAGGCCCATCTCGTCAGCGTCGAGTGTTCGCCGGTTGTGCATCAGGTGGGCCAAGCTTTCCTTCTGGTACTCCCTGAGCGTCCCGGTAAATGCCGGCGGGGGCGTGACCTTCGTCGGGGCCTTGTTGATGGCCTCCCGCTTTAGGACATGCTGGACGGTTTCCTCATACGTCTGCCGCCACTTCGCTTCATCGGCGATTCGGAGAGGGTAGCGGAGCATCAGCCAGTTAAGGTCGCCGTTGGTGCGCCGGTTGGTGCGGAAGCGGACGCGGGTGCGGTCATAGGTTTTGGAGCCGGGAAAGAGGCGCTGCGCGATTTCGATGACGCAGGGCTCCCCTTCTATTTCCCAGTCCTGTTTTCGTTCGTTGAAGGTCAGGGTGCCGTAATAATACTCGGCTTCAGAGGGGAACTGCAGGTATTGCGGAACGGTCATAAAGCGATACCCCATAATTTATTGAGTGCGATCAGCAGGCAGGGCTTGCCGCTAATCTCTTTGGGTACGTCGTGGATCAGTTGCTCTACGATAAGGATGATGCCTGTTATCTGATGGCAGGCGGCGTAGCGTTCAATCTGGGCGATCACCGCGAGCTTGGGCGGCTTGCCTTTCTTAACTTCCACCCCGATACCGCCTTCGACGAGGAAGTCGATGCGGCTCCGGGGGCCGAGGCGATATTCCTTCTCCGCAGGCAATCCGGCCTCTCGTAGGACGTCCGCCACCATGGACTGCAACTTGTATTCGTCAATGATCTTGGGGACGCGAAGGCGGCGCAGGGCTGCGGCTACTTCGTCTATTGTCATCATCATCACCCCTCGCATAATGCCTGGCACTCCCACCAGATCAGGCCCTCCAACTCTACCGCCAGCTCCCGCACCCGCGGCGGCTGCACAGGCGTCAGGCCCTCATCTTTGAGCATAGCGGCAATCTTGCGCCAGGCTTCTTCTCCATCGGCGGCCCAGACGCGGCAGGAGCGGACCTGCCGCTGCGTTATTGGGGTACCGAACATCTCGCCACCACTTCCCGGATGCTGTCCTTCCAGGCTACCTTCGGGTTCTGGCGCAGGCAGTGATAGAGCAGCATCGTATTGGTGTCGTTCTGGGCGACCTTCAGCCGAGCGATGGCCTCGGCCAGCTCCGGGCTCTGCTCCTTTACCCGCTGGTCGATCTTGTTCATCTTGCCGATCCAGATGTCGTGGGTGACGTAAATATCGACTGCCTCAACAACGCTGACAGCATTGAGTACGCCGCCCAGGTTTGGCTCGATAGAGACGGAGGTGTTGAAGCCGGCTGCTCTGGCAAACAAAAGTGATTTAATGCGCTCCTCCGGCGGCGGCGCCCCCGGCTCCCATAGTGCGCAGGTGTCGGCGTCCATGCTGCCGATGGTGAATCGGAAAAGTATTTGCCGGCGGTAATCGGTAAGCTCCGCGCAGAGCCGCTCGATGCAATCGAGGTGAGGTTTGCTGACGATCAGGACATCATTGCCAGCGGCGAGCATGCGACTGAGGGCAATGACGGCCGACTCCAGGTAGATCGACGTAATGTCGTGGGTGGTGGGAAACATGATTACGTCGTCGGCTTTGCTATACCAGCGCTTGTCGACGGCCGCCTGGTTGATGCGCTCGGTTGTCCAGTCCTCCGGCCGGATGCGCTTCCATCGGTCGACGGCGTCGGCCCGGGCGTAGCAATAGGCGCAGTTGTGGCTGCAGCCGCGGCCGATGTTGTAGCGATGCTTGGCCCATTCGTCAACGCCGGTGCCGGCGCGTTCGCGGGTGAAGGGGTCCATTTATACCGCCTCCCGTTGTCTAGCTTGAAGAGGCAATAAATACTTGCTAACTATGCCCACGATTGGGCAGATAAGGTGCTTACCGTTGATAAGAACAGTGCTGTTGGGGTTGTCGGCCTGCTGCTCTGCTGTCTTGATGACGTTGAAAATGTCGATGTACTTTTGGTCTATCAGGACATACCCGCCGTCGCGGGCAAGGTAAGCTTTGTCATTATGCTCTGTCAATCCGGTCAGTTCGAGAGTAACATTTTGGGCATTGATGGCACTTGCGATTATGCCGCGGGCACTCTCGGGGAAGTCTTTGTGCGGGCGCTGATTGCCGGGATAATACCACCCATTTACCTCGCGGAGCCGCAGTGACGCCTGAACGTGCCATAGCTCGTCGTCACTCAGCACAAGCATGATCTGCGTGTTGGTTACAAGGTTTATTCCATCGTCGCCACTATATAGGCCAACTTGATGGCCCCGAAGCGCGGCGATCACCTTTGACATGTTGAGCTCAGGAATAGGCTTTACCACTGAACGACTTGCCATCTACCGCGCCCCCTTCCGGGCACAGCAAAAGCCGCAGGGTTTCCGCGGCTTATTTCGTTTGGCCTTCTTTTTCATATCTCTCATCTCCCAAAATCAGATTCGAGGAGCGGGCCGGGGGCCGTAATGGCCCCCATCTGGCCCCTGTAACAGTATGAGGTTACTGATTATCTAGCCGCCTTTGTCGTGTTCCCGGCCGTCAGGCGAGGTGTATCCGTTTTCAACCGGGCGGGCGGCGCATAGGCACCACCTCGGCTTTCTTCATGGGGTTCGGTGATTAGGCAATTTCGAAGTGCTTTTGCACGAGCGCTTTTACCGTACCGTAGTTGTGGTGTTCATAAATGCGCTCCTTAATTAAAACTCGGGTATAACCACGAGATGCTTTTTTGCTCTCATCTCGGTAATAATTCGAATCGCTCAAGCAATCGTCCAAAAGCGTATGGTTGATAAAGTAGATGTCTCCTTGGTCGTTGACGTTATAGCGGCGACGAATTTTGCTGTCCTTGTAATAATCGAGGTCGCCGTAACGATAATCTCTCTTCTCGTCAGATACCCTTTTATAGCTCTCCAAGTCTTCCGTCAGAAGTTTTGCCTTTGCTAAAAACATCTCGGTATCAAACTTGACGATAAACATGTGGTAAGAGTGGTAGAATTGGCTGACGATGAGCGTATATTTGAAATCTGAATCCAAGAAAAAACCTCCTTATGCGCAGTCCCCGCCCGGCCGGCCGCCGGTGAGCAGCTGCTTCGTCTTTACGATCCGTATGGTCCGCGCGCTGATCTGCCGGCGCCGCCCGTCGATCATGTGGCTGTTCGCCAGCCAGGCGGCCAGGTCGATTACTTTGCCGCTCATGACCGCCTCAGCAACGCTTTACGGATTTCGCTGCTCAGAAGGCCAAACATCGGGAAAGAGTTCTCCATCATTGTCATAATCGAGATCAGACTCTTTATCATCATAAGGTCAGTGGCTAGTGCCCTGTTTTGAGTAACCGGGACGCCGTCCGTGTCCTCCCTGTCAATAAAGAGAACGAAGCCGCGGGTGGTGTCATACTCCTCTTTGTATTTCTGTCCGTCGACTTCAACGGTAATGGCTACCGTTTTTTTGGCCCTGTTCATTTGCTCCTGAGTTAATCCGTCGACGGGCAGGGGCGGTAAATCTTGAATGGTATCCTTCAGGTATCTAGTCATTTTTTCACCTCAATCCAAGAATCTCATTGATTCGCCGGTGGCGCTCCAGCGCGCTTATTCCCGGCTCAAACGCCGGCCGGAACAAGTCGAAGGCTATGGCCCGGCCGTGACGCCGCCGGCAGCGGGGGCAGAGCTCGTCGAAGGAGGGACGCTTGTAGCGGCCACAGCGGCGGCAGCGGTCAGGCATGGCCTACCTCCTATCCCGCCACGTAGACGGGCTTTCCTGTCGCCGCCTGTACCTCGCGCTTGAAGCGGGCGGCGTCGCTGTTGCCGTTGCTCAGGTGAATCAGATAAATGGCCTCGACCTGCGATAAATCATTGGCCAGCAGGAACTCTTTACAGGTCTGCAATGACATGTGCGACCGTAGCAGGCGGCTTTTCATGGCCACATCCACCTCCCCGCTCTCGACGCGCTCCCGCAGAATGTCGTCGCTGTAGTTGGCCTCGACGAGTATATGGGTTAATCCAGGGAACATATAGCGGCTGTAGGCCGTGTCGGTCAGGTAGACCAGCTTCTCGTCGCCGCTGGCCAGAAGGAAGCCCAGGGGCTCGGCCGCGTCGTGGACGGTATCGAATGGCAGCACGGTGAAGGTGCCGAGGCGGAACTGGTGCCGGGCTTTGGCGGGGTGGCAGCGGTGCCCTGACAGCGCCAGAGCGTCGAATGTGCCCTGCCCGGAGAAGATGTCCAGCCCCGCCTTCGCGGCGTCCCTGGCGGCCTTTGCGTGGTCACCGTGCTCATGGGTGAGCAGGATACCGGCGAGCGCCGATGTCTGAAAGTGCAGGATCCGCTGAATCTCCCGCCAGGCGAGGCCGCAGTCCAGCAGGAGGCCGGTCTTGCCGTCACTGACGCGATAGGCGTTGCCGGCGCTGCTGCTGGCGAGGATATCGATGTCCATCAGTATCCGGGGCCGTCGGTGCCGGTGGGGGCGAGGGTGGTCTGCTGGGCCTTGGCGGCGGGGTGCTCGGTGACGTTGGCCTTGGCGGCGGGCGCCGGTGTGCTCGGGCCATTGGCGTCGCCGATGGGCTCACCGGAATCCGGCGGCATGACCTCGGCTGCGATGTCGAGGGTCTGACTGTTGGCGTGCTCGGCGATCTCGTCCTCGATTTTGCCTTCGCTGAAAGATTTCTCAGCCTGGGCCAGTCGCATGTAGTCGGCGTCGATCTTCGTGCTGTCGACCGTTATGCTGCCGTAGGCGGCCCGGTAAAGCGTCTTATAGACCATCTGCTCATACCAGCCCTCGACCTTCTCCTTGCCGACCTTTTTGCCGTTTTCCCAGACGTCCTTCTCGCCGCCCCAGAACTCGACGGAGGCATGGGCCGGCTTGCGCTTCTCGATCTCTTTTTTGCTCATAACGACAAGCCGGTTTTTGGTCTGGTCGGAGTAAACGAGGTAGTAGAAGCCGCCGATGATTTCCCCGCGGTCGAAGGCATTGTTGACTTCGAACTCAAACGACTCGACGTTGTTGCGGAGGTCTTTCTTTATCGGCTTGAAGGTGTCGGTCGAATAGACAACCTCTACGATCACGGCGACGGGAACGTCCAGACCGTATTTGGTGGCTTTGACCTCCAGCCCGCGGTAGCCGTCGATGAAGCCGATACCGTATTTCTGGATGGCGTTGTTTTTGAACGGGACCATGTTGATGTGGTTTTTTTGCAGCGGGTCGAGGCCCATGCGGGCAGCGGAGACGACGTTGCGGGAAAGCGTTTCGAGGTCGACGTTCGCCCAGGTATAAGGCAGGTTGTTTTTATACCTGTCTTCTTTTCCGGCGTTGCCCTTGACGCGCTTCTCTTCCGCCGTCTTAAGCGCGGAATCCAGAACGATGAAGTAGTTTTGCGCCAGGCGCCGCTGCGAATCGGTCAGAGACAGCTCGCCGACGCCGCTGGTAAACTCGTTGAACACCATTTCCATGAAGCGCGCGGACATCGATTTTTCCGCCTTTTCGACGGCGTTTTTGTTTTCAGCCATTTAACTAGCCTCCTTAAAGAGTGTTTGGGCTCCTACCACCCGCAGCGCCTTGTCGGGCTCGCTGACGACCAGGCGGATGACCTGGGCGGTGGTTTCGGTCAGTTGGGTGACGGCCTCGGCATTGTCGACGAAGATCGGCGCCTCAAAGCCGTAGTGAGCGGCCAGGGTGTTGATGATGTCCAGGCCGACATTGATGCGCGCGGCGTTGTTCAGGCCGCTGCTGTACGGCACGCCACCGGGGCCGAGGGGTTCGCAGCAGGGTTCGATGCCGCCGTTGACCAGCTGGTTGAACATCCGGAAGCGGGCGACCTTGAATTTGCTGTTGATGCGCTTTTCGAGCAGGTTGGCCTGCGCCTTCAAGAAGGTTTCGCAGAGGAAGTTTTCGCCCTCAAGCTGCTCGAACTCGGCGGCGAGCGCCTTCTCCTGGGCCTCCAGCTCAGCTATGCGCTTGCGTCCCTGTGCGCTCTGCTCGATGGCGGCGAAGTTGCCGTTGAGCGCCCGGATGGCCTTCTCGCGGGTTTCGATGGAGGTTTTGATCTCGGCGAGCTGGCCGGCGCGGTCGGTGGTGAGCTTGGCGATCTTGTCCTCGATGGCCGTGCGCTCCCTGAGCGCGGCGACGTAGTCAGGGTTGGCGGACAGGTCGGTGGCTGTGGCGGTGATGGCGTCGATCTCGGACTGCAGGATGCCGATCTTCTCGGCAAGCGAAGCCTTGGCCGCCTCTATGCTGTCGATGTCGGCCTGCAGGCGCTCATTCGCGGCCTTGGCCTCGTCGAGGGCGGCCTTGGTCTGCCGGCCGGTGGCGACGTTCGCCTCCAGCTGCGTGGCCTTGTCGAGGTTAAACTGCGCCTCAGCCTTGTCGCGGGCTTCCTGCAGCCGTTCCATCGGTAGGGGCTGCTCGCAGGTCGGGCAGACGGT